>CAJXRF010000011.1 GCA_913058575.1 uncultured Bermanella sp.
GGTCTAAAGGTTACTGACAATGAATCGAATACTACACACAATGCTAAGAGTCTCTGACATTAAGCGTTCTGTTGCATTTTATAGCAATGTGATGGGTATGGATGTACTACGAACGTTTGACCAACCAGAGCAAAAATTCTCACTTACATTTATGGGGTATGGTAAAGAATCAGAAACCTGTGTTTTAGAGTTAACATTCAATTATGGTGATAAAAAATACGACATGGGTAATGCGTTTGGCCATATTGCGATTGGTGTTGATGATTGTTATGAGGCATGTGAAAAAATTAAGGCATTAGGAGGGAGCGTTGTTCGTGACGCTGGATTATTAAAAGGCAGTGGTGAAATTATTGCGTTTGTTGAAGATCCCGATGGCTATAAAATTGAATTAATACAAAAAACCTTTGAGGTGTAATTATTTGTGTTGTTACAGAAGCACTGCTGTCCCGTAGTTTTCAAAAGTCTAAACCCATCGTTAATTCTATATTCGGCGAGGGTTTCGGTGGTTTAAATAGATCTACAACACACCGCCGATCAAACCAGTTTAGTTGAAGACGCTGGACAATTTGAAGGGCTGACTGGTGCAAGCCATTACTCCACTTGAAGTAATGAATCAGCAAATAAGTACACAGTGCTACCCAGATTTGACTCATTACCGCATTCTTGGTCGTTCCGATGAAGCTTTTTATTTTCAAGTTCTGCTTTATCCATTTAAAAAATAGCTCTATCTGCCAGCGATCTTTATAAATATCAGCGATGGTTTTTGCTGCCAATTTGAAGTTGTTGGTTAAAAAATAATATTGTTTATTCGTGATGGGATCACGGTAACCTATTTTTCGTAAAAGACCTTGATGTGCTTGACCATTTTTGCTGGTTAATGCTATTGAGTGATCGCTGGAAACGCCTGACTTTTTATTCACTTTATTTCGTATTTCAATACGGCTGCGCATATTCTTTTTAGCACGCGTAACAAAAAATACACCTTGATCTGTCAGCTCTTGAAACCACTCATAATCAATGTATCCACGGTCCATAGTTAAAATACTGCCTTTAGGTAACTTTATTCCCCGACCAATATTCACCTCATGAGTTTTTCCTTCGGTGATATCAATAAAAGTGGGAAGTAGTCCGTCGTGATCGAGTACTGCGTGAAGTTTCACAGCACCTTTTGTTTGACGGAATGTGGCCCATGGAAAAACACTCAAGCAAAGATCAATGGTAGATGCGTCCATTGAATAAAGTTTATTGTGAAAACGAAACGAGTGCTTTCCCGAAATAGGCTGGCATCGAGCCAAAATTTTATAAAATAACGCTTGATATAACTCCCAAGGCTGGTCGTTATTTATACGACTAAGACTGCTACGCGACATTGCTTGTGTGCCGATATGAAAAAGTTTACTGAGTTCGGAGCTGGGGTCAGGTCTTGCCTTTTGCGCCATTCACTATTCGGCTCACTCTGGAATAGTGTAACCCAAACTGTAAACCCACCTCCTTCATGCTGAACTGCCCTGACTCATAGGCCTCTAATATACCTTTATTACGATCAGGGTTTTTATCCATAATTTCTTGCAAGGTAAAGGTTGCCAACGTGCGCTGCGCTCTTGGCACTTCGCTTAAATCAACATCCATGGCGAGTGCTTTATCTTGCATCTTTTCTACAAATTGATCAGACCCGAGGTAAAGCTGATTCTTTAATTCGTCTATTGGGTTAGGCTGGTTTTTACCCGCTTTAACAAATTCTCGGTATTGCTTGATGGCAACCTTTTTTGTCTTAGCAAATTGGGACAGTATCCAATCGGTATTAAGCCAAGTTGGCTTATCCACTTGAGCCACTGTTGCGCGATAGCTGCTCCATTTCCAATCTTTAGCACTGCGTACCATTTGTGCCCGCACTGGGTTTAAAACGAGGTAACGCACTAGCTCTAATAAGTAAGCTTGCTGCTCCACCAATATGGCTTTATAGCGCCCTTGATATACATGCCCCACCCGTTTATGTCTGCGATTAAAGTCTTGCGTGTAAACCCCATTAAGCTGGCGCATGCCTTTTGATAGGTTGCCATCTGGGGTTTCAATTAATAAATGGTAGTGATTACTCATTAAGCAATAGGCATGTACTACCCAATTAAAGCGCTGGCAAACATTTTCCAGTACATTTAAAAACTGTTGCCGGTCGGCATCCGTTAGGTAGATATCCTGCCGAGCATTACCACGACTGGTTACGTGGTAAAGAGCACCTTGAAACTCGATTCTTAGGGGGCGCGACATGGGGCAACCTTTATTTAAGGACTTAAATAAAGGTTAGTTGGTTTTCAAGAAAAGGCAAAAGGCAAGACCTGACCCGAATGGCATTAACCTAACTAGCTATATCTGTTTAATTTTGTGAATCAGTATTCACCTTATTATATTGATCAGTGCTCAGTGTATTTCTTAACTATTTTTTCGATATCTCCATTTCTCTTCATTTTATAAATTTCAATATCAAACTTGATTGAAAAATCCTTCTTAAAGGGAAAATTCTTTTCATCGTCCACATCGGTATAGCCTAGATAACCAGCATTGGTATTGATAGTTGCTACTTTTACTAGATCTAACCCTTTATAGAATGTTTGATATATACCTGAATTCTTTAACTTCTTAATACTCCAAGCAAAGGCTAATTCTGAATAGACAGTGCAATCTGACCTGTTGTTTTGCAATACCCTAATCACTTGCTCTATGTCTTGGACCACTTGTAATTTAATATCACCATTTCTAGTCATTTCTGCAAACCGAACACCTGCACGACCATCGCCCCGAAACATTGCAAATCTTAACCCTTTATAATCATCTGGAAAATTAGCTCGGGGAGTCTCAGCAATTTTATGGTTACAGATCACCACATCAGACTGGTGGTGGAGTTTTAGCGAGTATGGCCAAATATACGGTTTTTTTGTGTCATCCGTTAGCCAATCATGTGCATGAAAATACGGAGGTAATATGGCAAATGCTTCCCCTGATTTTGTTTTTTGCTTGGCTCTAGGCCATGGAACAACTTTAAATGTAACCGAATAATCAGGCATTCGTTCAATAGCTTTTCGGGTTATTTCGATATAAATTCCGGTTAATTTTCCATTATCATCTTTGAAAGAAAATGGAGGGAGAATATCGTGGGTATAGATTTCAACGAGCTGTACGGAGAATGCTGAAGACCCCATTAAAGATAGAACAATAAACGTTAGTAGAGGGCTTTTCATACTATTATCTCATTTCCATTTAACACCGATAAAGACAAATATTATTCCAATAAAGCTTAATTCACCCCTAGCACCACACCAATAAAATTGACTCGTTTAATGAACGTACTTATCAATAATCGCTTGCAATTCCCCATTCACCTTGGCCTGTTTAATAATCTCATTTATTTTTGGAATTAGCTGTACACAAGGGGATTTACGGGACAACGAAAAATATACGTTGGTAGTCGAAACCGGGTGAGGTAAGGCTACAATTTTATCATGTTGACCATCCCGCTGAAGAAACATCATGCCATCCAGGTAATCTTGAATGAAATAGTCAATTCGGTTATTTAGCAGCTTTCGATATCTCTGATCTTTATTATCGACTCCTTCAAACTTTAACTGGTGCGTTTTGGCAAAGGTATCAAACTTATCGCCAAAACTTCCACCGGGTGGTATGCCGCCTGTAAGGCCAATCAAATCCTCAAATCGAGTAAAAAGAAATTCCTTGCCTTTTCGTACAAAAATATGGGCTGTATTTACAAAGTACGGATCTGTGTATTGATACAGCTTTTCCCTTTCTTTTGTCTTGTACATGGCGGCACTCATATCAATTATTCCTTTTTCCAGATACACAAGCATTCGCTTCCAAGGAAGAGTGGCTTGAATATCCACAGGAACCTTCAGCCGTTTTCCGATAAACCTAGCGAAGTCATAAGCTATGCCTTCAGGTTCTTGTGTCTGCTTATTAATATAGGTGACAGGCAGCCACCCAACAGCCCCCGCTACTCGAAGGGTCTGGCATTCTTGAGCATTGACCGGCACGATGAAAAATAGCGCCACCACAGCACAAAGCAAGACTATTTTATTCATCATTAAGGCCCCTCCTGCTCAAGTGCTTATTCACACACACCTCCCTAAACAATAGTCACTCACGCAACTAAATCAACGCCTACGCCTTACATTGGCTTTAACACTGCACAGTTCCTGCTACTACTATTGCAAAAGAGGAATCAGCTCCAGTTCGAAAAGAACCTGAACAACAAGGCACAGCCGAAGAAATAGCATTGTCCATGCGGGATGTTTTGATTTTATTAGGGAATAGTCAGTAGTGCAGAGTTATGGATTAAAAGAAAAGGAGATCAGGCGATTTTTGACCAGTAGAAGCGTGATCACCCGGATAAGAAATTCTCAAGGTAATAACATATTTAAGATAAAAAATTATTAAAATTTCTTATCGTCATTTACTTAGGATTCGGTCTCACAGGGCACCGCCGAGATTATTCGTTCTAAGCCGAGATAAGCACCACACGACTGGCATGTATTGGCTAACCAAACGGGGGCCTATCATCGCTTTCAATAATACTATTCAAAGCAAAGTCTACGCCTACGACTCAACCCAAACGCCGCGCCCAGTTCCCACCATGCTGACTATCACAGCGCTCTTCACTGTCAAAACTCACCTGCCCTTTTATATTGGGCAGTTTAATATTCTCTTTGAGTAAAGCCTGATTAATTAAGTCACACATGTAGTCATGCTTATGCTGATCTTGCGCTAGAGTTTGATTTTGATGGTTATCAAATACACAAACCACCTTTAACGAGCGCGGGAAATCATCATAGTCCACCATGTGGGTCAGCCATTTAAAGCCTTCTATTTTCACAAGGGCAATGTCACAAACTCGGGTAAGGGATTCCCTTAGGGGGTTGTCGATTTTTTTGTGGGTCTTTTTCATTGTTATGACGTCTTTATTGAAGCAAGTATTAGCGTCTGAATTTTGATGGTGCAATATTTAAGCAGGTGGATACTTTAGCCCGTGGGCCTTCTTACGGTTTTTGGCCGCTACCACAATAGCCGCTTGTTGCGACTCACTGGCGTCCCGCCACTGCAGAATTTCATCCATACTGCGAAAGCAACCCAAGCAAATACTGTTATCATCCAAACAGCAGTTTCTAACACAGGGGGACTTTATTTCAGCCACCAGCGGCTCCTTTTGAGTTGATTCTTATACAAGGCAACACAGTACCTTTCAGCTTGGTACGCTTTGCCTTAATTAAACGTTAAGAAAATCATTATACTCTAACTTTCCCCTTATATTTTAAAACCATCACGATAGCGATAACGACATTGACGTTAGCCTTCAGCGAAAGCGCTTGCCTTGCGTATTGTCTATCCCACACGACGTGGGGTAAGGGCCGTAGGGCAGGACTACCACAGGGAAGTGGTTGTTAGAGCAACGCAGGGAGCAGTTGCCGGTGCCCGTTTGGCCCGTGACAATCGAAGCACGGTAAGGGATTGAGCGATTAGAAGGCGGAGGAAGAACGAGGGATGTAAAGGGGACCTCCCCTTTGAAAGAAAACCGTACTGGCTATGAATGCCAATAATAACACGCCAAACCAAACCGTAAAGATAGTTACTTTGAGTAATTAACAGGATCACTTCAAACTGAATAATTGAAGCCATATGTTTTCCTTTGCGGGGGACTTACCCCCACACCCCAGCGGTCGGCCCGTACGCTTAACCTTCAATCTTATTCATTTTATCGAGCAACCCGGTTCAAACGCCCGTCCATGGGCTACGAACCTTTCCGGCACATCCTGTGCCTACAGATGCTGAAAAATAAAACGCTTTCAGCGCTACTTACGCCTCAATTGTTATCGATACAGTTTTAATAAAAGTAATTGTGTCACCCCTCTAATAATTAATTGCACTACACAGACAGTCACAATAAAGCACCAAGCAAAACCGTGACGATAACGACATTGACGTTAGCCTTCAGCGAAAGCGCTTGCCTTGCGCATTGTCTATCCCACAACCCTCTAACTAAATGAGTGGGATAAGGGCCGTAAGATATGGACATCTGTTTGGCCCGCGGCAATCGAAGCACGGTAAGGGGTTGAGCGATTAGAAGGCAGAGGAAGCACGGGGGATGACGTGCATGGAGGCACTAATGTCGCGGGTGCAGGATGCGCAAGAGCGATGTAAAGGGGACCTCCCCTTTGAAAGAGAACTGTACTGGCTAATACTAAGCAGCCTTAACATTTAATAATAAAATGCACATCACAGAGTTAAGGTCTAGTTTTGTGGATGTAATGCTCGCTCCCTTTCCAAACGAATAGTTCAAACCACCTCACCTATACCGCTCAATCACCGCGTCAAACTTACCTGCGGCATTCGCACTCTCATAGGCTTTTTTTAGCCTTGCCAGTAATTTTAGGGGTACCGATTTTTTACTAAACCCAAAATAAACAAACCCTTGATTCACTAAAAAGGAATGTGTCTTTACACCTTTATATTCTGCGAGGGTTTTCATTTTATAAGCACTGCTGTATCGGTCTTCAAAAAATCCGATTATTCGATTTACCTTAAGCATATTAATTAACATATCGGTGTTCACCGCTTGAACAATTAAGCTAGCAAAGGCAGGGTCGGTTCTGTATTTATGGTCAAATTCATCCCCATAAAAGGCCCCGTTCTCAACACCAATTTTATTATTGAGGGCTTTAAAATCATCTAATGAACTAATTTTAAAATCAGAATATTGGTTTACCACCAACACAATGGTTTCATCCCGTTGCGGGCCAATAAACCACAGATATTCTTTACGCTCAGCGGTAATAGACAAGTTCACCATCATGTCTACTTTGCCCTCTTGCAATTGCGTTAATGAACGCTTCCAGGGATACACCACATAATCTGGCGTGCAATTGGCTTCGTTTAATAACACCTCTATTAGCTCTATGCCTAAGCCTTGCCAGTTGCCATTTGTATCTTGAGAATATTGCGGAATGCTATGGGCTACTCGCACACGAAGACGACACTCTGAAAATACTTGTGAAGTAAGGACAATTAAAATGACGAAACAAACGAACTTCATATACCCCCACTCTAACTTGCGCTTGGCTTGATAAATGTAAAAAGTGCAAAGTCGTGCAGCGCTAACATGTTCAACACTTAAAATAGAATAGCAGCTTTCATGGGGCAAATTGTATGACACTGGGGAGCATTACATGGTGCGTTTAAGGAAGTACCAAGATCAGAATCGAATGGTATATGTAGCGAGGCTTTCAACGTTTTTTATTATTATGCCCTAGCGCCGCCTTGCTACTTAACTCTATTTTTATCGCTTACAGCCCAAGCAAAAAGAACCCCTTGTATTTCAAAATTGTCACGATAACAACATTGACGTTAGCCTTCAGCGAAAGCGCTTGCCTACAAGGACGTAGGCAGTAGAGCAATGTCGGGAACAAATGCCGATGCCTTGCGCATTGTCTATCCCACAACTCTCTAACTAAATGACAGGGAAAACCCTACACCTACCGCTCCCCCTGAATTTCAAAATCATCACTCAACAAACGTGCCTTACCATCTTCCTCAATCACCCAGTGTTCTTTATGCACCACACCATAGGCGTTATTCATGGTCCAACTGGACGTTAATATAAAGCCACGGCCCTCAGCCTTTTGCCACTTCACATCAGAGTAGTTAACGTCTGCAAAGCCTTGGTCCATAATGCCCTGCCAGAAACTTTGAATCGCATCCCGCCCTTTAAACGTTCCAAAAGGTCGGGCATCCATCACTGAGTCTTTTGTATATTGCGCAGCACAGCCTGCGGCATCTTGCTTATTAAAAGCAAATTGCCAAGCCGCTATGCCCTGCTGACAGGCTTCTAGTCGCTCTTTATCCAGCGCATGGACTTCTAAATTTTGGGTTTCTGAAGCGTGGCTTTCTAAATTCTGGCTATCTAGTAATGATGACGTCATGGTTTTTCCTCTATTGATTCAATTTAAACTGATAGCAATAGAGTAATGGGGTTATTGCCACTGAAAAACAAACAAACTAGAATTGATAGTTAAGTTTTTACATACAATTATTCAATATTGCGGATTCAAGATCCATGAACCAGCTGCGCCACATGTCAGTTTTTGCTCATATCGTTGAAACAGGCTCCATCACGGCGGCCGCTGAATCCTTGCAGCTGTCTAAGTCGGTGGTGAGCCAGCACTTAAAAGCACTGGAACTGGCCCTGGGGGTGACACTGTTAAAACGCACCACTCGCCGCCAATCGCTCACCGCAGCAGGAAAAGATTTCTTTGAACACTGCCAAGCCCTCAATTCCATAGCGGATAAGGCATGGCTGCAGGCCAAAGAGGTATTGGAAGTGCCCCAGGGGGATATACGCATCACTGCCCCCAATGCGCTCATGGACACCTTAATTGCCCCTGCCATTAGTGTATTAATGCCGCAGTACCCCTTGTTAAAACCCCAGCTAATTAGCAGTGACCAGCAACTGGATTTAATAGGCGAGAATATCGATCTGGCCATTCGGGTGGGCCAGTCAACCGATAGCGCAATTAAGCAACGGCGCATAGGGGAATTCAGAGACGTATTGTGCAGCCGCCAGCCCTCATTCAAAAAAGCAGCAACCCAACCAGAGCACGCAGATTTAACCAACATGGCTTACATTGCCAACGCTTGGCAGGGTCAACACATCACGCACACCTTCAAAGAGAAGACAGCCAAAGATAATGTAGGTAATGAAATGCACTTTCAAACTCAGGCACGCTGTCGGGCCAATTCATTTTATACCTGTCTCACGCTCATTCAATCTGGGGCGGGCATAGGGCTGGTGCCTGATTTTAAACTGGCCACCATTGAGCCGCCGCTTCTTAACGTGCTGCCCGATTATCAACTTCCCGCCAATCCGGTTTATGCCTTGTACCCCTATGATAAACAGCTGCCGTTAAGCCTTACGGTTTGCTTAGAGGCCATTGAGCAGCAGTTAATGAAAACGGTGAAGCACCGTTAACCGTGAATGTGCCCTATCACTTCGCAAAACCAGCAAAACCCGCATTAATATGGGCATTTACCTTGCCTTTGTTTAGGGGCTAGCGTCTAATCGGCGCCGCTTTATTAGCTCGGCAATTCTGTATCCGCCGACATGACCATCAATAATTTAATGCCCATTCATTCCCTCGCATTATGGAGAAATTTGTACCATGAGGCAGACCCCTCTCGCCATCGATCTTAAGGCCTTCGCCCAAGATATAGATGCATTACGCAGCGACCTAAAGCAGGATACCGGTGCCAAAGACTTGGCCCATTTTAAAAAAATTGAAATGCTGGTGTGGCTCTTTGCTTTGCTAGGCCTGGCCACCGCTTGGCTGGGCCCAAACCCTATTTCTATAATATGCCTGGCCGCGGCCAGTTTCGCCCGCTGGACCATCGTGACCCATCACATCAGTCACCGTGGCTATGAAAAAATACCCGGCGCACCCAAGCGCTACAACAGTAAAACTTATGCCCGCGGCTGGCGCCGGATTGTCGATTGGCTTGACTGGGTTGACCCCGCCGCATGGCACCATGAACACGATGTATTACACCACTACAACCTTGGCGAAAAAGGCGACCCAGATGTACCGCAAAATAATGCCAACTGGATGCGAAATTCTAAATTGCCCAAGCCATTTAAATACCTAATTATTTTATTCATATCCATGGTGTGGAAACCACTTTATTACGCACCCAATACCCTTAACAGTTTGTTAAATAAAGAAGAGAAAACCGATTTTGCCTACGCCTCACTTGATTTATGGTCACCGTTAAGAAAACGCTTTTGGCAAGTGATGTGGCGTTGCTGGTTGCCCTACACCACTTTTCGTTTTGGGGTATTGCCCGCACTGTTTTTATTCATTAGCCCAGAAGCATGGGCCTATGCCTTAATTAATATTTTAATTGCCGAGATTGTAATTAACATTTGGAGTTATATAGTGATCGTGCCTAACCATGCTGGCGATGATATTTATGTGTTTGACCAACACCCAAGCGATCGCGCTAATTTTTATTTAAACCAAATTGTCGGTTCGGTGGATTATAACTGCGGCGGGAATCTGCGCGATGGCCTGCAAGGCTGGTTGAATTATCAAGTGGAGCATCATGTATTTCCCGATCTTACCGTGCGCCAATATCAGCGTGCTCATGAACGTATGCGGGAGATTTGTGACAAGCATAAGGTGCCACTGGTAAGTGAATCTATTTTTAAGCGCGTGGGCAAACTCACCCAAATAATGACAGGGGCAGCGACTCAACCGATTTGGCCGGGCATTTTGGATACCAGCCTTGAAAATGAAGTAGAGAAAAAAGTGGCGAATGCTTAGATGTTAAAGAGCGCCTCACCCGCGCTCATTACTTTGTAGTTATTAGTTGCTTATTTAAACGTGATCATTTCAATGTCATTCATGGCGCTTTAGTCACCTCTTTCCTGCTCTTTTAAACCATGGCCTTCATGGCCTAATTCCAATTTCTGTTTTTACCCCTGCTGCCCAAAACCTTGTATTTCTGTGCCTACACTCAGGTCACTTCATTAAAAATGAAGCCATTAAAAATCAGCGTTAAATTTTAAAAATTAATTTTCATAGAAAGGAATCCCATGAAAACAAAATCGTTATTATTCAGCCTTGCGCTGGCTGTTGGATTAAGCGGCTGCAATCTAGGCAATGAAGCCCACCAAAAAAGTGGTGATGAAAATACCGTTAATTTTTCTCACAATTTAACAGCCACCCATAGCCGAGCATTAGATTTTGATAATGCGCCTTTTGATATTCCCGGTACTCCAGCTTCCCTCATGGGTACGGCAGCAGGGCCCTTTGATTTTTCAGGGGTTAACATGCTGCATTTTAGCGTGCAAATTACAGACTCAACCATGACCACCTATGAGTCCACTGTGACGCTCGACAACACCACAGGTACAGTCCCCGCAGCCACAACTCTGGCTGAAGTTGCTGCCAGTTTCGCAGCAAGCTTACCTGCCAACATTGCCATCACTCAGCCCCCCTTAAATCTAAGTGCCATAGGAGATTTTTCCAATGGCAGCACCATTACGTTAATCCCTATTACGCAGACTGGTATCACTTTAGCGACCCTAGGGTTCAGTGAAAATAACCGAGCAAACACAGGAATAGCCGATTCCAGCACCGCTGATTATTTGTTCTCCGGCACGATGTTCGCCACGTCAGACACCACCGGAGAAACCAAAAGTGCCAACTGGAGTATTTACCTTGAGCAAGACGGTTTTCAAGTGGTCTCTAACAGTAATATGTCTCTGGTGGCAGACGACTACACCTTTACCTTGGATGTCGTGAAAGACAACTTACATTACATAGGCACCACACAAGCTACTGTACATGAAGGGGACAACTCCTTAAGTATGCTCATAAGCCCTGTCATCAACTACATTAGCAATACCAGCACCGTAGTGGATCACTCCTTAATAAGCACCCTTACTCGTTATGATATTTATTACCTGAATGCGCAACCCAGTTACGATTTAGGCATCAGTATTAATAGTGAGACTGAGCAACTTATTAGCATTGCTGACACTCACGATACTGCTACGTTTTTTTTAGATTTAACTTCAGGCCCACAACAAATCTCTCTTAATCTTTATGATGGCATTAATTTAATTGGCAGCTCATTACCCGAACAAGAGAATCAAGATGTGGTGGCAGGAAGAAGCATTACCATGGATATTGCGCCCATTCTCGGCATTGCAGAGTTCTCTCTTTCAGAAACCGGTGGCAGTGCACAAATATCTATAAATATTCCGCCTCAAGTCAGTGATGAAGTAGGTGGTAGCGCCAATTTAGCCGCCACTCTTTCAATTCAAGGGGGCACCAACAATATAGCCGCTGCGCCCTTTACCATTACCGATGCCACAGCAGACATACTCCTTACTTCACTGCATTATGGCGATGCCATGCTAACTATTAATTACCTTGAGATTGACAGCGGCGACGTAATTGCCACTTGCGAAGCAGACATAATGATTCACCAAGACCCCACATTTCAATGTGATTTAAATGTGCGCCAACCCGCGTTACTTGAAGGGGAATTGTTAAGTTACCTTGGTTTAAATGTCAGCGATAGCAATGGCGAACCCATTAGCGGTGCCACCATTACCAATACGAATAATGAGCTGGTGGGTGTCACCGGCACCCATGCTTTTGGAACGCCAGGTTATGTGAACCTGACTCTCACAACAGGCAGCCACGACTTCACGATCAGCAGTAGTGACGGTTTATTAACAAACTTCATTACGGTTAATGTCACCCACCTTGAGGTGATTAATCAGTCGGTGTTTTTGCATTAGACGCAAAATAAAACACCTCGCGTAGGCGAGGTGTTTTTTAGGTAATGGCCCCACCACACAAAAACTAAATCACTGCTGTCATAATAATATATTCCTCTAATAAACAGCGGTTGAATAAACAGCGGCTTAAATGGTAATGGAAAATAGTGGTACTCATTATTCAAAGGGCATTGCAGTGCTTTAGTGTGACGACATAAACTGCCACATACCGAATTTAACCATAAAAAATTAAAACCATTAACATCAATCCAAATTTTTTTCTAAATCAAATATCAAAAAAACTCATATTTTTTGGCTGCTGGGTAATTTTTTTGCAAAAATTACCAGAAACTTCAGATCGCTTGACCTCTGGCTTAGTCATCCATACTATCGATCGACCACCCCTTCCTCTACAAAGCTAAGGACTTCTTAAACATGCCTGCACCAACGTTTAAGTTAACCGTCGACAACATTGAATTAACGCTTATCGAATTTGATGGCATAGAGGAAATGAACCGGCTATTTAAATATACTTTCACTACGGAAGTACCAAGTAATATTAAAAGCATTGTTAACATTATTGATAGCGATGCCCTCTTCACTATCTGTAAAATAGAGGATAATTATTACGATAGTGATATTGAAATTCCTGGGTATATTTCATCAGCATCAAAATCTAACAATAAATGGATTCTTGAATTCCTACCAAAAGTAAACAGAACCAACACCAATTGTCGCTCAGAAATCCACTTCAATGAGAACGATTCATTAAATGCTAAAACGATTATTGAAAACCAATTTGAATTAGACTCGTTATTAATTGATCGTGATGCAATTTTTACCATCTCCGACACGCTCCCTAATCGAAAACTATTTTGTCAGTTTAACGAATCAAATTTTAATTTTATCGCACGACTATGTGATCACTGGGGTTTTCAGTTTTATTTCGATCACTTTAATAGCACCATGGTTTTTGCTGACAACAGTCACTATGACCAAGAATTTAATATAACTTTAAAAACAACTGATGCCACAGCAGACAACTCACCGCTTAAAATTCTTGATTGGCAAGAACTTATATTGCCCACGAATAGCTACACCACCATTAAAGGACACGACTACGAAAATTCAGGCACGCAAATAACGGCATCCTTCCCCATCAGCAGTGCAGATCAAGATGGGAAAACCCAAGCCTGTGAAATAATGCAAGACATAAATTCTCAAGATGAAGCTGAGTATATAGCCCGTATTAAGCAAGAATCTAAAACCTGCCAGCATCACTTGGCAACAGGTGAAACAAAACTACCCTATTTATTTCCGGGCTTTATTATCGATACCGATGACAGCGATTTCTCCAAAGCCCTTGTTATTCGCTCGGCTAGCCAAGCAAGAAATTTAAATGCGCGCCGGTCAGGTAAAGCGCCTAGCTATTCATGCCAATTTAGTGTAATTCCTAGCTCGGTTTGCTTTCGTCCTACGCCCCACTACCCTGTTCCTGTGGCGACTAATGCAATTGGTAAGGTTATTTCAGAAACGGATGTTATTACCCAAGCTCAACGTAATGCCATGGGGGATTACAAAGCAGAGCTATTAGGCTTTGAAAATGAATCATCACTGCACCCTTGGCTAAGAAAGGCTCAGACCACAGCAGGCACCAATAGCGTAGATGTGCCCTTAACGCCCAATACCGAAGTGTTAATTGCCTTTTTTGATAACAATCCAAACTGCCCTTACATTCAGCATGCGCTTGAAAACTCCCTAAACCCAGTCCCGGTTACCAATGCAAATCCTCATCATGCCGTTATTGCCACCAACGGCACCTTAATTACCAGCTCCCTTTTGGGTCGTCAAAACTATTCAACTACTAAAACCCATACTGAAGCCAGTGACGCTTCTATCAGTAGTTCTATAAAAAATTATTTCAAGGGCCGTGGTGATTTTTCACAACACACTGCATTTATTGACCCCTCTAGCAACACGACTTTAGCATTCACTAAAGAGGAAGAGGCATCGGGGGAATACATTTTCACCCGTCACTATGGCGATAGCGTAGAAATCCGTGAAGGCGACAAGCTACACTGGCACAATGGTAACCTTTATGACTTTGGCGGTTACTGGAATTACAACTTAGGCAACAGCTACGAAGAAAATTATCTCAATCAAGCTTCACAGCTTAACCAAATCGCATCACCCTTTTCTGGGGCTGATGTTACTGTCGCCGACATTCTAAAAACTGGCGGACCTGCATTTGAAGAAGTTGTCTGGCCAACCATCGCCAGTGTTTCAGGAGACAATGATGACGATACCAACAAGGCCGATTTTGCAGGCTCTGAGCATCCGTTCCCTAAGCCCGCGGCTACAAGCGATTTGCCGTTTTATAAAGATAACGTTAATACCAGTAAAACATTCTTAGCAAATTCATATGAATTTTCTAGCCAATGTAACAGCGTGGAAATTTCAGATCGCTGTAATTCCTTAGAGATCACACACAAAGATAGCGACACCAAAACCGTGGAAGCGACATTTAAAGGTGGTCGTATTCGCAGTTTAGAAAAAAACCAGCATAGATACTCCCTTGAAAAAAAATGGGGACCTACCGGAAAACTGCTCTCTAGATCAGAGACCACTAAATCACCCTCAAGTGGTAACTTTGAAAAAATAGAGACAAAAGAAAAATCTTGGACCATTGATGGTAAAACAAAAGTCTCCGACACAACCAAGACAATAGAAACCACCAGTATTACCACAGATGAAAAATCTTATAATATGGATACAGGTGCGCTGGCCACTCATAACATCACTAAATCAGATGGCATGGGCTCCAATGTTATGGACTTCTCATATGCTGAAGTAAATACGTCAGCATTTAATTTCGGTGGCGAACGTAAATTTTCAATAGAGGCACAGGGAACCGCCTCGCTTGCCATTAGTATGTCTGGCGCTATCGACATTGGCATAGAGGCCTCACTTAAACTCGACATGAAAATGAACGCCTCCATGACGATTGAAATGGAACTCGATGCTGCCGGAAAAATTGAAATTTCAAATGATGGATTTCAATACAGTGGCAATGGATTAACAGCCAAGATTGCACCAGCACTGGGCATTAAAAAAGAAGTGACAAAATTAGAGCAAACCGAAATTAAACTTAACAAAAGCATCATGGAACTGGCAAACATTGCTCTGGATTTAGACCAAGCAAACGTAAAGCTAGATACCAGTTACCTCGTTGTATTCTCTTAATTGAGATTTTGGACTCGTATACATGAAAGTTTTCAGCCCAATGCAGATCATGCATAACCAGCGTACGCTGGAACAAAATAAACAGTTTCATTGGGTTGTCTCCCCCTCGCTGTTTATACGAATATCGACAGGGAAAGTGCAACTTCAGCACGATTGCATTGCGGATGTTATGTCAAGCATGGGTGAAACGCCCATGCTTGACATGGGCATGCCAAAACCCAAAGGTGAATGGCTATTAAATGGTGCCTTGTTCGCTAACAAGGGCCAGACCATTAACGCAGGACAAGCCAGCGTAGAAATTGCAGGCCAAAGCAAAACCATTAATGTATTCGGTGATCGAGAATGGAAACTTGGCTTGCCAAGCACCCCTACTGAATTTGAAAGTATGCCTCTGGATTACCAGCACGCCTATGGAGGCGACGCCTTTGAGCTTAATCCAACAGGTAAGGGCTTCAACGTAAACCAATTACCAAACCTAGAATCAGCCTCAAATACCATTACCAATAATACAGACCAATACCCCCCCACCAGCTTTGCGCCATTAGACCCCAGTTGGCCACAGCGTAGTCGTTTTCAAGGGACCTACGATAAGCGTTACATGGATAATTTTTTCCCTGGGTACCCACAAGATATGGATTGGCGCTTATTTATGAATGGCGCTGAAGATCAATGGATTGATGGCTTCTTTAAAGGGGATGAAACATTTGAGTTGCATCATATGCACCCTGAAAAAACGCTTCAAACAGGCAAGCTTCCTAGCCTTTTACCTAGGTGTTTTATCAAAGACACATTACAAGCGAGCGACGATCAATTCAAAGAAGTTAAACTGCATTTAGATACCGTATGGTTTTTCCCTGACAAGGATCTCGTTCAGTTAATTTGGCGTGGGGGCATGATTGTCACAAGTGACGAAGCAGAGCAAATCAGCCATATGCTAATTGCTTATGAGAGCCAAAAAGACACGCCGCGCAACCATGCACACTACCGCCATGCAATGGAGCAACGTATACAAAATAAAGACCCGTTGCAAGACAGCCTCAACACACAAGATTTAATACCGCTTGGCGATGCCAGTGCAATGCAGTTATTACAGAAATCCGCTTTAGAGAACATTCCTGAAAGCGATTTTTCGGATAATATGGAAAGTAAAGTTGCGACGATTAAATCTGTAGTTGATAAAAAAGTTGAAGATTCGTTGCAAGATATGCGAACACAACTTAACAATCCCAATTTAAGTAACACCCAAAAAGATGAAATACTCGCCAAGTTAGATTCAATAAATAATCTAAGCAAACAAGATAAAGGCACGGAGCTTCTGACCAGTAAGCTAGAAGCCATATTGCCTGGTCTCACCTCTGGAAATCCCAAAGACTTGGATCTATCTAATTTCTCCTTCAAAAAACTCGATACCGTTTTTGAAGAATTAGAGAAATTCAGTGATTCTAAGAAACAACTTGCACTTAAAGAGATTAAACCCCAAATAGAACAGCTAAGCAGTCAACTGAAAAATGCAGATACTGTAAACTCGTTAAGTGATGAACAGCGCAAATTAATTGAAGAGCAAATAAATATACTAGAAAACCTTGGTAACCAAGATGTGCCCCCACCACTGAGTGCCTTACCCCGATTCGAGACTGACAAGATAAAAAAACAAGTTGATAATTCATCACCAGATATTCAAGCCGCTCAGCAAGAATTACACCTAATGCTGAGTAATCCTATGTTCGCTAATTCCACATCTATACAAAAAGCCAAAGAAAAGATAGACACTATTGAACAAATCGAATTATCCAAAATTAAAGACGAACTAGACAAAGCAGAACGAGAATTTCTCGAAGGTTATGGCATGGGTGCCCATTTCTCCAACCAAGGCCTTTCCCCCCACGAAGATGATAAGCAACAACGTCATAAACTATTAGCAATTATCAGTGGCAACAAGGATGCGAGCAATCAAGACTGGGCTTGTCTCGACCTATCGGGACAAAATCTGGACGGTGTGGATTTTTCCAATTGCTTAATGGAACAAGTTAATCTCAGTGGCGCCAGCTTAATTGCCGCAAACTTTTCCGGGGCGATCTTAGCCCGCGCCAATTTAAATAAAGCAAATTGTAGTCAAGCCAACTTTGACAAGAGCAATATAGGGGCCTGTTATTTTCAAGGCACTAATTTTTCTGGTGCCAGTTTTAGCGAAAGCAAATTCTCTAAAAGTGAATTTACCTCTTGTAACTTCACCAATTCCAGCATAAAGCAGCCAGAAGCATTGGAGCTGAAAGTTAACCACTGTGATTTTAGCGCCAGTACAATTGATAACTGGCCATTTTTAGAAATAGCAATGGCTGGCAATACCTTTGATAAAGCCACCATGAAAAGCTGCAGTTTTATAAATTGCACATTGCACGACTGCAGCTTTAAACAAACCATAATGCCTTCAACTACCTGGGCCAATAGCAGCTTACGCAATGCCTCTTTCCAACATGCAAACATGCTCAGTAATTGTTTTGTTAGCAGTGCAGATCAAGATGATAGTCAAGCACCCAGCTATTTTGAGAAAATCGATTTTAGTCATGCCATATTAGATAAAAGTAACTTCCAAGGACTAAGCCTTACTGGCAGTAACTTCAACGGAGCTCAGTTAGCTTGCAGTAATTTCACAGGAGCAAATTTGAGCGACAGTAACTTTGATGGTTGCCAGGGTTATCAGGCTCACTTCCGAAAGGCAACACTTACCAATGCCAGCATGAGAGGGGCCAATTTAATGGAAGCGATTCTGGCTAAAGCCATTATCATTAATACCAATTTAGAATACGCAAACCTTTATGGTGTTGACTTTATTCGTGCCACAGTGAAAGGCACTCGTTTTCACAATGCAAATATGGATGCCACTATCCTGCGTGACTGGAGACCGTCATAATGGAACTTCTTACTCCTCAACTCCCGACTAATGCTGAAGAGTTCTGTTTACAAGTTAAAGCTGGAGAACTGTTTAGCCAACTCACTTGCAGTCAGTTTAATTTCAACAACCAAGATATGAGCGGTGGCATTTTCAGCCAAATCACTTTTAACAAATGCACTTTTTCACACACTAACTTACAGCAATGTTTATTCAATCAATGTGAGTTTATAGACTGTCAATTTACCGACCTTGAATGCACTGAAGCGAATTTCATTAACGCAGAATTCATAAACTGCCTTTTTGAAAATAATCAACTATCACGCTTTAACTTTATGCAGTGCAATCTGGTGTCGGCTCGTTTCATTAACAATAAAATTAATGGCGGGGTATTTCAACAGTGTGATTTAACGACGGCTACCTTTTTAAAAGTGGCCATGGACACGGCCGTTTTTAATGAATGCCAATTAGCCGAAACACAATTTGATCAATGCTCTTTATTAAAAACAACCTTGAATAGCTGTATATGGCGTAAAAACCGAATAAACCAATGCACGTTTGAAATGATTTTTGTCACCAAGGCCAATTTGGCCGGCATCGACTTTTCAGGCATGCAGCTAAGCCAAAGCCAATTAATAGAGTGCAATTTAAAAGGCTGTAACTTTACCAATAGCCAACTTAAACAAAGTGCGTTTAGCGGCAGCAACATTCAACAGTGTAATTTCTCTGGTGCCAACATGGAATTTGCTAATTTATTTGAAAGCAAACTAACTGCGGTTCAATTTAAGGGGACTAATTTAAACCAGTCTAGCATGCAAAAAGCCACGCTATTAGGCTGTGACCTAAGTGGGGCAACCTTAGAAATGGCTCAACTGAAAGAAGCAAGTATCACTCTGTGTATTTTCAGTCGTTGTAAATTGATCTATGCCGATCTTTCCAATAGCTTTATATCGGATTGTGATCTGAGCGGTGCCGATGTTTATATGGCTAAAATGCACGAGGCTTTTGATGAAAAATGCATTTGGAGCGGGGCCAATAGATCCTCTGCCCAAGGCACGAACGAACAACTAAAAAAAGCGCAGCTTTGGGGTAAATAATGAATTTAAAAAGCGACAATATCATTCCAATTTCACCTAGCCATGACAATAATGTCTCGGCACGGGTGACTAAAATTCAAGATAGTCACATATATGTTGAACATAACGGTCGTTCATTAAGCACTCAAAAAGCTTTCAGTTGCCTAGTGGAACCCATGATCAATGATATTGTACTGCTCAGCCAAGATCAGCATAAACAGTTTTATGTCATTGCCATTTTGCAACGCGAAGAAAGTTCATTAATGAATATTCAGCTGGCTACGAACACAACACTTGCCAGCACTGAAAATTTAACACTTCATAGTGAACAAATTAATCTTCTGTCTAAAAAGAGCTTACAAAAAACCGCTGAAGCCACCTTCGAATTTCAACAGGGTTTAATTAAAGGCGAAAAATTACACAGCCATATACAGCACATACATAGCTTTAGCGATATCATCAGCACCATGGCCAAACA
This sequence comes from uncultured Bermanella sp., assembly GCA_913058575.1. Classification (GTDB taxonomy): domain Bacteria; phylum Pseudomonadota; class Gammaproteobacteria; order Pseudomonadales; family Oceanobacteraceae; genus Bermanella. The sequence goes on from CAJXRF010000011.1 coordinate 20,031, forward strand.
AGCCATTCAAAAATTTAATAGCTATGTGCGAAAGTCTGATATTTCTGATCAAGTTCAGGCCGCACAAATGAGTCGCAAGGTCGACGGCCTCTACACTATGAATTCAAAGCACACCATTTTGGTCAGCCAAAAAGACACTAAAATTGATGGCGAACACATTCACATGGGCTAACGCTGTGGCTTTAATTAACAAAAAGGAAAGACATTATGTTTGCTAACTGCTCTTTAGGGGGCATGCAATTCGCCATGCCTGATGTATGCCTGACGCCCATTCCATCACCGGCAGGCCCTATACCTACCCCTATTCCTTATCCGAATACCGCTATGCTACCCATGGCTCTTCCACCGACTTGTTCCATGAAGCACTTTATCTCCATGATGCCTGCTCATAATATGGCCACCACAGTCCCCATGAGCATGGGGGATAATGCCGGCGCCATTGGAGGGGTGATGTCCGGTATGATGATGGGCCCGGCACGCAGCATGATGGGCAGTATTAAAGTGTTTACCGGTGGCTTACCGTCCACAAAAATGCTGTCGCCAGCGATACAAAACATGACTAATGCCCCCACTGGCATGACCCTCGCACCCTCACAAGTCAAAGTATTAATCATGTCATAACAAAAAACATAGTAATTGGAATATATATGAGCCAGCAAGAAGACAATAAAAAAATTAGTGCCTATGTTTCACCGGACTTAGAATATTGCTATCGCGATATTTCAAATATTTTTGTGGGGTCTAATGAAGTCACATTCGAATTTGGAAATCACCACAAGTCAGCACCGGGTAATGCGATCATTAATAATCGTATTGTCATGTCATTGGGTAATGCATATGATCTGCAACAACGCTTACAGCAAGCATTAATGCAAGCTCAACAAGCAATGATGACTCAAGAAGAATAGACAAAACTAATTATAAATAATACAAATTAAAACGATCCTCACGTGAGGGTCGTTTTTCTATTGATAGGTTTCAGCCTGAAGTCTGGCTTAAATTCTCCATATCAAAGAAGGCTCAATTAAAATATCTTCAATATTCGCCGCCCCACGCTGCTTTTGCTCTGAGTATTACAAGCCACGCCATTAGATTTGGAGCTATAGTAATCCATAAATCGTCACCAATTTTAAAAAGGTCTAGACACGTTTTAGTTATTGCTTTTATTAATACTTTAGATTTTATAATTCTTGCAGGTAGAAATTACAATGGGGCCGTAATGGCCCCATCGGTACTTATTCACTTTTCTTATTTAACAAAATTATAAATAAGTATTTTTATTCATAAGCGTGTTTAGGGCGCCATGGGTAAGGACCCATCCACATGTCTAACATCACACGATAAACGTTCATGTGCAGCCATTCGTTATAGCCTACCCAATGCTTGTATTTATCCAGTTTAATGTTGCCAGCTATTTCTAAGAACTGTGTGCCCTTTTTAAACTCGGCCATAATGGCTCCCTGCAAGTCTTCGATGTATTCACGAGTGAGAATCACATCCTGCATAGTCCCTATGGGTGTTTTTGCATGAGAATGAGAATAACCGGCTTTATTGAAATCCATTTTCTCCAGTACTTTTAAAGCACGTACCCACTCTTTAATATTGAAGTCAGGCACTATGGTAAACATCACGCGATTAGGGGTCACTAGGTCGGCAATGAAGGCCACTTTTTCTTTAGGCAGCAAAGACACTGTCATTCCTAAACCATGGCTCATGCCCATGTAATGCAGCTCAATGGTTTTACCGCCTAACACCAAGTCTTTACGCTTGCCAGACCAAGTCTCATCTGGAAGCGACAAATCGTAGTGTGGATTTTCCTTCATCCAAGCATAAGCTTCTTCATGGGCAATCACTTTAGCCCCTTGGTCTTGAAACACTTTACTGCCCCCCGCATGGTCCCAGTGATTATGGCTTTGCACCACATAGCGCACCGGTTGATCGGTTAAGGTTTTAATGGCCTTTAGCAAACCTTTAGCATGCTGACTATTGGCCGTGTCCATTACCACCACCCCTTCGTCTGTAATGACAAACATGGAGTTGAAGCCCTGACCTGGGCCGTACATATATACGCCGTCAGCCGCTTGCCATACATTTTTTTGAGCCTGTACTGTTGCACTCATTAGAAGTGTAAGCAGTAACCCTCCTAACACGGTAAATATTTTATTTTGCAGTAACATTTGAATCTCCTTAGCACATTAAATGCTATTAGTGTGTACCGCCTAAAGGCGGTGTGTTTAATCTTTTAAATATGTGCTTATTTTTCTTTTAGTAAAGAAAACTGTTTATGACGAGACCTTAGTCGAAGAATATTCAAGAAGGTAAACGCCACTCCTATTAATAAAATGCTTTGAGTAAAGTAGGCGATGGCCAACACCACTACCGCCAATACAATGAGCTCATAGCGAGCTGGGCCTTTTTTCTCCATCAAAAAGTCATGACATAACCAAACGGATATCAAGTACCCCACAATGGCCACCGACAAAGCCAGCACGGCATGAAATTCACTTACCCTGGCAGAGTCCGTCATCACATCAGCATTTACGCTAATCATCACACCTACAGCAGTGGCAAAGGCAAATACGAAGTAATGTCCATAGGCCCAAATGAAGGCTTTTTTCTGATTCCCTAAATGTTCCTCAACAAAGTCATCAAAATATAACCACCACATGGAAAATAAAATTAACACCGCCCCCACCGCTAAACTCATAATGTCAGCGGTTAAATTGCTCACAGCTTTTTCAAAGGTATACACCACCGCCAAGATGGATTCGCCCAATACAATAATAGTAAGCAGTCCCATACGCTCTTCTATGTGCGCAAAGTGGTAGTGGGTATTTTTACCCTTGTCTTTTGTGCTTTCGGCTAAATAAGGCACCAACATTTCCAATACGATCAAACCGATAAATATGGCCCATGAAGAGAAATACAAAATAGAGATTGTCCAAATAATTTGAACCCCTGCCACCCCAATGGCATACCTAAAAGCCACGGATCGATAATTTTCATCATCATGGGCCACCTTCAACCACATTAAAATATAAGGCACCCGCATGATCACGTAGCCGATCATCATCACTAAAAAATCATTTTCTAAAAAAGCAGCTTTAATGCCCACCGCGATAAACACCACACCAATCATTTGAGCAAAAGAAGCCAAGCGAAACTGGGCATCATCTGTATCAAAACCCGACGCGAACCAGGTATAACTATTCCAAGGCCACCAAACCAAGAATAGAATAAAAAAGTACATACCTATGGCATGGATTACATGATGGGCTGCCGAAATGGCATGATGAAGTTCCGCGGCAAGGCTTGCGATGGCCAACACGTATATAAGGTCATAAAACAGCTCAAGAGGTGTGGCGGCTCTATGGGGCTCACTGACATCTCTTGCAATAAGAGGGTTAATGAGAACCGATTTTGATGATGTATTTTGGCTCATATTTTTCACCTTTAACTTTAATTCGGACATGTTTATTTAAAACAAAACCGAAAAAACAGCCTGTAAAATTTTCACGTAAACCAGCCAGTATTGGCTAGTTCAGCTCCAGTAACATGCTCTCGTCGTATTCAACAAGGGGAGATTGAGTTCTCACTTTTTCAATGTAATCTGGGTTGGCAATCATGGGGCGCCCAATTGCAATTAAATCGGCATCACCTCGTGATACGGCTTTGCTTGCCGCATCTGGTGAGTAACTTCCGTTCGCAATCACGGTGCCGTGATAATGACGGCGAATGTATTGAGTCACCGTGCCGTCTAAATAATCCACATGCTGGTCTTCAAAAATCCCAGTGTGCACATAGCTAAGCTCTAGAAAGTTTAGTTTAGATAAGAGGTAATCAAACACAGCCACATCACGGGGGTCATGATTCATATTAAAATAGGCCGCCGGTGATAAACGCACCCCAACATTTTGAATCTCCTGCTTAACGGCGGCAATTATTTCAAGTAATAAACGCGACATATTTTCCGGCGTTCTTCCCCACTCATCTTCTCGCTGATTAGCGTTAAAATGTAAAAACTGATCCAACAAATAACCATTGGCCCCATGAATTTCAACCCCATCAAAGCCAGCCTTTTTGGCATTTCTAGCCGCTTGAGCGAAGTCAGAGACGACCTTTTCAAAGTCTTTATTATTCATTGATCGCGGTTCGCCATACTCAAGCTCGCGCATGTGCGGCACAGTGCCTTCAATGCCAATGGCAGACGGCGCAATAGGTTGCTCACCATGGAAGTACGAATGGGAAACTCGACCGGTATGCCACAATTGGGCAAATATTTTCCCGCCACTGTTGTGTACTTTAGTGGTGATGTTTTTCCAGCCAACCACTTGTTCTTGAGTAAATAACCCAGGGGAGTTGGGATAGCCTTGGGCTTCCTTTGAAATAAGAGCGGCCTCTGAAATTATCAAACCCGCCTGCGCACGGAGCGCATAATAGTTGGCCATGTCATCAGTGGGCACCAATTGATTATCGGCCATCTGGCGGCTCATGGGCGCCATGATAAAGCGATTATTTAGGCTTAGGCCGGCCCCTAGATCGACTTTGCTAAAAAGGTGTTCGTGGCTCATGTTTATCTCCTAGACCTGCCCGATGACATAAACCCATTCTAATCGTAGCCATAATCTTTACTAGATAGCTAAATTGAACAATACTGTCCACTAAATCAGAACAGTTAGCTTAGTGATAGGAGTGAGCCCATGGATGAATTAAAGCGGGTGGGTGTCTTTACGAAGGTGGTGGCAGCCGGCAGTTTCTCTGAAGCAGCGCGAAAACTGGGGGTGGCCAAATCGGCTGTTAGCAAGCAAATTAGCCTATTGGAAGAAGAAGTAGGAGTGCGGCTATTAAACCGCACCACTCGCAAATTAAGTCTTACCGAAGCGGGCAGTATTTATTACCGCCATTGTGAGCACATTGTTAGCCGCGCCGAAATCGCCCTAAATGAATTACGCCAATACCAAAACCAGCCCACCGGAACCCTTAGGGTTTCAAGCCCTATTTCATTTGGGCGCGCATTATTGATACCTGTCATTAAAGAATTGCGTAGTTTATACCCACTTTTGAAAATTGATTTACAGCTAAGCGATGAGGTGATTGATATGGTTGAAAACAGCATCGATCTCACGGTACGCATCGGCCAACTTCAAGACTCTAATTTAATTGCTAAAAAGTTATGTGACACGCCCGTGGTTATTTTTGCGTCTCCTGAATACCTCGCCAATTATGGAGCCCCTAAAACTCCCAGCGATTTAATTGACCATCAATGGATTAGTTTATCCATCTTGTCATCCCCTATTGTGGGCACCTTCCACCATAAAATCACCCAAGAACCTGCCGAGCACCAAATTAGCAGTAACCTTAAAATTAATTCGGTGGATGCCATCATAGATGCAGCCTTGCAAGGTCTAGGCATATCAGCCTTAGTAAAAACCACCGTTCACGAAGAATTACGTAATGGTAAGTTGATTCCGGTACTGGAAGATTATGAGCTCACCCCTAGAGGCATTTACGCTTTGTATCCTCATCGTGAGCACCTGCCGCCTAAGGTGCGAATATTTATGGACTTTTTAGAGAAGCATTGCCAAAAGGCAAACTGGGCACTGCCTGTTTTATAACCCTGATACGCTTTACTCACCGCAACAATAATCTTCACGTAAAAACCTATCCACTGCCAAATGGCAGTGGATAGGTTTTACTGTTTCTAATAACTTCATACCGTACCGGCACCCTATTTAGGAAAACCGAGTTTTCGCAGGATGCGTTGTCTTTTCAAGTTTTAACCACAAGACAAAGCGTTAACAAGGATGGTTATGCAAAATAATACACCAAAGAGACCCACCATCAGTCGGCAAGCAGTGCTCATTGCCGCTAGACAAACCGCCGCCAGCGTGATCAATACCACCAGCCACTGTAATTTGGATTTAAACCATCTATCAGAAACCATCGTCCGGCATTGGCGAAATGGAATGGACGCTTATGAACTGGCGAAAAAACTCGAAGCCTACAGCCGTTACCGGCCCGACATGGAAATGCTCAACGCTTTAGAAAAAATGAATCGCAATGTCGATATACTTTACCGCGATCAATTGGAGAATTGGATAAATACACAGGATATCAAACCGCCTTTTCCAATTGGCACAGAGATTAAAGAAGGCATTATCAAGCGCGTTGATCCATATGGCATTGCACGCTATATGATAAGGGTCCGTGATTGCAAAGAACCAAGCTCTTATCTGCTAAAAAATTTCGAGGATGCAGTATGGGTGAGTGCTCCAGAGGCTAAATTTTTACAATCCAATAGTATTAAGTGCCTCAACGCCTGACCCAGTAACCTTTCTATCCATCAGTGACAGCCTTAGTCACATGTAAAAAAGTGCTAACCATAAAATAAAAAGCCCCTATTTTTCAATAGAGGCTTTTCGTTATTTAAAGCATAAAAAATTAATGAAACAAAAGCTTACCGGTACGAATACGTTGCGGGTGATCCCCCACAGGAAAGCTCGCCACTTCTTTGGCATCATCAAACGAAATAACCGATACCCTGTCTTGTTCGCTCACCGACACATAACAATATTTACCGTCGGCACTTTCTGTGGACCAGTAAGGCTTGGCCCCTAATGGTGTTTCGGATAGTTGGATGGTTTTATATTCAAACGTCTCACGATCCACTATAGCCGCGTAGCCTGACATGGTCGCCGCCACACACAATTTAGTACCCTCACTGTTCATGGCCAAACCATGGTGAGCCGAGTTAAGCTGGTAATCACGTAGACTCATTTGTGCTATTTCCTCAGGAATAGGCAGCTCTAGCTTACGGGTAATTTTCTGTTGCTCTACGTCGTATTCAAAGAAGCCATGATAAAAAGAGATTTGCATGTATACAAATTTACCATCAGGTGCCACAGCCATGGGACGCACAGCACTGTCTACCCAAGGGGTACCAAACTCTTCTAGTTTTTCGGCCATGTCCACACGCTGTAGTATTTCGTAGGTTTTGGCATCAACGATTTGAAAATAACGATCGCCTTTTATCCAATCTAACCATGAACTGGTAAAAGGCACATACACTTTGCCTATGCTGGCGTGGTAAATAAGCTTGCCATCTTTAGAGTAAGTGTTTTCATGGGGCTGATCGCCCGATTCAAACTCGGCAATGATTTTACCGGTGGCCGTGTCAATGGCTTGCACTTTAGCCGCGGTAGAGGCCGAGACTAAAAAGACTTTACCATCAGGGGAAATGGCTGAATGATCAGAGCGCGAACCTTCCACCTGGGTGCGCCAAGTAATTTTTCCTGTGTTCACATCTAACGCCACTACGTCGGCAAAACTTGGGCGGGAAATAAACAAGTGGCGGCCATCGTTTGAAGGGAACATGTCATCTACCATTTGGTGATGCCCTTCGCCAATCACTTCCTTAATGAAAGTAGAAGTAATACGGCGCTTAATGGAGCTGGTGAGCTCTTCTAACCTTGCTTCCTTATCTGGTACTGCATTTAGTTTTTTAATACGCTCATGGGTGTGTGGGTCGTATATATCTATGGTGCCATCCCAATTATTGCCCACCACAATCACATCACGCAGAGCGTTAGTGTGTTGTGAGTCTACCTGGGTGACGGAATCGGTGATTTGGCCGTTTACGGTTGCCGGGGAACTGGCCCACAGGCTATGAGCCCCTACGGTAAGCAAGATGCCCAATGCCGATGTTTTTAACGCTATCATGTTAGTGCCTTATGATGATTTTTCTGTCACGCATAAAAGAAATGGTAAAAGTACAAATGCATGCCAGTCATTAGGCTTTACAGTAACAAGCTCAGCTCATTCATTCATTGGCGTACCGAGTCCAGCCAGTTGACCTTGCTGGCCAGCGCAGAGTTTTTAGAGCCCACAAAAAAGCCCCTAATATAGGGGCTAGATTAAATTACCTTACAAAAGCAGTCTTTGGTGACCTCTAAAACGGCACTTCATCATCAAAATTATTGGCAGGAGCCGAATAAGACATACCGTCAAAGTCACCACCACCATGAGCGGGTGCCATGGAGGGGGCTTGCCCAGCTTGAGCGCCTTCTACACGCCATGCCTGTAAACTGGTGAAGCACTTTTCAGGTTTACCCGCTGCACTCCAAAGACGACCAGACAGGTTAAAATGGGCAATGACTTCTTGGCCAATTTGGTATTGGTCCATCAATGCACATTTGTCTTTAATCAGCTCAAGGGCCACGTAGTTTGGGTAATCAGGGTTTTCCCCTTCACCACTTAACTTAATAACGAATTCACGCTTTGTGAAACCATTCTGACCATAAGCGGTGGTTTCCCCTAAAGAGTGAATCACTCCTTGTACTTCAAAACTTTTGGACATGTTTATCACCTTTATAATTTGCGAAGAATAATACCACTGATCATTACAAAATGGAGGCACAAAAAAGGCAGGTTAATATTACCTGCCCTCATAAAGTCCATTTCTTAACCACAACTAGTCTTCGTACATACTCTGTATCAACTTAATACCTGGGTTTAAAACCTCCCGCCACACGGTATCTAGTTCGTCATTAAACTCTGGGTCAAATGCGTTTAGGGTTTCCACTAAAGCGTCTAGCCACTGGCCATATAAACTGGGGTGGATGTTCATCTGCTTTTTACTGTGGCTCTCACCCAGAGCGCGTATTTTAGTGTCCGACATGCCCCGGGCATGCATCACCAGCCACATGACACCGCCACGCAATAAGCCCCTTTGTGCTGACATATCGGTATCCACAAACATGGAGCGGATTTCATCGGATTTACCCATGAAATTGCTGTAAAAAACTTCGAAAAATCTTGGATCGTTACAGGCGCGGCCGTAACTTTGAAATACCCACTCGGCGGGATCAAGGTGACTACTCATGATATGACTACATTACAGTGTTCAAAAAGGCCGCGAACTTTACGGGGTTGAATCATTGATTGCAATCCTTAATCGTGACTACTTTCACAAAGCCTTTAAAGAGGTGTTTACACTTCAATTCTCAAGCCATTATCTGGGTAACCATTAGCCAGATAATGGCTGCCCATTGCTTTTATCTTTTAAGAAACTAAAATGTTAGTACATACCCTTTAGTTACCATAAGGCCATGCGCATGTATCAATTACCCAGCGATATATCCAAAGCTACCCCCAACGTTTTCAACGCCACTTGCCCTGCCCGGTATTTACTGAGTACCTTAACCGGTAAATGGAACCTATTGGTCGTGGACGCCCTTTCCGCGGGTCGCTGGCGAAATGGTGAACTGTTGCGAAAAATAGACGGTATTTCACAAAAAATGTTAACTCAAACTTTACGGGGCCTAGAAGATTTAAATTTAGTCAAGCGCATGGACATGGGCACAGTGCCTCCTCATGTGGAATATGAGCTAACCGAAATAGGCAAAGAGTTAAGGAAAAAAATATGTTCGTTTGATCGCTGGGTAGAAAAGAATATGCTTGAGCTCATTGAAAACAGTGAAGATGTGAATATTGAATACATTTAAGCTTCTCGATTCCCTTTTCTAGACACCCTGTTCTAAATAAGAGCCCATCAATATTAACAGGGCTTTTTATTAACCCACAAAAAATCGGCTGGGGTATTCATGAAATACACCAGCCGATTCAATACATGGTTTATAACGAGTGGCCCAGCTAAGCCTAGCTCTTATAAACTTTTTAAAACGTCTAAAATGGCAGAAGGTTCAGAACGTTTTGTGTAATCGCCATCAGCAAATAGGTAAACGATTTCACGGTTTGGCTTAACAATGATGGTAGTAGGAATAGGCAACTCAAATTTTGATTCGCCATTGTGTTTTTCAACATCAATATCAAATTTCAGATAAATTTCCTGAAGTACTTTAGGCAGTGTAAACACCAAACCTAGCTCTTTGGCATAGTGGCTGCCTTCATCTGAGTAAACACCAAATGTCACGCCATTTTTTTCTTTGGTTTCTTTCACATTAGCCACTGACTCAGGTGTCATGGCGATAATGTTTGCACCCAGTGCTTGAATCTCGCTGGATACTTCTTCAAGACCTTTTAATTCTAAAACACAGTAAGGGCACCAGCCACCACGGTAAAAACTAATCACCAATGGCTTACCATCGATCAGCTGATCAATATTCACCAATTCATTATTAACGTCTTTTAAGTTTCCGCTAGGGAGCTTTTCACCCACTTTAATGGCATCTGCCACGATATCAGAGGCAATCAGTTTTTCAGTTTCTTGGTTCATGATAGCCAATGCATCATCAGGCACATTAGCAGTAAATTCTTTTTTTAATGTGTCTAGTCGACTTTGTAAGCCCATAATATGACCCCTTGAAAATTAAGTTAATGGTATGCGTTCAACACAAGATTAATTGTATTTTCAAAGGTACTAAAATAATAGTACGCACCTTTTAGTAACCATTAAAGAAAACTGAAACAATGAATTCCATAGTCTAGATAGGGAAACCCCTATTTAACTTTGTCATTCATTATCACAACGCAGCAACGCCTATGCTCTGGGTACGGCCTAAATTAACAGTTAAAAAGTGACGGGGTGCAAGATTGGGAGATTTTAATAACCTTTGCAATTAAATGCTGGATGCACAGGCTATTAAATAAATTTGAGCGTTGGTTAGATATCGTTACTTAATATTTTTAAAGAAATGTCTCTAATATCACGACATGCAATAATGAGCTTAGGGGTGAGCTTAGACTTATTCTCACTTTCTAAAAAGAATGCGATTTTTTCAGTTAATACACTGTCAGAATCATGGTTCAAATGGCTATTGTGAAATTCCTCGTAAAACTCATCTTTAGACTTATGATCTGTGGTATGACGCAACTCTAAAATAACGTCATAACAATCTTTACTAATGGAGTCGAAGGTTTCAATATAACTGTTATAAATACTGCCCACCCCAGGCATGGCCTTAATAATGGCCAACTTAATGCCTATGCGCCTAAGTTTTCCGGCATTTGCACAGTAGTTACGTATAATATCTTTTAGCAGTTCGTATTCTTCAGAATGATATAAACTATCCTTTGAGGCATTTTTCATACTTAATAGGTTTAATTTTAAATCATTAATGTTGGTATTAATGACTTCGGACACTTTCACCGCTTCACTGTCAGAAATAAACTGCACGGCTTCCATTTCAATCTGGTGTTGATAGTTTTTTTTAAAATCATTTCTAAAAATAAAGGCAGCCGCCACAAGACCTAACGTACTTAATGCCGTAATCGCTGCCCAAATATTAAAATCCACCACTTCCACACCCTGCCCCATGGCAAACCCCATCACTAAAAAGCCTACAGCTGTTAAACAAAATTCAATTAGCCCCATGAACACCTCTGGGTTAACAAGACCGTTAAGATCTTATGCCTATTTATAAGATAAAAAGCCGACTATTTTACCATATAGAATGAGTGTAGGTGGGATTTGGGTGAGTAAAACTCTAAACTTAGTTTTCAGAATAAAGAAAACAGCGCTCATGGCGCTGTTTATTGACTTACAATAGCTGTGCCACTAGAAAAAGACTCACTGAAGAGCGTCTGACGGCTCTTTTATAGGCCTAATTATCTCGAATACTGAACAGCATTTAACCAAGTTATTAAATGGCGAAAGAGTCGAAGTAACGGATACTAGGCTCGTAGGATAACAAGGCTGCAAGGGCTTCCAAGTCGCCCCTTTCAGCTCGCCAAGCCAAATATTTTTCATAGTGTTCACGGGTAGACCAGGTTTCCAGCAATACCAAGTTCAAAGGGTTATCTTGGTTTGACATAACCGTCACTCCCTTGCAGCCATTAAAACTACGAGTATCGGGTAATATTTCCTCTAAGGTGTTTTTTAACGCCTCTAAGCAATCTGGCTTTGCGGTCACTTCTAAAATCACACTTACACTCATGAATTTTTCCTTATAATGTATAAATATTAGGTTAAGGTTTTATTTCTAAACCTTGAAAAATAAAGCTGATCCAACTGGCTTCATTAATAAAACCCGCCCCCCATGCCTGCCACTTTTTATCAAGGCCAATGGTTTGAATTTTCTCAAGTAATAAACCTTTGTCTTTCATGGTTTTTACTTCAAGAATGGTCTGCTCTAACATGGTTTGGAATTCAGATAAGCCTTGCTTATTGGTTATGGCACCATGACCTGGAATCACCACCGTTTTCTCATTAATACGTGCATTAATCTTTTTAATACTGTTTAAAAAACTAATGGCATTTCCACCATTATGTACATCAATAAACGGAAAATGGGGGAAGAACAATAGGTCACCCATGTGCACCAAGTTAGCCTTTTTAAAAAATATCACGGTATCGCCGTCGGTATGACTATTAGGAAAGTGTTCTAACTGTAATTCGTCGTTATTAAAGTGAACTTTCATTGCATCTGGGTAGGTTAAGGTGGGCAGTGCATGCTCTGGGTGCGCGCCAGACTCGTATTTAAAAAAGGGAATTTTTGCGGGGTTTTTTAATCGCTCTCGAACAGTGTCGTGAGCAATAATCGTGGCATTCTTGCCCAGCTTTTCATTGGCTCCGGTATGATCAAAGTGCCAGTGAGTATTTATGATGTATTTCAATTGGGCTTTATGGCTCGTTTGGTTAAGGGTGCTAGCCAGATTATCTGCCAGATCACTATAGCCATTATCAATAATCAGCAAGCCGTCCTTACCCTCACTAACAATAATATTTCCTCCCTTACTGCTTAGCATAGAAAGGGATTCACTAATTTGAGTTTTTAAATATACAGGGCTCTGGGCCATATGGTTTTTATGTGCCCAACAAGCATTAAAAACCAATAATAAAACTGCAAGCAACAAGCTGTGAGATAACGTCACAATGATTCCTCTTAAAATTCTAAATTTTTTGCTATACAAAAAATTAAATACAAATTCGTAAATGTATTGTGAATTTTATGGCAAAGAGAACCAAAATATAAGTACACACCTTTTAGTAACTATTAAATATTGCATAGACCCACAAGAGCCGAGTATTGCCAGCGAACCGAATACCTAAAAGATGTGATTATTGGATAAGATAACCGAGCGTACTGACCGATAGTGAGGGAGTGCTTACAAACAGAAACTAGAGCCAGTTCACTCTAATGGTTTAAAAGCTGGGATACAGTAGACTCATCACAGACATCATTCATCGCGTCTGTGGCAGCGCCTCATACTTATTATACCGCCTGTATAGCCTAAGTATGAGGCGTCCTTTTCTAAGGTAAGCTTAGCAGTCCCTGGTGGTATAGCGGTTATATTAATCTCAACCGCCATGACCGATTTCACCATCACCAGTGCATTCAGCTAACCACCTTTTATGTGGCTAAAGCCACGCCACCCACTGAAATTTCTATTATTGAAACCATCACCTCACTTTTGTTCACTATTTGAATCTTATTTTCATTTTTATATATACATACGTGATTGTATGTATATATGATAACCCAATCCCATCACAATAAGGGTCAAAATCATGTTGCAAGAGTGGACTATATGGCAACCAGTTTTTGAACAACTGCGGTTAATAGCAGGTAGCGCAGTGATACTGGCCATACTGGGCGAACTGTTTTACCAATGGAAAACAGGGAGAACCTTGTATACCTGGTGGGACACCAAAGGAAACCTAGCGGTTATTCCTTTTTATATATTGGTGGCCCTTGTATGGGGGCCCGTGGTGTATTGGTGGTATGACTTGGCCTTTCAAGCACGCATTATTGATTGGAGCCAGGCTTGGTTTGAATCAAACACAGGTCTATTCTTGTGTTATTGGCTATTGCTGTTCTTATTGGAGGATTTAACCTTTTACCTGTTTCACCGCTCAAGCCACAAGGTACGGTTATTATGGGCATCCCATGTGGTACATCACTCGTCCAAGCAGTTTAATTTTACCGTAGCGTGGCGTGAATCATGGCTGCCATTTTTTGTATTTTGGTTTTGGATGCCCCTGCCCTTATTAGGGTTTCACCCTTTATCGGTTTTACTGATGCAAATGATTAGCTTGTATTTTCAAGTGTTTATTCATACTCAATCCATTAAAACCTTAGGGCCTTTAGAGTGGATATTTAACACGCCCAGTCATCACCGAGTGCACCATGCCTGCAATGAGGCTTACATTGATAAAAATTTCGGTGGCGTATTAATTATTTGGGACCGGTTATTTAGTACCTATCAAAAAGCTGGTAATGATAAAATTCGCTTTGGCATTACCCAACCCTTAAACAGTAACCGCCCTTTGGCTATTCAGTTTCATGAGTATCAGTTACTCATTAAAGACATTCTTAAAGCCAATACTTTTTCTGAAAAAGTGAAATTAGCCTTTAAAAGACCTGGCTTCAAAGCAGACTCTTAAAATAAAACAGCTAGAATATTAATTAAAGGACCGTTTGCTAAAATGCAGGTTAAAAACATGAAAACCCTTACGCTCATCAGTCAACTTTTAACCCTTAGCCTAATAAGCTTTAGCACTTGGGCAAAAGTGCCCGACGCCCAAGTAGCCAAATTAGGAACCCTACTCACACCTATGGGCGCTGAAATGGCCGGCAATAAAAATGGCAGAATTCCAAAATACAGTGGTGGCTTAAAACAAGATATCAATGCCAACCCCATGACAGATGTGTTTGCCCATGAAAAACCTTTATTTGTGATTACCCATGCCAACATGCAGCAGCACCAAGCACACTTAACACCTGGGCAAATGGCCTTATTTAATAAATACCCAAAAACATACGAGATGCCTATATACAAAACCCACCGAACCGCTTCATACCCACAAAGTATTTACGACAAGGCCTTAAAGAATGCCAGCCAAACGCAATTAGTAGATGGCGGTAATGGCATGGTTAATTTTGATGAATCAGTCCCCTTTGCCATTCCCCAAAGTGGGTTAGAGGTTATTTGGAATCATGTGAGTCGCTTTCGTGGCGGTTCGGTTGAACGTAATCTTGCCTTGCTGCCAGTTCAGGCAAACGGACAATATAATGCGGTAAAAGCTCGTGCTCAATTAACCGCGCCGCAATACCTAATAGAAAAATTTGACGCAAAAAAAGATGACAATATTTTGTTTTATTACACCTCTTCTATTAAGTCCCCTGCGCGCTTAACCGGTAATGTATTGCTGGTTCATGAGACGATTGATCAAGTGAACCAGCCCCGCAAGGCATGGGCTTATAATGCAGGGCAACGCCGGGTACGACGCTCTCCCCAGGTTGCCTATGATGCGCCATCACAGGCAAGCGATGGGCTGCGTACCTCAGATCAAATTGATATTTATAATGGCGCACCTAATAAATATCATTGGAAGCTTATGGGTAAAAAAGAAATATATATTCCATATAATGCCTATAAGCTTGCGGATGAAAACCTTAAATACGCCAACATCATTCAACCAGGTCACATGAACCAAGATGTGAGCCGTTATGAACTTCACCGTGTCTGGCATGTGGAAGCCACCTTAAAAGAAGGTGAGCGTCATATTTACGCTAAGCGCAGTTATTATATAGATGAAGACAGTTGGCAGATTGCCAGCGCCGATCACTATGATAACCACAACATACTGTGGCGCGTATCGGAAGGCCATGCCATGCAATTTGTCAATGCCAATACCCTTTGGTACATCGCGTCTAGCAATTACGATTTATTATCAGGGCGCTATTTATTAGAGTTAAACAACGAAGAAAGAAACCCATTTAACTTTGGCAACAAAATGAAACGCAAACAATTTACCGCCGGTGCCCTGCGCCGTTCTGGGCGCTAATGCTTTTTGCCATTTATACATATGGCTATGTATGTATAATTGGCAAAAAAATGGATACTTAATATGGCTAGGCGCACCAAAGAAGACGCAGAGAAAACCAGAAAGACCATATTGGTAGCCGCCTTGGATATTATTTCAACAAAAGGGCTGGCCAATACCAGCCTAGATCAAATTGCCCATCAGGCAGGGGTGACTCGTGGAGCCATATATTGGCACTTTAAAAATAAAACCGAATTATTTTCTGTCATATTAGATGAGTGGTTAAAACCCACTTATGAGTTAAGCCAGAAATGGTTGGAACAAGAAGATCCTAGCCTTAACAATTTAAAAACGTATATGGTTAAGTGGTTATCTCAAATAGAAAAGCAACCTGAGCTTACCAAACTGTTTGATATATTGTTTTTTAAAGTAGAACTCATAGGCGACATTAAAACGCTCATTGACCAAGCCAATGATAAAGCCGACCAAGATGTGCTTGCCCTGACAATGTACCTTGGTACATTAAAATCGCAAAAGGTGTTTCATACTGATACTGATATCACTTTATTAGCAGTCAGTTTATCGTCCTTTTTAATGGGGCTTGCTCAAAATTGGCTAGCAAGACCCAATGCATACTCCTTAGAAAAAAATGCCCAAACCCTTGTTGAGCAATTTTTTAAAGGTTATCTGCCCTAACTCCCTCCCTTACTCTGGTTATTGGCAATGGGTGTTCTGATACGGCTTAGTATTAGGCGACATAAAAATACTGGTGGAATAGGTTTGCATACCAAAATTTAAGGTAAACATGTTAGCTCGATAACCGCTAGTAGGAGCGGAAAGATCTTGGGTAAATGAAAAATACATTTCTTCCTCGCCGTCTTCGTCTGGGTCAAGCCAATGTATTTTCATATCAAAGATACTCACAAAAGAACTGCTCCATGCTTCGTCTCCTGTGGTTTGTAGACGAAAATCTAGTTTATCATTTTCGCTTGCCCAGTAATTGACCAGCAATGGCAATTTAGAGCTGTAAACCGTTAAGGTGTTCGCTTCACGATCTTCCTGCCAGAAAATATCGGGTGCTGGGTTATCGCCTTTTTCATCTATGACTTTACTGGCAAAGCCAAAGCCAGTTAGCAGCGCTTCCACTGGTAAGTCATGGGCCGCATTGGGTACAAAACGAATATTTTTAGGCCCCGCTACATTGTTCCAATAACCTTGGCTATTGGTATTGGCGAAAAAAGGATCGGACGTGCCATTTAACAAAAGTTTCGGAATGCCCACTAAGCGGTCTTGGTAAGAGATAGGATCGACAATGTCCAGTAAAGCTTGGCCCTGTGGCGTTTTAAAACGACACGGCAAGTCTTTGCCAGAATAGGTCTCTAAAATAGAGTAGTAGTCGCCAAAAGATTCAAATTGATTTTCCATGGACTCTTCTACATCTAGTACGTCAATCACCGTGGGCACAATGCCTATCACGCGTTTATCCACTGCTGCGGTTAACCATGTGGTCCAACCTCTTTTTGACGCCCCCACCACTGAAAAGTGTTCGATATTTAGATGTAATTCTTGTGCTAAAAACTCCTGGCTGGCATCCATGGCTTTCACTACCGATTTCACCATGGGCAAATAGATAGGCCACTCTTCATTGCCGGTATCTAGGTATAGCTCAAACGAGCGTGAGACTAAATCATCTTCTTTATAATCTTGAGGAGTGTCATCGGCCTTAAAATACCAAGGCTGGTTGGGAACTTGTCGCACTTCGATAATAATTTTATTGTAAAACCAAGCACCCATGCCAATGGTGTCATCGAATTTCGAATCACTTTCATGGCTGCCGCCATCTACGAACATAATTGCACTGTCCGCTTCATTGGTAAGCGTTCCACCCGGGTTAGAAATAAGGCGTTTAGGCATGTATATCATCACATCATGCTGCCAAAGAGGGCGACTGGTTTCTTTATCTGTTAACCACTTTTGAGAAGTTAAAAAGACTTCATAACCGCTATATAAAAATTCCTCTTGTACCCTTACTAGTTGCCATTTGTATTGACCGTCCTCTTTTTTAATGTAGCGATCTAAAGCTGTGTCTAGCGTATTATTTAAGCTAGGGTCACTATGACTTAAAAAAGAAAACACCATAAAAATAGCCAATACCGCAGGCCTAAGTAATGTCATTGTTTCCATGATAATCCTTTATATATTTATTCTTACTTATCCAATTCTGCTATTTATGATTAGATAAGCAGCCAGAAAACTCATTGCGCCACTTTATAAACTTTATTTAGAAAAATTGCCCGATTTTTTATTTAAAAAACAAAAATTTAAGTACATTGTTAAAGATAAGAATGAGGCACTGCAGAAGGCAGAAAACTGAAATCGATTAATTTACAATCAAAAAAAGAAAAAGCCACGAGGTCAGTCGCAGCCTTTCAATACGCGTACCAAATAAATTAGTAGGTCAAATCCTAATGAGCATTTGCCCTTCTGGTACATGAACATACAAGCAGTCACAGCTCATAAAGCCTCATTGATAGACAGCTTGCTAGTTTTAAATTGTTATTGAGTTGATATGAAAATAGCATTTGAGTAAAACCATAAATCCTTCCAAGCCATGGCTTCTACACTGGGTTCTTGTTTTTCAAGATCAATTATGGGATTGCCTTGTTCATCCACATAGCCTGGTGTGCCCTTAGCGTTATTACTGCCTCGCAGGCGAATATACATGTCACCATGGTCTTGTGGTAACGACATTTCTATGCGTATTTTTCCATCCTGAATATTCCAGCCTTCATCACCTTCGCTGAAGGACGCTAAAATTCGGGTACTGTCACTAAACGGTTTATTAAAATCACTGTCTTGCTCGTCCTTGTAAGCGGTTACCTCTCCCACAATCACATCCACAAAAGCTAATTGGGGGGTATCACCATTATGATTTAATTCAGACTGGGTGATCTCTATGCTTACTTTAATATTGTCACCTAGGGGCACTGCCAAAGTTTCACCCATGGTGGCAGCTGCATCATGTGATGAAACATTAAAGGTAAGAGCGCTAATTAAATCACCATGAGTGACAAATATATTACCTTTTTTAAGTGCATTAATAACCCCTTCCCGGCTTTCGGTTTCAAGTAACATATGAGTTTTAGCATATTGATTAGGCCAAAAATCTTTGGTTTGACTGTGAAAATCACTTTGACTGATAATTGAAAAATGCCGTCCTTCACTTAATAACGCATCCCATACACCGCCCAAGCGCGCGGTCATGTAATCAAAGCCTCCATAGGTTTGTCCAAAATAGGCAATGCCGTAGTCTTGGTATTCATCCATGATAATGGGGTCTGTTTCATCATATGAGCCACGACTTTCTTCATTACGCTGATGCCCTGGCGCGCCTTCCATTCCGATAAAAGCCGTGGGCGCAGCATTATGAAACTGGCGAATATCTTCGATCTTTACTTTGTGACTGCGAGACGGATGATTAAAGGCAAAAATAGCCTTGCCATTATGATTGTGCTCTAGCTCTTTAACCGCATTTAGGTTGTCCTCAAGCTCTTTGGAGTTGCCATTCCCTTTTGCATATTGTTGGTGAAACGCAGCTAATGAGTCCAAATTTCCATCATCTAAAATAAGTAACGTTGCGTGTTCCTTGGTATAAGGAATCGTCCACTCCATGCCTTGCAAAAGATACTGGCTGGTATTTAACCTTTGGCGATACTGATTCACATGACCATAAAGGGTGTTTATTAACTCAGAACGTTCCACCTCGGCCTTATCATCTGGGTAATTTTCTTTGGCGTAGTCATGGCTATGCACTTCTTCTTCGGGGGCAGGGTTAAGGATAAGCTGCCCATCTACCGTGGTACGTACTAACGCATCATTAATTTTATAGGCATTAAAGCCACTATGATCAGTACTGGTAATGTAGCTTGCCCCATAGTCGTTGAAGGCTTTATCTAAAACGGTGGTCATTAAATTATGTCCATCAGAGGCGGTTGAATGAACATGCATGTCACCGTATATCCAGCGCCCTATTGGATCACTTTGCGACTTAGATTGAATGTCATTATTCTCGCCCGAACCACTGTCTAATCCACACCCAGTCAATAACCCGGTTAATAGCAAGGCTAAGTAAGTTTTGTCTTTCTGCATTGTCACAACACTTTAATGTTAGAAATTGAAAGGCGAACGTACGCAGCGAATATGACTTCAGGATGACAAACGCTAGTAATAAGTGAATATTTTCACCCATTTAAAATTAATCAATTGCTACAGCTAAAAACGAAGAAAATGGCACGTTTTCATAATAATCATTTTAGTATTAAAGGTTAAAGTAATGGGTTAACTGACAGTAACCCATGCTTTCAGCTCTTTTCATTTTACAATTGAGAAGTATATAGAAGAAATATCTATCCTGAATCATCATTTTCAAAGCCTTCAAAATTAAGCAATAAAAGCACACTTTTAATTAATGATTCATAAGTTAATTACCCATACGTACCTTTAAGATTACATGAAGTCAATTACACCAAGGCCTTGAGTATTGAGAATGAAGATAAGCTGAAAGCCCTTTACTGATCCATTTTAGTAACCCCCCTCTAATCAGCGCTATAGCCTATCCACTCCCCTACCCTTTACATGCAAATGAAACGCTGAGCAATATTTGCTATATTCACTGTTATTTAAAAATAATGCATATCAGGGAGTGGATATATGTTTGATCGAATATTTAGAGCAGATACATTGCGAGTAGGTGAAGGGCTGGTAAGTGGTTACATTGCTTGTTTCTTGGCCATATTAAGCTTTCTAGGGGTCGTTGCGTTTCATTTTCCAGAATATTTAACCACACCTGAATTAAGAGCCAATTATGATGTAGCCACTCTTAGAACAGTTTTATTTTCCGCATTGGTCATTGCAGGCAGTTTAGGCTTGTTAAATTTTGTGAGAAATAAAAATAAACGCCTAGGGACCG
This sequence comes from uncultured Bermanella sp., assembly GCA_913058575.1. Classification (GTDB taxonomy): domain Bacteria; phylum Pseudomonadota; class Gammaproteobacteria; order Pseudomonadales; family Oceanobacteraceae; genus Bermanella. The sequence goes on from CAJXRF010000011.1 coordinate 40,727, forward strand.
TAGCTTGGGTCTTTGTAATATTGTCTATCGCATTAGGTGGACATAGGGTTCCGGTAGGGGATTTTCCCGATAATACGCCCTATGTCGGTTTAGATTGGTTTATTTTAGATTTACTGGGATCTACTCTTATATTCATATTCATTGAGAAATTATTTCCTCATAAAAAACAAGCTATCTTTCGCCCACAGTGGAAAACCGATTTTAATCACTTTTTTATCAATCACTTACTAATTGGTTTTGCTCTTTTAGTGGCCAACCAATTTGTGAACAAAACGTTTGGATGGGCTGTGAACAGTGATACTCAGCAATTGGTCTCTTCCCTTTGGTTTCCGCTGCAACTGGCGCTAATTCTATTGGTGGCCGACCTTTTTCAATATGCTTTTCATCGCTTTTACCATGAAGTACCACTGCTTTGGCGTTTGCATGCTGTACATCATAGTGTGAAGCATATGGATTGGTTAGCAGGTTCTCGAATACATATTCTAGAATTATTAATAACACGCTCAGCCGTTTTAGCGCCGATATTTTTCTTTGGGTTTGATAAATCAGTCATTGATGCCTATGTGATCATAGTGGGCTTTCAGGCGGTATTTAATCATGCCAATGTGCGTATTAATATTGGATGGTTGCGATACATATTTGTCACACCACAGTTTCACCACTGGCACCATGCATCAGACGAAGCCGCCATAGACAGAAACTATGCTGCGCATTTTTCATTTATTGATTATTTATTTGGCACAGCGGTTAAAGGACAAAAAGAATGGCCTGATCAATATGGCGTGAAAGGGGATTACGTGCCGGATGGCATGCTTAAGCAGCAAATTTTTCCTTTCATTTACAAAGAATAGCGAATTTGTTAAATGGCTAATTCTTGGGTTGAACACACAGGAAGAATTTAAAATAAACCTATCACCCCTTAGCGAAAAACCAAAGGTAATCGCTAGCAGATCAAAATTTAAAATCAAAGGCACCTGCAGGAGTTGCCTTTGAGTATAACGCGATAACACTTCCAATTTTGAGGCTCTATTGGAGCACCATTGAAATTTGGATATTACTTTAGAAATTAATCTCTAGCATAAGCCCTTAAATATCTTTCTTTATGGGGCGAAACTAGATTAGAGCTATTTTTCTGCCCCTAGCATAAGAGCATCTAGAAAAAAGGTATATCCGTCTTTATCTTCAACGGTTTCAAAACGACCAAGAATGCCCGCTTCCATGATTCGACCATCTGTTAGTGTAAATTCACCACTGAGGCTGACCTCACACTGATCACCGGTGAATTTGGCGTTATGATAAATAGAAAAGTCATTAGCATCATTATCTGTGTAGACGATTTCAGGGTCGGTTGTAACAATATATTTCTCTTCCCAACTAGTGCTAATTGTAAATGCTTGCTCACACGTGAGGGTTCCTGCGTATTCATTTTCTGACAGAACTATTGAAGTAGAACTGTTCACTGCCTCATTGACAGAATTAATCACTTTAATGAAAGGTGATACAGAGGTGACGACCACATCATCTAGATCACCTTCAGATGGCCTAGTACTGTAATCATAATCAGGAAAAGTAAGCTTAACTTTCATATCAGAAAACAAATCAGGATTATTTTCTGCGCCCCCTCCATTGATTAAAATCTGTGAGGCAATTTCATAACAATCACCCGATGGAGACGAACTAATATCAAAGGAGGTAGCGGCTTTATGCCTATCTGTGGAGACTGATAATGTTAATGGGTACCAGTCATAATATTTTTCAGTTGAATTCCAGGTTTTAGTGGAGCTTGAACTGCCACTAAAGCGGTTATATGGAAATCCATTATTTGCCAGTAACCGGCTGCCTATAATGCCACATCCCTGCTTTTCTTCCACTATCGTGTTCTCGCGGTTATCAGAGCTGCTGCCACAGGCTGTAAGAACAATACTCAACGATATTACGGAAAGGCCAAAAGCGCCTTTGGTAGTCGGTTTCTTTTCTTGGCTATTGAAACCTAAATCCATTTTATTCATGATAAAAAAATCTATTCCATTAAATGACTTGATACTTATTTTTTACTAATTAGCAAAACTTATAAAAACAATTTTAAATTGCATAAATTATAAAGGCAATTAAAAACATGTATGCACAAGATAGCCTGTACATTTTGTAACATAATCTGGGTAAATCAATTTATAGTTTATACACGGGTGCTTTTAGTATTTTATTTAAACTTATATAAAACCTGCAATCCAAACAGTTTTATCAATTCTGGATATTTTTACTTAGCCCCATATACGAAAAAGCCCGAGCACCTTAAATGCACGGGTTTTTATTTATAAGGTAGGTGTTAGCTAACCGCCAATTAAAGAGACATTAAACAACCTGTTAATTAATCAAGGTAGTGCCTCCATCTACCGCTATAATTTGACCTGTGATAAAACCACCGGCACGGCTAGCCAGCATTAAAGCCACACCCGCAATGTCCTCTGGTTCGCCCCAACGATGCATAGGAATGCCTTTGCATTCTTCCTCAAAGGCTGCCTTATCTTGGCTTAGAAATTCTGTCATTTTTGAATAAAAGCGCCCCGGTGCAATGGCATTAACACGAATATGATCTTCGGCAAGTTCGGTAGCCATCACTCGGGTTAACTGATGTACCGCAGATTTAGACGCCGCATAACTGAAGTTATCTAAAGCACTGCCCACCATGCCAGCAATTGAACCGATATTGATCACCACCGAAGTCGATTCAGCACTGGCCTTTTTCTTAAGCATAGGAGCCAATGCTTGAATCAAGAAAAAGGGCGTTTTCGCATTTATATCCATTACTTTATCCCAGCCCTTTTCTGGCACTTGTCCAAATGGTGCTCCCCAGCCTGCTCCTGCATTATTCACCAACACGTCAAGGTGCTCTTCACGTGCTTGTAAGTTGCTGACTAAATGGCTCAAGCCTTGTGTGGTAGAAACATCAGCCGGTATGGCAATGCATTCACCGTATTGACTCAGTTCTTTCGCTGCTACCATACAAGCATCTGCCTTACGGGCAGTAATATAGACCTTGGCCGCGCCCGCTTCTAAAAAGGCTTGTGCCATAAAAGAACCCAGACCTCTTGAGCCACCGGTTACTAAACAGATTTTACCTTCTAAAGAAAATAACTTATCAATCATACCCAGCTCCTGATTCTTCTTTGCTATTGCGGTCAATTCACCACAGAAATATAGACACCATACATTAATGCAATTTTTTCCGAACGATACCATGACCTCTTTAATCAACTGGATTTCAATAGGATGAATTATTCATTTTAAAATTTAGTTATATCAACCAACAGCCAGTTATTCATAAACAACTATTAACCAGATCAATATTGAATTGACAAAAAATTACATTCCGTCAACAAATTATTCAAATGCCAAATTAAGACAGTGTTTCTCACAATTTAATGGAATACGAACAAGTCCCCTCTAGCGGTATTGCGTAAAACAGGTATATATTGACCACTTAAAGTTAATAAACGTTTCAATAAACACACCGTGAGTTTTAAAAGATGACCCTATCCAAACAATTGTTCACTCATATTTCTTCAAAGGGACAGCTAGAAGTTTCTTTACAAGAAATTGAAATCCCTGAACCTAGTTCAAATCAAGTGCTGGTGCGCATTGACGCCGCGCCCATTAACCCTTCTGACATGTGGCCCATGTTTGGCCCGGCTAATTTAGCCAATGCTGAGTTGAATGTCGAAAAAAATCTATTGATTGCTCCGGTTCATGAACAGATATTGCCACGTATAAAATCCCGTTTGGATCAAACCCTACCCATAGGTAATGAAGGGGCTGGTGTGGTGGTCGCAGCTGGTAACAGTGAAGCCGCCCAAGCGCTAATAGGTAAAACCGTTGGGGTATTAACGGGCAGCATGTATGCACAATATTGTTTGGTGCCGGCACAAGCTTGCTTACCACACAAAGATGGGGTGACACCTCGTCAAGCGGCCTCATCTTTTGTCAATCCGCTCACCGCGTTAAGCATGGTTGAAAATATGCGCATGGAAGGCCATACAGCACTCGTGCATACCGCAGCGGCATCCAGCTTAGGGCAAATGCTAAACCGTATTTGTATCGCCCAAGATATTGCTTTAGTAAACATTGTGCGTAACCAAGAGCAAGCCGGCATATTAAAGGAAATGGGCGCTACTATTATTTGCGACTCATCCAGTGCCACATTTCATAAAGACCTCTATCAAGCCATTGAAAAAACCGGTGCCACATTAGCGTTCGATGCTATTGGTGGTGGTCAATTGGCCAGTGATATATTAACCGCCATGGAAGCGGTGGGCACAAAAGATATTGAGGGTTTTAATACCTATGGCTCTGAACTTAATAAACAAATTTATGTTTACGGTGGTTTAGACATGGGTCCCACCACATTAAACCGAGCATACGGCATGACATGGAGCATCAGCGGTTGGTTGTTAAACCGTTTCTTAGCCCGTTTAACACCTGAGCGCATGGGCCAACTTCGCAAACAAGTGGCCGATGAAATTAACACCACATTCGCTTCAGACTTTACGGATGAAATTAGCCTACAACAAGCGTTAGAGCCGGCCACTATTCTGAAATACAATGCGAAAAAAACCGGTGAGAAATTCTTGATTAACCCAAGTAAAAAATAATAGAAACCGGAAAGATATTTATTACGGTAAGCTGCCAATATATTCGTGTATTGGCAGTTTTCTTATCTAGCACCTTAATTCAACATAACCCCATAACTCGAACCAATTAGCCCCCTCCCAGCGACCAATGCTCTGTACGACCTTAATAAAGCTAATTCCGTAACATTATTCACAACCATGGATTAGGTGGGCTAGGCTTGGGTTTTTCCACCTTACCTGAAAGGCGATCTTCATCATCAGGGTGATGGCGGGCTTTAATGTAAGTTAATTGCTCAGGTGTTACACCAATAAATTTTTCATCCATAAAACACCTTACCCGCCACCAGGGTTTATTACAGCGCGCACTCAGTGCATCGTATTGTTGCTGGCTTATTTTTATGCCTGGCACTTCTATCCAATTTAAAGGTGTGCTTTTGGGTCTCAATTTCTTTTTTAGCACACGATAATAAAGTGTATTTCTTTTCCCCCATGAGTAATATTTATAGCCGCTAGGGGCAGTTCGAATATGCCGTGCATCGGGCTTTTGTAATTCTGATAAACCTTCCTGACCTAAATACATGGGCCCAAAAGAAAGATAAGCATAATAAGACCAGTCACTCCAAAAATAGCGGTTGTCTGCTACCACACCTTGATTTGGTAGTGATCTGACATAATAAAACTCTCTCTGACCATTTTCCAATGTCACATGCCACAGGGCGACTATTTCCTCGCCAGAAAGATTGCCTTTTTTATAAAACTCCATTGGCCCAGCAAACTGGTTATGAAATCCTATAACGCCATAAGGCCCAAAATATGAATCATAGTAGTTTGCATCGTGATACTTTAATTCATAATGCTCTGACTCATAATAATTCTGTACAGCATCGTGGTAATACGAGCCCGATATGGCATTAAAATCAAACAACCCTCGATGGGAGCACCCCGTTATAGCAAGCTCTATGATGACGATGATTAGTACTTTTTTAATATTCATCTTTATTACTCAAATGGCTCCGCTACTATTAAATCAAATTCATCTATGTCTACTTTTTTAATCTTGCCTCGAACATGTCGTATGCGATCTAATTCATCATTACGCTGATTAAAATCCACTGCTTCTTTAAAAAATATAGTGCGACGATAATAATTAATGTCTTTATCATCTTCTTCCTCTTGTGGACCCATGCCCACAGGTCCATTAAATGGACTATGGGATTCATGAATATAGTATTCATCCAGTATTTTAAAGCTGTCTATAAAACGAGCAACCTCGCTGGCACTGCCCAAGTGATTTTGCATGCTGTATTCCAGTTTATCCATGGCCTGTCTAACATTCCCGTTAAAACCCTTCAGCCTGCTTAACCTTCTGGTCTCATGCCTATCTGGCGTCCTATTGAACTTAATATCCCTATCTATTCTAGCCTGCAACTTTTGTATTTTGCGCTCATAAGTATGAGCCTGTGCATTATAGCCACACCACTTCATCCATAGAGTTCTGAATGACATGTCTGCTCGAAGGCGCGTCATGACATATTCATAATTTTTAGATAATTGTTTCTCTATAGTGGCCAATTTTAATTTCGTCAAGGGTACGCCTGATGCCAATGCGTATTTATGCATTTCCTGTAACGGCATAACAGATAATTGCGTGGGATTGGAAACTTCGTTCTTCACCCCCTGCTGATTAGGCTCATATCCTCCCCCAACATCAGAGTGAGCGCCAATAAAGCCTAGCTCTACCAAATGATCGCATATCACATCCCTAGGGTAATGGCGGTCTTGATTGCCAAGCAGAGTTTGTAAGTCAAAATTGGCTCGGTATTCATTTAGGGCAATAAAATGGCAGACTCTCCCCCCTTCCTTTAACCATTGCGGGCGAATATGAAAATTATAACCATAATCATCATTATCTCCTGCTAAGCCATAAGACCCCACCGAATCAAATAAACCCGCAAAGCTAATCTCGAACTGACTTGGAGTGATAAATTCCTGAATATGCTCATCTTTAAACCCGTAAAACCCTTGCTTCACCACATTAATAAAGTGCCGCGCCGTGGTGGCTCCCCGACTAAACCCAAACACATCAAAATAAATTCGATTGGGCAAAATGTTATATTCATTAGTATAAGCAATGATGGCAGCCTCTATGGTATCCAGCATGCCGGCTATTCTGCTAAACGCCCCAATACCCGCAGCGCTTCCCAATATCCCTTCTATGAAATTATCACCTTTACTGCCCACACCACGTACATAACCATGTGTAAACGATACGCCCATGTTTTTGACTTGCCGCTCATAAGCATCACTTAATAATTTCACATTGGACCATGCCGTATCTTTATGAGCATCATTTCCCGTGCCATCAAAAAATATTCCCATTCGTAAAGGTGGGTTAATTTTTAATTCCACAGTATGCAAAAGTACTCCATCAGACATAGTTTCGGTTTTAGTTACCGTCAAAACCGAGATTCGATTATTCTTTTGTGATTCATCAAGATTTTTATTTTTGTTAAGGTCTTTTTTTACATCAATTAAGTCATCTGTGATGGCGTATATTTTAAAAAAATCCCCTTTTTCAGCTGTAAATACTTTACTGAAATTATCCGCTACCACATTCTTAATTTGCCGCACAGGCAAGGACTTCTGCGTATCGTTCACTACCACCAGTGAAACGGTATAGGCCGAGGGTAGTGAATGACCCTGTTCTGGTTGAAGATTCAACACGATTTTATGTTTTTCCCGCGGATTTTTTTTAGGCTGAACTGAACTTGAATTGGTTTGTGTGGGCTCCGTTCTGGTCACTCCATGAATTTGAGGGATATGAATTTGATGTAACACAGCATCCAAAGCATTCATAAACATCAGGTTTTGACCTGAGTTAATCTCCCATACGCCAGAGTTATCAGGAGCAATCCCCACATGAGCGAATACCGGATGACGGGTATTGTTATTAATTAAAAATACTTGACCATCTTCCAGCTGATGATTAATGCACCCATAAGCATCAGCTGCCTTTAAGCGGCTAGTGGGCAAACTAAACTTGGCGGCATTGCCGATTGGCTCAGTGCCTGTCCTGCCATTATTGTTAGACATCAGCGTATTTTTAGCGTTTGAGGGTACTTCTATAAACTTCAACTCACTCCAAAGCAATTCACTGCCCTTTTTAAGTATTAGCATAATTCCTTTTAAGCCCTTAGCGACGGATTATTAGAAGAGGAAATTAAGTTCACGTATCAAGACTATTTAGTCAATCTAGAAGGCCACATAAAAAATAAATATATTTTAAATACGCCGCCAGCATTAGACCTATTACAGAACCCAAGCTACCTGCAGATTGTGCGTTTTCTATCTGGCTTTATTACCCCCTACTTCGAGGTAAATCAATCACGTAAATTAAGCAAATTTATGCGCAATAAGATCAGCAATATTTATGCGAGGTTCATTATGGGGTGAGCGTTGCGCTTATTACTTGAACTAAGGCCCCGAATAATGTTAATTATCATTTACAACTTTAAATCTGAAAGCGCTTCTTTTAATACTCGTATCTTTGATGATAAGTGTTTGCTTTGTGGGTAAACCAACGAAACAGGCCCTCTATCCAGTGCGTACTCGGTAAGAATTGGAACCACTTGTTTATTCTTTAAAGCCTGTGCTGCTATCACTTGCTGAGTTTGCACTATGCCATGCCCTTGAATCGCTAAATCCATTAATCCCTCGCCAATATCTAACACCATGTCTCCCGTTACGGCTAGCTTTCTCTCTTGGGCACCTTGCTTAAAAAGCCACTGGTATAACCGACCAGTACGTGGATACCTAAGATTAAGACAATTATGCTCCTTCAAATCATCCGGTGAAGAAGGTGTTCCGAATTTATCTAGGTAACTGGCAGAGGCAACCGTCACCAGTTTGATATTACCTAATTGTCTTGCCACCACTCTAGAGTCTGGAATCTCACCAATTCGAATAGCGGCATCAAAGCCTTCCGCGGTTAAATCCACTAGGCGATCTGTCATTGCCACTTCCATGGTCAGGCCAGGGTTATCTTTGGATAATTGGGCAAGAATAGGCATAAGGACGGTCCGTCCAAATCCTAAAGGCGCTGAAACTTTTAACACTCCTGACGGGCGCTCTCTCTGAGAGGTAAGTTGTTGCTGCGCATCTTCAAATTCCAGCAGCAATGCTGAGCAGCGCTCACAAAAAGCTTGCCCATCTGGCGTTAAACTTAAACTTCGCGTTGTACGATTTAAAAGCTTCACTTCCAAATCGGATTCTAAGCGACTAATGGCCCTAGAGACCCCAGACTGGGTCATATTCAAAGCAGCTGCCGCACCTGTAAAGCTCATTAGCTCTGATGTTTTAACGAATATTTTTACAGCGTTTAAATCCATTCCAGCACCAATATATGAATATAATCATATATATAATGACTTAAACCATATTTATCTTCAAATAATCATTAATTAAACTGCTTTCATCCTATATAACCAAAGAAGGCAGACAACAAAATGAAAACTATATTCGTTACAGGTGGCACCGGAAACAATGGAAAGCCCATCTTAGAGACACTCGCACAAACCGACTTTTCAGTAAAAGCGCTATTACGAGATCCGTCGAAAGCCGTGGTTCAAGCCGCAAATATTCGCTACATTCAAGGGGATATGGATGATGTCGCTTCACTGGAAAAAGCACTTGAAGACGTTCATAGCGCTTTCTTAGTGACCGCCTATTCTGAAAGCTTTCCGCTGCAGCATAAACGCTTTATAGAGGCTGCTAAAAAAGTAGGTGTTAAGCATATCGTTCAGTTATCAGGCATAGGTGCCGACCCAAAGGCTGAAATACTCACTGCCAAGTGGTTAGGCGAAGCCGAGCAACACTTAATGTCTTCTGGGCTTCACTGGACTATTTTAAGAGCGGGTTCATTTACTAATAATTTTTTCGCCAATGCTGAATCCATTGCCAAAGAAGGCATTATTGCTGCGCCTTATGGCCCTTCGGGGGAGGCGCCATTAAGCATTATCGATAACCGAGATATTGGCGCAGTGGCCGCAAAAATACTCACTGAAGCTGAAGATCACAAAGGTAAAATTTACCATTTAACCGGTAATACGCATCTAAACTACAAACAAATAGCGGGCCTATTTACTAAAGTATTAAACAAGACAATAACCTATCAATCGGTTACCGATTTAGAGGCAAAAAATGAGTTACTGCAGTGGCAGGTGCCTGAATTAGTGGCTGATTCATTGATAGAGTTATGGGCTTCAATACGAAACAGTAAAACGCCACCACCTATCACTAATGATGTTGAACGGATACTGGGTCGCAAACCCAAAACATTTGAACAATTTATCCGTGATCATTCAAAAACATTCTCCTAAACCTAAAAACAAATAAATATCCTTGGGGTAAGCCCTAGTACTCCCCCCGCTCACTTGGTGAGCGGGGGTTCATTAAAACGTTGCTAGCGGATAATCACGGTGAGACTTCCCATAATGATTGCCTTGGTTTTTAACATGAAGGCATGTCTTTTTTCTCGAGGGCTTAGACTTTTGGTCATCGTAACCAACTTTGAAACACAATACGGCAGCACCAACAGAACTAAAAAGCACATATGAACTTCTATTGACTCGGTATCTAAAAACTTAATTTCATAGGATCTTTCAATCAGTAGGTAAATAAGTGTTAGTGCCTTATCAACCCCAGCATCAGGAACCGCTAGACTATACGATTCAGGAAAAACTAAGTGATAAAGTTATGCTGTCATATTATGACTTTTATGGATAATTCAGCTGTTTTACGTGGCAAGCAGCGGAGAAGAAAACTCGAGAGATTAAAGCGAAAAGAAAAATTGAAAGAACAGGTCTTGCACTCATTATTTAAATGCAAGACCCAAAGACTGCTTAGAAGCGCTTACGTATGCCCACTAAGAATAGTGCCTCATCATCTTCTTGATTATCATCTATTTGAGGAGTGTCATCGCTGATGTATGTGACTGCACCAAACAAATCAATGTGGTGAAACTCTGGGAAATCACGGGCCAATTCAGCACGGAAAGTGATTGCGCTATCTGCATCATCAAAGCTCCATAAACCAGCGGATAAATCTAAATACAAACGGTGAGGTAGGAACTTTTCGTAATTCACTTCCGGATACCAATACTTGGCTTTGATTTCACGGTTAAGCGCCACTTCCAAACCTTTCAAAAGAGTGCTAGCAACACGGAATTCGGTTAAATCACGAGTATTATCATGCAGGTAGTTATAGGTGGTGACACTTGTATCTAAATTGAAGCCATCAAATTTATTGTTGTAACCAAACGACACATCCATTTCCACCGGCATGCCTTCAGCACCGGTACCATCGTCCACATTAGATAACCAAACACTGGCATAAGCATCGCCATTACTGTAGTCAGAACCGGCCTGTAAGGCAGCGTTGTTATCGGTTTGTGATAAGCCACGCCATACATAATCTGTTACAAAGGCAGCATTTTTAGTAAACTTTTCGGCGCTGGCACTCATGGCCGTGATCGCTAACAGCGAACCCGCTGTCAGTGTAATTAGTTTATTCATGTAAATTCCCTTAGGTATACGTTTTTTATAAGTAAACTTACTATTGTAAGTAAGACGCAATGGTGCCACAGGGCAGACCATCAAACTAGGCGTAAGATAAAATTAAGCCTAATGAGATGATACGCTATGACGCCAGTGCACCTAACACCTGCACCCAAAGAGATGACACTAAATTCATCGCTCCCGGTAATTTTTACAGTGCATTTTAGAGGGAGCAAAAATACTCATGCCTAATTGATAGGAGGCAGCCACGTCGCCAGTCAGTATTTCCTACTTAATTTACCAGAACATATTATAAAAAGAAGGCTCTATTATGGCGGTAAATACATGCTAATTTACCTCAAGGCATTGGCCTTTCGGTAATGACCTTGATAATCAAAAAGCCTATCTTTAATACGCCAATAATATTTTTGTTTTCTGGCGATTACAAAGTCAGGGCAAGGGAATACCCCCACTAGCTTCAAGGCTGTTTGCAGATCACTCACTTCAAAAACATTTGTACTGGCATTCTTTATTGCAACTGTCTTTGCAATATTAACAGCCAAACGTTTTGAAAATATTTCATTAAAGATTTTTACTTGGTTCGGTTTAGAAAAATCAAAAGATTCACTTAGCTGCGCCCCTTCTTCATCATGGTAGATAATTTTTAACTTACTCTCACTCTTACTCTTACTATCATCACTGCCCCCTTCTAAACTTACCCCAGCACAGCGAATCACTTTGGAATCTTTAAGGCTAAGTGCTTTTTTAAGCATATCATCCGGGTCTACCAGTACCTCTTTGCACGTGGTGCAAGTGCGAGCCGCAATGTCATTTTCATGGCCGCAATGGGGGCACTCTTTAAATACAAAACGATACTCACATTGTCTTTGTGTATCAGTATCGTCAAGATCATCCACGAGCCCTTGGCAGCGCCGACCGTAATGCTCCACTAGATCACCATCTTCATCACAAATACCCCAAAATATATTGGGAAATTCACAACTGGGACACGGCACTTGCACCGGCTGGCTTTGTTCATTGGGCTTTTTCTCGCCCACTTCAGGCTGGTACAGGTCAAAATCATTACCGGTATAGTCAATCACCAAGCAGTCTTTTTTATTATCATTTAAACGCAGGCCACGACCGATAATTTGCTGATACAAACTCACCGACTGGGTGGGGCGTAATATGGCAATCATATCCACGTGAGGGGCATCAAACCCCGTGGTTAATACCGACACATTCACCAAGTACTTAATGTGTTTTTGCTTGAATGATTTAATTAAACTGTCGCGATCAGTACTGTCGGTGGCACCGGTTATTAGTGCACTGTGCAAAGCGGGTAAGTAACCGTAAATTTCCTTGGCATGATCCACCGTGGCTGCAAATATCATAATGCCTTGTCGAGTCTCGCCCAACTCTATTACTTGTTCAATAATACCTTTAGTGACTCGGTGATGTTTGCCTAACAAGGCATTAACCTCAGTAGAATTGTATTCACCAGAGGCATTTTCACGAAGACTACCAAAGTCATAGTGCTCAATGGTGGCATCCACTAATCTGGGCTCGGTTAGGTATTTCTTTTTAATTAAATAGCGCAGTGGCAATTCATAAATACAATGTTCGAACGGGCGTTTTTGTTCACTGCGCACTATGCCACGGTAATGCTTTTTATAAATCCAACCCATGCCTAAACGATAAGGCGTAGCGGTTAACCCCAGCAATTTCACCTTTGGGTTAGATTGCTTTAGTTTGGCAATCACCTGCTGATACTGATTACTTGAAGATTCGTCTTTATCGTCACCTTCACCTTTTTCTGAGTTGGCTAAATTAACGCGATGACACTCGTCAATAATAATCAGTGAATAAGCTTCATTAAAGTCTTGTAGATTACGAGCCGCCGATTGAATGCTGGCAAACGTCACCTGATGATGAGTGACTTTTTGTTTTAAGCCAGCGGAGTATATGCCCGCGCTTAACCCTAAACTTTGATATTTTTGATGGTTTTGTTCCACCAATTCTTTCACATGGGTTAACACCAGAATTTTTCGATTGGCTAAACGGGCCAATTCGGCGATTACCAAGCTTTTTCCCGAACCGGTGGGCAATACAATCACCGCCGATTCATTGGTTTTCCGAAAGTGCTTAAGGGTCGCAGCCACGGCGTCTTGTTGGTAATCTCTAAGTTGAAAACTTGCCACGCAGTGAGGTGCCTGTAGTGATGGGAGCTGGCTATAATAACAAAAATCAGAATGAACCTATAATTTAAAAGCAATGAATTTAGTCTTCATGAATTTGCAGTAGGGCAAGCCACTCCACTTGCAAGCCTCGCCTTAGAGTAAGGGCCACTATAGACTGGTGATTCTTGAATCAAGCTGCTTTATGTTATCCCTCTATACCATGTTAGCAGCCCCTTACCTATTTCATGGGGGTAATCTTCTTGAACATAGTGTGTGCCCTTGCCCAAATCAATCATGGTAATATTTGGCAAGTTTTCTTTTATCCAAGGCACATCCTCAATGGGAATTAACATGCCAGGGTCGGCGTAAAAGCATAACTTAGGCAGTTGTGTTTGGGTTAACCACTGATGATAATCGCCAACGGCTTTCGCAGTATGAACAGGTTTGCCATCTACCGGCACATCCCGTGGGAATACCCAAACCGGCTTACGACTTTTTAGAGTTTTAAACGGTTCAGAATAAACCGCCATTTCTGGTTTAGATAAGCTGCGCTCAACATATTCGGGTAACATGTATTTCACAAACTGGTTCGCCACCCCTAACATTAACCAACTCAGCGCTTTAGTCTGAATTAATTTCATCGCTAACTGCTTAGCCTTTGGCATGTCTTTTAACAGAGTTGGTTTATACATGGCTTCCATAAAAGCCAAGCCCTTAATGTTGTCGCGGTTTAAATTGGCATAATGAAAACCCAAACCCGAGCCCCAATCCTGCACCACTAGGGTAATATTTATAAGGCCCATTTTCTTAATAAAACCCTCTAAATAGCCATAAGTATCGGTAAAGCCATAATCAATGTCGGGTTTACCCGATTGGCCAAAACCGATTAAATCCACCGCTATACAGCGTGCATCAGAACTAAGATGAGGAATAATATTACGCCAAATATAAGAAGAGGTGGGATTGCCATGGATAAACAATATCGGATCCCCTAGACCTTCTTCTACATAATGAATTTCACTGCCATTGACCGTTAGGTACTTAGACTCATATGGAAACTCTGCTGATATGGTTGATGCGTTCATATCCCCACCTCTATTCGTGATAGCCTGCGAATTTAATCGATGGCAATTGAAAAATTAGACGAAACCATGTCGGTTCTTAAATGTTTAATCGCCAAATACTCAGCCGAATTCAAACAATCTTTTAACTGTTGCATAGACGGGAATGTCACCAAGGATAATTTGGCATCTTGATTTGGCCACTCACCTTCCTGTAAATCGATGGATTGCTCAGAGTTTCCTATTACCAAAACTTGTGCTTGGTATTTCATAAAAATAGGGTGGGCCGCCTGGCCATATTCCATTAACGAGCCATGGGCTGCTGGTAAAATAAGCGATGAAATAAGATACGCGGGTTTAGGCTGTGACATAAGCTTCTCCCATAGCATCAAAAACTTTACCATTGGCTTCACCCATAATACTGGCACGGTAATAAGTGGCCACATCACTGGCAGCAATACCCGAGCGGCTATCTATGCCCCACTGTTCCATGGTTTCTTTCACCATACTTGGGCTTACTGCATTTATTTTTTTACCCTCCGTTAGTTCTAGCGCGGCCGTGGCGACAAAGGCATTCACCGCAGCGACTCCCATGGCAATGGCGGCTGTGCCTGGCATAGGATGGTTTGAAGCTTGTCCCGAGGTTAGGGTAATTGAACCCCCTTCATTTAAATATTCTAGGCCAATGCGCACTAGGTTCACCTGCCCCATTAATTTATTATTCAGTACCGTGGCATAACCGGCGTCCGGCATTTCTTGCAGGCTGCCCATTTCACCATTGCCCGCCATGCTCACGATGGCATCGACCTTTCCTGCTTTTTTATATAGCGCCAGAATCGATTCTTTGCTCTCAATGTCTACGATAAAGTCGCCATGACTGTGACCCACAGCAATGACCTCGTTGTCTTTTTGTAAATTTTCTACCATGGCTTTACCGATAATGCCGTTGGCACCGATTGCTAAAATTTTCATAAATAATTCCTTAATTAAAATTGTGTTATTTGTAACCAATCAAGCATCGTGTTGGCGAGCTGATCGGATTGATCTTCTTGTAAAAAGTGCGAAGCATTTTCGATCGTAATATGAGGCTGGTGTTTTGCCCCACTAAAATTCTGCTGAATTTTTTTGTCGTAATCACGCTCTGCCAAGAACGGATCTCTATCACTAAACATGGTTAATACCGGATGCGGCCATTGCTTAAGTTTTTGCCAGTCAGCATTTACGCCATCTAAATCAGAGGCAACAATTTCGGGCATCTTACGGGGCCCCGCATAATATTCTGGGTTTGGAAAAGGCGCGTTATACGCTTGCATCTCAGCAGGGCTTAATTGGCGAGTGGTGAGTAATTGTAAAATCTGGCCAAGATCCAATTGTTTTGCGTGGCGGAAATATCCAGCCCAGTTGCCATAATTAATCTTGTTGGCAAAACTTTCGATACTGGCTTTACCCGCCATGGCCGCTAATACTTTAAGCACCTTAGGCACCATAAATTTTTCTAAGCCTTTCATTTCGGCCAGCGCGGTATTCGAAACCACCACACGATCTAACCACTGAGGCTGCTGCGCTAAAACTCGCAAACCTATCATGCCGCCCCAATCCTGAAAGAACGCCGCCCCGTGGTTAATTCCCAACTGCTGTACAAAACTGTGCATCCATTTCACATGGTTAGAGTAAGTGTGGCTGTCTGCACTAATGGGTTTATCTGACTTACCAAAGCCCATTAAATCTGGGGCAATGACCCGATAACCTGCTGCTACTAAGGTGGGAATCATATGGCGATACAAATAGCTCCAAGACGGCTGACCGTGAAATAGAAAGATGACCTTTTGCTGTGCATTATCAGCTGCTCGACCTTCATCAAGATAATGCAGACGCATGCCATCAACCTGCATGTAATGGGGCTTAAACGGATAATCACTAAGGTTTTCAAACGCTTCATCCGGTGTTCTTAAGGTATTGGCTTTAATCTTCATATGGCGACCCTCACTTCTGGCGTTTGATGGCTGTACTCATTGCATAGAGCTACTTTAGGCCAAGTAATGGTCAGTAAAAAGCATAGCTTTTTGTACATCTACGTCATATTATTTGACCATGACGAATCTAGAGCACTTCCACGTAATTGAAGCCATCTGCACCGAAGGCAGCTTTCAGAAAGCCAGCGAGAAACTGCATAAGGTACGCTCTGCGGTGTCTTATTCGGTAAAGCAGGTAGAGGATTACTATGGCCTACAGATATTCAACCGCCAAACCTACCGGCCCGAGCTAACCGCAGAAGGTAAGGTATTAATTACCCAAATACGCCGCCTGTTGAGGCAAGCCAATGAATTCGAAAGCTTTGTCAGTGAAATGAAAGGTGATAATGAAACGGAAATAAGACTCGGCGTCAGCTCAATTTTTCCCATCGAAAAAATCACCGACTTATTGATTACACTTAAAAAAGAATTTCCTCGCACCACCGTTCATTTAGAAATAGAAGTGGCCTCGGGAGAAAGAATGTTATTAGAAGAGAAAGTAGACATCGGTATTTATGGCACACCCAGCCGCCATAAGCTTATTGATCACAAACAAATCGACACGCTCAATATCCCTTTAGTGATATCCGATAAGCTGCCACTAAAAAACAGCGCACACGTCACCGAGGCTGACCTAGCCAGCTACCCGCAAATTATTATCAAATCCACCGACCGACAATCACCAGATACCAATATAGTCGATGATGCGGCCAAGTGGTATGTTACCGACCAATACACCAAAAAGAGCTTAATTACTTCCGGCCTTGGCTGGGGCAGAATGCCCATCCACCTTGTTGAAAAAGAATTAAAAGATAAAAGCTTAATTTCGCTGGATACTCAGGGAGAGCTAAATCTTCCCATTTATATCGCCAAGTTAAAAAATAAAGTGCAAGGGCCCGTAGCCCAAAGAATATGGAGTCACTTCCTATAAACACCCATAACTAATATTTAAAAACAGACCGGGTATTTGCAAAGGAAATAACAAGATAGCAGCAGTGTGAAATTAATTAAGCTATATCACAATGTTTTGTAGCCGAGCCCAATATACTCTGAATAGGCGGATTCCTCCGCCTATGAGCAGTGCCTTTTGAAATCGAATTCAGCTGATTATTCTTGCTCACCCTCCCCTTTACGCAATAACACCCGTCCCCTGGGTTCGTTGCCTTCATGCAGCACTACATCGGAATGCAAAAACTGCGCAGCCTCGGCCGAGCCTTTCACTTTTGCAGCGCTGCGTTCTAACATTTCTGCTTCAAACTCGGTTAACACACTTTCCCTAATACCTTCCTTACGCCAATCCGCTAAGGGCCGACAGCCTTTTGTAATCGTCCTGGCCAGTGATATCGCATCTAACAAAGCTTGATTGGCCCCCTGCCCTTTGAATGGGCTCATGGGGTGGGCGGCATCGCCGATTAATGTCACTTTATCCCCCATGGCGCTTTTCGATAATAGCTCGGGTTCGAGCTGTGCACGGTCATACACTGGGTAACCGGAAACCTGTTCGAACTGAGTAGCCATTAAAATTTGCGGGATAGGGTCGTGCCATTGGCAGCGGCGCATGGCTTCTTTCTTTAGGGCGTGAGGGCCTTTTTCACTTAATGCCCGAGCTTCGTTCTCTGCCATGGGAAAGCTCAATTGCCACATGACCGAATCAGCGGTAAAGGGCATCATATAAATACGATCATGGCCATTGGCGGTTTGGAATACCGTGGCCGAATCTAATAAGGGATGCAGCAAACTGTCTTGAGCATGGTTGTGCTGCTCGTCTTTAGGCGCAGAATTCACCTTTAAACCTTTAATGGCTTCTAATGGACAAATCCCCAAGATCACCATGCAATCTAGGTAACGAAGCGGACTGGCCTGTTCGCCAATTATTAAGCGCCGCACCGAACTGCGAATGCCATCGGCCCCCACCACAAGATCCGCCTTAGCGTGCTTAATGTACCCGTTAGGATTTTTGTCACTTTTCACGTGAAAGGCTAAATCAACCTCTTGCCCTTCTTTTTTAACAAGGCTCACCAATTGATGTCCCCACTGTACCTTTTGGTGGCCGCCCAATTGCTCAAGCAGCTCTTGGCGCAATGCTTGTCTAGCAATATGCACATTGGTGCGCTTAGGGCGGGATTTCAAAGCTTGTGGCTGTAAGTCTTTAATGCCCCAATCGGCAATGATCTTTCCATCTGGCGTGTGTACCACATGGCGGATGGAGGTGACCCCTTCTTTTAACGAGAAGACCCCCAACCCTTCAATGGCACGACTGGCTTGTTGCAAGGTAAGGCCATAACCTTGAGAGCGGGTACTAAAGCCAATGTCGCGTTCGTAAAGCGTGAAAGGAATGCCGCGATGCATACAGGCCACAGCCAAGGCCACGCCTCCAATGCCCGCGCCAATAATCGCAACATGGGGATACGCTTGCAGGGTCGGCTCTTTAACAGGTTCTGTACTAGGTTTTTTATCCGTGTCTTGATGAAAAACAGCTTGGCTAGCCGCCACTAAGCCCGAGCCTTTGCAGTGTAAACAATTTTCTAAATGGGGTACCGGGCGCACAGGAGGCGTGCCTTGGTCATTATTCTTTTCAAATTCGGCCAGTTCCCTTTGATAGCGCAGTTTTACTTTCTTGCGCAACCGCCTACTTTTTTTACCCAAGCCTTTGCATTCAAGACAAATGGTCCAGTTATGTTTCATTGCTCACTTTTCCATCTGCCCTAGAATTACCCGCGACTCGTTTCCCTTCAATTATAAACATTATAATTGATAGCTGAATATTGAGACTGGCGTTTTGTTGGGATTATAACTTTTATTAATGGCTTGGGCGGTTAGTTTAACAAAAACAGGACATAAAAGATGGAAATTAGATTTGTACACTAGTCAGTTGAATCAATGGATGTAACCCTTAAAACACTAATTGATTAAGAGGATATTTCGCAGCCTAAAATGCAAATAGCCAAATAGAAATCCTTTTCCCTAAACCCTTTCAAAATAATATTCTCTGTGCCCTCTTAATATGGTTTCATGGTGTTTTTAATGTCATCTGTCTGCTGCATTGGTGAAGGGAAGCAAACACATTTGGTCACAAAGATCATGATGTATGGCGTGATACAACATTTTTAACTGGGGGGCTAAGTCCGAAATATAATATTCACTTTGTAAATAAAACAAAGCCCTTGTGCCATACAGCTGTGTTTCATCGCCCACTTGTATAAAAGGAAAACCAAACTGTTTAAAGCGCGCCATTAGGCTTGGTTCCATCATCACCAGTACACCTGAATGATTACATATGTCGGCAAAAGCCGCGGCGGCTAAATACAAGCCCATGGCGATATTAGGGAAACTTCGTTTTTCTTGTTCGCTGTAAACGGTTTCTGGGTCTTGGTTTGAAAAAACAAACGGCACTTTATCTTCGTCTTTTCGCTGGCGAAACGATGATAAAACCGCCAAGCGGGAAACTTCGCCAAAGCTGCCCCTAGGCAATGCATCTGTATCTAAAACATCTTTACGAAGACAGTGGGCACTGTTTTTTTCAAAAGGCAGTTTGAAATTAGGATTATCGGTGGGTGGAATAACCAAACGAATGCAACCGGCAAACACTCCACTGCGCTTGTGTTGCAGTAAACAGTGGTAGGCGCAATCATCAAACTCATCGATTTCCATCTGATGCTCGTTGGTAGGCAACCAAGCCATTTCTTCACAATAAACGCTATGGCGAATTCTAAAGGCCTCTTGCCTTAATGCCTTGGTATCGGCAAAACAGATTTTAAAGTGCTGGCTGAAATTATCGGTAATGGAATACTGGCTCATGTTTATTCCTTGATGCGGTTCACAAGAATTCGATCTTTGCTTAAAGCATAAATTAGAATTTAATTTCAGCTGCCTCTTTTTGTTAGTTTTATGTTCACTTGGTAAGCAAAAGTACAAAAATTATTACCGAGGGTAAAGATCCTGATTCAGTTGAGTCATTTGAGGTGTTTCAAGAATTGAGCCGCCCTTGGTGTCGATCTAGTTCCTTCCCAATTAAACCGCCCATAATCCCTTTTTAAACTTTTTCAATGCTTTCAGGCATGGCTAACAGATGGCATATTTCAAATAAGTAAAACGCTCTCATTTATTGGGGTGGGAAGCATGGTAAACACTAGAGCCAGTACCGCCTTATGTAAGCTCTTAATTGCGAAAGAATAACGAATAAATAGAGTGTTAGTAAAAGACAAAAGCCTCAAGCCCGTCACACTTTCCTGACCCTAGCCCATTAACCCTGAAGCATTTACCCAGAGAAGGCGAAAAAAGACTGAATTATTGCCGCCAAAGTGGCTCTTTTTGGTTATAATTGCGCCGAAATTTAAGCGCCACCCATTTATAGTTAGTTTATACAGGTAAACGAATGGCTTTTTTTGATCTAGAAACACCCGAAAACAACGAAACAGACAAGCTAGTGTGGTTAGGCCACCTTAGCCCAGATAGCGATACCATTGGTTCTGCTATTGGCGCTGCCGAGTTATTTGGTGGTGAAGCAAGACGTGCCGGTGAATTGAACAAAGAAACTGCCTTTGTAGTAGATTACTGTGGTGTTGAAGTGCCTAAGATGATTTCTAAGGTCGAAGGCCAGAAAGTAGGCTTGGTAGATTTCAACCAGAAGACCCAGCTACACAAAGACGTCGATAACAAAGACATTGTGGCCATCATTGATCACCATGCCATTCAAGATCAGCCCATTACCTTCAATACGGCCATGTCAGTAGACATTCGCCCTTGGGGCAGTGCAGCCACTATTTTGGCAGATCGTTTTGAAAAAATGGGCAAAGACATGACCCCAACCACGGCTTGCATGTTATTGGCTGGCATTTTATCTGATACGCTAATTTTTGAATCCCCTACTACTTGCCCGTTCGACAAGCCTTTCGCTGAAAAGCTGGCTAAAATTGCAGGCATTGAAGATTTATACGATTTTGGCCAAAAAATGATGGAAGCCAAATCAGACCTTGCCGACGTTAGCACTTACGATGTGTTAAAGGGCGACTTTAAGCACTACGAAATCAACGGCAAAAAAGTGGGGTTTGGTGTGGCAGAAACTTTATTGCCAGAACAGCTACTAGACCGTAAAGCAGACTTGTTAGCGGAAATGAAAGGTGAAAAAGCCAAGCAAGGTTTAGATTTTATCTTCTTCGCCATTGTGGATACCAAGACTAAAAATTCGCACCTAGTGATTTATTCAGATGCAGAAGCCGAACTGGCCGCTAAAGCCTATGGCGAAGCCACTGCCGAGCAGTTAATGTACTTACCGGGCATGATGTCTCGTAAGAGCCAATTAATGCCAGCGGTACAAGCGACACTTTCTGCTTAATTAAGAATACTTAAAGTATTCGACTACAGAGTGTTTGTTTAAAGACTCTGCAAAAAAGGTGAAGCAATTGCTTCACCTTTTTTGTGCTTACAATTAAAAATCAACATTCCTTCCCCCTGAATTCCAAAGCTAAATCGATGAATTCTTTTGCAGTAATTCAATAAAGCCCTTCATATAACCAAGTAAAGATTATGGCAAGGTAACAACAGCTCAAGATCGCTTTGACCAAACCGCATTAATGGTTGTGTGACAGTTTCAACTTAATTCAGCCTCGGCTCAGCACCCACCTTGTTCTTAGTGAACAAAATCACTCACTGAAGGTTCCTGCGACGGAATTTATTAGAAGCCTAGTGTGTATTGCTTGCCATCGTTATTATGGGTGTCGTTAGACATAACAACGCAAAAGCCAGATTTGTACTTTAAAGTATCTGATAGGTGCCTCATGCCAACTTTTGATTCATTCTTTTTATTCATTGGCGAGGCAGGAAAAGAGAGATTGAATTTACACTCATTAAAAAGTAAGGGCCTCATTGGGCCCATGAGCACTTCGCGTTAGGCGATTATTTTCTTACGAGTAAAAATACCAAAGCCCACCAGCATTAAAATTAATAATTCATAAAAACCCATAGCGCCAATACCGCTTGAGCCAGAAGAACCACTGCCAGAATCGGATTCAGCGGCGGCATTTTCTTCGGCGGTTAAAGCCCGTTGCTCGGCTATCGCCAAGGCATCGGTTGCGGCTTGCGCTTCTGCTTGAGCCTGAGTTAATGCAAGTGCGTCTGCCACAGCTTGTGCTTGCGCCAGCGTCAAGGCATCTTGCGTAGCGGTAACATTGGCCTGAGCTGCTGCCAGTTCTTCTGCGCTTAGCGTCGCTTCGGATTGAACCAGCGCTAACGCCGTGGTCGCTGCCTGTACGTCGGCCTCGCTCTGAGTGACGGCATCATTAGCCGTTTGTAATTCAGCTTGCGCCAGTGCCAATGCTTGTGCGCTGCTTAATGCTTCAGCTTGTGCGGTGGCCAGCGCTTCGTTGGCGGCCAATAGTTCAGCCTGCACTTCTGTCAATTCATCGGCTAGGTTTTCAGCCTCCACTAGCGCATCGGCTAAGGCTGGGCTCACATATTGATAAAAATTCCAGCTATCGATGTTGTTGGAATCTTGCAGGTATAGAGAATCGTTTACGCTAAATAACTTGGCGCCGCTTGAGGCAAGTGCCAGTTCAAAGTTAATGAAGTCTGTGGTTACAAAGGTAAAATTGGCCGAAAAATTATTACTGGCACTCACCTTCGCTGATCCATATGTTTTACCGTTATGGTTTATAAGCGAACTCACGGTGTAGCTGTGGCCATCGGTATCAACCGCGTCGGCTAGATTAAGTGCCGAGGAAACAAGAGCACCATTATTCCAAGTGAGGCCATTGTCACTACTAAAATAAACGCGCTCGCCACCGGTAACCGTAATTTGATTCATGGCCAACGAGGTTAAATCAATCAGGCTCATTAAATCATCTTCTAGGGTGCTGATGGTGCTCCAGTTCCAAGTAGTCAGATCGTCAGAATAGCCCACCTGCATTTTTATGTAGGTGCTGGTATCCACATCGTATTCTTTTAATAAAACATAGAAGCGATCATTAGCCAAAATTATATCTTTTACAAAATAGCGATTATCAGCACTTGGGTATTGCGTGAAATCAGCCCAATCACCTTCTGCAGTTCTAAACATGAGTGAAGCCACAGTGGAAGAGTTGCTCATTACCGCACGGCCATCACGACTAAATACCACACGATTATTTTGATAACTGCCCACTGTGTTGTGGGTCCAGTTTTCTAAATCTGGGCTCGTGTAATAGCCTTTTGTTTCACCGCCAATACTGCCTGAGTTAAGTGCCACATAAAGACTGTTTTTTTCATCGTAAGCCAAAGTCGAAGCATAGTAACCAATAATGGCGGCGCTTTTAGCATCAGACCAGGTGATCATGTCGGCAGAGTAACGAATTTCTGATGTGCCTGTATCGCTATCAGAAATGTAGGCCACAAAAAGATCATTTAACAAATAAATTTGGCTATTTTCAGGTACCTCTCGCACATCAAAATTGCCATTAAGATCACTCGAGAAGGCTTTACGAGATCCTATAAAGTAGCTTAAGCCGTTGTGCTGGATTACAGTGTAATGGTCATTAGCGGGATCGAAGTCGGCCTGTGAGAAAGTCGCGTCTAATTTTCTAAAATGAGAATCTACGCGATGGTTTTTAATCACATAATGAGAAGCCATTTGGTTGTAATAATAATTAATTGTGCGAGGCCCAGTACCGCCCTCTTCAAAGCCCAATGTGGTGAATACCCTGCCTGAATCTGAACTAGGGTTAAGTGTATATTTGATCTTGCCACGGTCGGCATAAATCACTTCATAGGTGTCTTCATCTTCAAGATAGGCATAGTCGCGTGCGGTATCGATATAACAATACCAGGCATAACCCTCCATTTCGTGTAAGGCATTAATGGCCGTTTCGCCCGCTGTGAAGCGGCTAGGATTAACGTTGAAATCTTGGGTGGCCCCCTCTACCTGCGCAGTACCGGTTATTTCAACCAAATCGGGCTCTGGCCAAGCACTTGGTAAGGCAATGCAACTGGCGGCGGTATCGGTCGCGCTGTCGGTGGCACTCATGTTTCGCTCAACCACCACTGTGCTGGCGTCTTTCATGTCTAGGGTGCGCTCGCCTAAGTCATATTGACAGGCCACGACGGCGGTGAGTGACAACACAAGCAAGGCTCTTTTTAAAAACATGCTGGTTAATGAATCGCGCATATTGGCTTTATCTCTACTGACAACTAAGACTATGAAATGACTTAGGATTAAAAATCAGCCAATTATACATAGTTATATATATGAAAAACCTACTTTTTAAGAGCCTTTTGCTATAAGCCAGAAAGAGCCACCCACTGACAAGGTGCGTATAAAGGGTACTTAAAGAGGCTTCTAGTTAAAGTAATTTAAGAGGTGCTTGAAAAAGTGCTAGACCAATACAACCCTAACACGTTAGCAAAGAGGCTCTGATCAAAAAAAACATCGTGCTAATTTGGCTATGCTTTGCGTTACACATGCACACCAAAGGCTGAACTTTAGATAGCAGCTGTGTCCGATGGGCGTATAAAATTACCAGAGGGAAAATAAGTGTTTACTTTTTAATCTCCCAACCGTATTATCAGGGCGTTAATTATTCCCATCTAGTTTATTTAACTTATTATCAAGTGGTGTTACCCACGTGATAATCAGTGCCTTGCCTTTCCCCATTACAGTTAGACAGCACATCAGAATCAGAGCTAATTTATTGCCCCCATTTTCGAAAGTTTCGAAAATTGCTGTTGTTGTTATTTTTAAAAAATTAAGCAAACAATCAATAATCCAGCTCTTACTTAAGTTTGCGCATTAGCGCACATTAAATAAAAGAGTTTATTATGCCTTATACATATAAAGGTCAACATTATTCCGTAGATTCAATCGTATCGCCGATTATCTCTATTGCCATCAACAAATTAAACATTGTTGTGACAGATCAATCCGGCCCGCAGTTATTTGAATTTACCAAACGAAGCGATTCTAAAGAATTTCTAAACTTGTTGTATCAAGCTTAAATTTTAGGTTATCGCAGTAAAAAACCACCCTTGCCTTCACAGGCTTGGGTGGTTTTTTTATGGGTGCCATAACTGAGCTGACACGTTTGGCTGTATTTTAAAGGCGCCTAAAAAGCCTATAAAAGTAGGCTTAAGCTTCCAGCGCCATGGCCGCCATTTTCATGGTGCTTTCAAAAGAGTTACAACCTGCGATAAATAAACCGTTGTGGCAGAACATAGCATCGTTAATGCCGGTGGCATCTTGAAGCTCTTTATCGGATAAGCCGGCCCATGGTTTAGGTAGAGACTTTCTGTCTTCGAACGAACCCAGTTCCACCGGTACGGTTTGAATGCGCCATTGGCCAGTTTCTGATGGGTACACCACATACAAGGCCTCTTGAGATAGGGTATGCACCGTTCGTTTCCAAGGTGTGTATTGCTCTAATACTATCACTCTTGGGTCCTGTGCGTTTTCAATGGCTTTGGCTACTATGTCTTTGGCATTGATGCCGCCACTGGCGGTGGCTATGTACCGGGCCAGTATACGGGCAGCAAAAGTAACCGCTTCGTCAAAGCAGGCATCAAAGTGGCTGTCTTCCTGCCAAGTGGGGTTAAACATGGAAATAGTGTGGCTGAGGCTAATGCCTTCAGAGACCCCTTTAACATAACCGCAGTCGATGGCATCAATCACCGATACCAAGCCAGTATCAACCGACTTAGCCACGTCTGGGTGACCATCACAGATCTGTAAGCCGTATTTTTTCCAAATTAAACCAAATGAAGAATAAGGAATGCCATTTTCACGCTCCCCTGCTCCGCCACGCTGGTGATGGTCAAAACGGCCAGCGTCGGCATCGTAAATGCCGCCCACATCCAACACAATATCGGCCTTCTCGATAAGCCCTAAATCACGGGTGCGTATTAAATTAAACGTTGGAAAAATACACTTAAGTGCTGCGACACTGAAAACATCATCTGCGTGAAAATTACCATTGTGTGTTGCGATTGTTATATCAGTCATTTAACTCGTGTCGTATTAGAAAAGGCTAGGAAGCTAACGCTACAAAACGTCAGCATTTTGAAGGGGTTGATCATTCAATTTATTGGGGGATTCTATACGATGGGGACTAACAAAAATAGCCAATTGAAAATACCCAAATGAATATGGGCTTTGTAATTTAAACGAAAAACTCGCTTAAATCCCGACCTCCAAAAACAATGACAAATAACCGCTATCAAAAAGCAGTAACTGTGTGAAACATCAATAATATCAGCAGGATTAAGAAAGCCTTTAGCCCACTAGCCTCAAGGCTAATCATACAGGATTCCCTTAAAAGACACGCTGTCGGGTTTCTAATGGTAAAACCCAATGCCAGTCACTCATTCTCATTCCCTTAAATAGACCAAAACAAACAGCATAGTCTACGCTTAATAGGTATTTTACTTGTAAAAATACAGCTAATCAGGACAAGACACAGGTATCTAGGCCAGTGAATTTTCCACGGATAGGAAGAGTATTATGAATCGTCTTATTTTTACGTTTAGTTTATGGCTGCTTGCCTATGGGGCCTGTGCTGCCCCTTGGGTAATTGGGTTAGATGCCGACCTATCCAGTGTTTCAAAGGCTGGGGGCATTGCCATATCCCAAGGGGCAGAGCTGGCCATCACTGAGATAAATGCCAAGGGTGGGATTTTAGGGCAGCAGGTGGCCCTAGTGACGAAAGATCACCGTGGAAACCCTGCCAGGGGCATTGCTAACATAAAGTCACTTTCAAAGAACCCAAAACTGCTAGGCGTCATTGGTGGCGTGCATACCCCGGTGGCTTTGGCAGAACTTGCGCTCATTCATGAAAAATCCATTATTTACTTAGACCCATGGGCGGCCGGTACCCCGGTTATCCGTAATGGTTACCAACCCAATTTTGCTTTTCGTCTATCGGTTAGGGATGAATGGGCAGCGGGTACTATCTTAAGCAAAGCCAAAAATGAAGGATGCCCAAGTGTTACCTTATTTTTAGAGCAAACCGGCTGGGGGCGTTCTAATGAAAAATCCATGACCAAGGCCAGCATTGCGCTAGATTTGCCCATCAAGGGCATTGAATGGTTTCACTGGAACTCAAAAATACTCCACAAACTGATCACCAAAACAGTTAATGATGGCACGCAATGCATTGCATTGGTTGCCAATACCCCAGAAGGCACACAAATAATCAATGCCGTTGCTAATGTGGACAAAAGCAAACGCCCAAAGGTGTTTTCTCACTGGGGCATTGTGGGGGGGGATTTCACCCAGAAAGTTAAACTGGCGCAATTAGTAAAAGTTGATTTATATTTTTTAAATACCCTTACCTTTCATACCCCCAAAACCACCATGGGCACATTGTTAAAAAAATCATTTGAGAAAAAATTTGGCACACAGCCAGCCCACGAAGCTTTCAATGGGGTCGCCCATGCATATGATTTAGTGCATTTACTGGCGTTAGCCATTGAACAAGCTGGCAGTGCTGATTCAGCTAAGGTGCGCAGCGCGTTGGAAACACTTGGGACATATAAGGGGGCCATGAAAACTTACAAGAAGCCTTTTACAGCTGACCAGCATGAAGCACTCGATGCATCCGATTACATTATGCTGAAATTTAATAAACAAGGTTTTAGTGAAATTTCAAAATGACGTTTAGGCCACTTTGGCTATACCTAACACTTAAGGTCATTCCCTTAGCCTTAGTGATCTTCGTTATAAGTTCGCTGGCCCAGTTTTTTATGGCTAGCCAACTTGAAAGCACCATTGCGGTTTCACGTTTGCAGCAAGATGGCAAGGTTTACGCCCAAAGTGTGGAGCATCATTTTGACGCACTGGTAAGACAAGTTGAATCCATCGGTAAAAATTCAATTATCACTAACGCCCTCATTGACTTTCAGGGCCGACAAAACTACTTACCACTCTATCTTGAATCAGTAGGCATCTTTGACCGAACTGATATTGCTATACAACTGGTTGATTTTTCAGGTGAGGTTATTGATGGTAATTATTATGCAAAAACCAGCACCTTACCAGCGTCTGAGCTATGGGCTTCCCAAGTACTCGAAGAAGGCTTGCAATGGGTCAAGCTCGATCAAAATGGACTTTTCATAGCGCAACCCATTTTAAACCAAGGATTACCCGAAGGTGCAATATTAGTTAATATTGATTTAAACATTTTAAAACTAGGACTTGATAACATTCATTCAGGCTTTAACCGTTTATTAGTATCCGACAATGAAGAGGTTATATTTGCATCTTCTGCACTGAACTATAAAGGGGACACTGCCGCTTTAGAAGGTACCGACCTATGGATTAAAAGTAATGTAGAAACTATTGGCAGCTATAATTTAACGGCAAAAATTTATTTAGCCAAAGAAGACATCGCCATTTCCGGAAGTTTGTTTCTTCCCATTATCACTTTGTCACTTATTCTATTTTCTATTAGCATATCGTTAATTATTTTCTTGGGGGTTACCCAACTAAAACGAGTGGTATCCAGCTTATCTTTAGCCATTGAAAAGACCATTTTATCTAAAGACTTAACGGCCCGAGTTGAAAATGAAGGCAGCCCCAGAGAGCTTGCAAAACTAGGCTCTCAATTTAATCAAATGATGAGCCAGTTACAGAAAACCACTTCAACATTAGATGAAATTGACGCCATCCTACATTCAATGAGGGAACTGGTGGTTGTGTGTGACAGCCACCTGCAGGTTTTACTCAGCAACAAAATTGTTAATAAAAGCGAAACACAAAATACAACCTTGGCCCAAGTAGTGGACCTCCCCACTTCTCACTCATTTTGTCAAAATAACTCAGAAAATATTGAATACGAACAAAAAATAAATAATAAAATAATACTATGGCGAAAAACACAACTGATATTACAGGGTGAAGTGAGCGGCTGGGTCATTACAGGTTCAGACATCAGTGACATCAAACAAGCACAGCGCCAAGCGAATATATTAAGCATGGCAATGGACAGTGCCAGTAATGGCATCATTATCGTAGATGCATCAGAAGCATCTGAGCCCATTGTATTTGTAAATAAGAGTTTCACTGAAATCACAGGTTACACCGAAAAAGAAGTCTTGGGGTTACGATGTAATTTTTTACAAGGCCCAAAGACAAACCGTGAAACTCGCGGACGATTATCGCAAGCCATAAAGAATTGCCAACCCATTGAAGTTGAAATTGCCAATTACCGAAAAAATGGAGAAATGTTTTGGAATCATTTAGCCATTGACCCTGTGATAGATGACACCAACTCGGTAACGCATTTTTTAGGGGTTATTCGTGATATCAATTCGGTAGTGGCCGCCAGGAATGATTTAAAAATTGCAAAAGAGTCTGCTGAAGCGGCCGCGGTGGCTAAAAGTGAATTTTTAGCCACCATGAGTCATGAAATTCGAACCCCTATGAATGGCGTCATAGGCATGCTGGGCTTACTTTTAAATACAGAATTAAACCCAGAACAGACAAGCCGTGCCCGTATTGCACAAAGCAGTGCCAACTCATTACTGGTGTTAATTAATGACATTCTCGATTTCTCTAAAATTGAAGCGGGCAAGCTCGATTTAGAGTCCATTGATTTTAATCTTCGCAACATGCTGGGAGAATTTGCAGAAGGCATTGCCTATCAGGCACACGATAAGGGCTTAGAGTTAATTATGGATGTGTCGGGCATTACAGCATCAATGGTCCGCGGCGACCCTGGGCGAGTTAGGCAAATCTTAAATAATTTAGTGAGCAATGCCATTAAGTTTACAAGTCATGGTGAAGTTTTTGTTCAATTGCGTTTAATTGAAGAAGATGGGCGCTGGCGAATAAAGGGACAGGTTAAAGATTCTGGCATTGGCATACCCCAAGATAAGGTAAACCACTTGTTTGAAGCCTTTACTCAAGTAGATGCCTCCACAACGCGGCGTTACGGGGGTACCGGATTAGGATTGGTCATCGTTCGGCGACTTTGTCAGGTGATGGGGGGCGATATTCATGTGTCCAGCAAGCTTGGCAAAGGCAGTACATTTGAGTTTGACTTTTTAATAGACCATTCGAACAGTTCACAATTGGTGCGCCCAAGCATAGACATATCAAAATTGAATGTATTAATTGTGGATGACAATGAAACTAATTTATACGTATTACGCAGCCAGCTTAAAATTTGGGGGGCAAACGTCACCGAAGCCTGCGATGGCCAACAGGCACTTCTAATTTGCCAACAGCGCTTAGATTCCCCTGACACACCTTTATTCGACATTGCTATCTTAGACATGCAAATGCCCAATATGGATGGTATTGAACTTGGCAGGCTCATCAAAAATAATGAAAAGTTAGCCAGTATAAAATTAGTCATGATGACCTCCATGACGTATCAAGGAGACATAGAACAATTGGCAAAGATAGGCTTTAGCGCCTACTTTCCCAAGCCGGCAACCACCTCTGATTTGTACGATGCACTTAATGTGATGGCTGAGGATGGCATTGCGTTAGCTTCAGCCAAGACTCTAGTAACAGGTGAATACCTAGATTCCCTTCAACAGCCCACACATTCTGAGCAAGAAATTAGCATTCCAAGTAACACTCGAATTCTTTTAGTGGATGATAACCCCATCAATTTATTGGTGGCTGAAGGCATATTGGAAGACTTCGACATTAACGTTACCTGTGCCTGTAATGGTAAAGAAGCACTGGCTTGTTTAGCAGGCAATGATCAAGACGAAGCATTTTCATTGGTGGTGATGGATTGTCAAATGCCCGAAATGGATGGTTTTGAAGCGACCCGCCAAATCAGAGCAGGGTCAGCTGGTATCCAAAACACAGAGATACCAATTATTGCCATGACCGCTAATGCCATGCAGGGAGACCGTGACAAATGCATAGCCGCGGGAATGACCGATTATCTAGCAAAACCCATTGTGGCCCAGCAATTTATAGAAAAATTAGCCAGCTGGTTAAGTTTTAGGCTTAACGCCGATAAATAAATAATACCGCCTCCCTACAATACTATAACTCGCAATATTCTCTGATTTAATTAAAGTGAGCTTCAAGTGAATTTTTACAGGTTACTGGCCACTACGTGCTGGTAAGTTTCATACC
This sequence comes from uncultured Bermanella sp., assembly GCA_913058575.1. GTDB lineage: Bacteria > Pseudomonadota > Gammaproteobacteria > Pseudomonadales > Oceanobacteraceae > Bermanella. The sequence continues at coordinate 72,223 of CAJXRF010000011.1, forward strand.
TTTGCTTAATGGCTCGCACATAATTAACCGGCTCTTTACCGCGTACATATCCGTAGCGGGCTTTGGCGGCATATTTTCGCTGCGACAGTAACAACATGGCTTTTTCAACATTGTCGAACCAAATATCGTCACGCCAGCCTTTTTGCTTGGCTAAGCGCATGGCATCACGCACGTGTCCCGTGCCCGCGTTATAACAGGCCAATGTAAACCAAAGCAGTTGATCTGCTTGAATGGTGTGTTTTTGCATGCGCTCTCGCACCCAATCCATATAACGAATGCCAGCCTGAATGCCTAACTTGGGGTTATTTAAATCTTCAATGCCTAACTCTTTGGCTGTTCTGGGCATCACTTGAAACAACCCTTTGGCACCGGCCATGGATTTTGCTTTAGGGTTAAAACGGCTTTCCTGATGCATTTGCGCAATCATTAAGCGCCAGTCAAAATTATATTGATTGGCGTATTTTTTTACGGTTGTGTCATAGGGCGATAACGTACCGGTACTTTTTTGGTCGCTATAATCTGTGTAGTGCTTATCTAGGCGGCGCTTATTTTTAAAGTATTTATTGTAAATAACATTATAAAATAAACCTCGATAATGCTTTTTAATAAACTTATTCGATTGTGTTAGTAATTTTTCGTGGCCTTTTTTTACAGCCCAACTCTGCGGCTTGGGCTCACCCAAGGACATTAAAGATTGAATGTCATCACGAAAGGTAAGCTCCATATCGACAATATGACTGTCGGCGATGGTAAGGTCATAAACACCCTTGGCAATGTTTTCTATGATGGTTTCGGTTTCAATGGTTTCTGCTACCGCTTTCAGTTTTAAACCGTTCACGGTTTTTTGAAGTTGTTGAGCGGTTTCCCAGTAAGAACTAGAAGGTCGTACATGAATGGTTTGGCCCGCTAAATCATTGGGGCTTTTAATATCATCAACACTTTCTTGAGCAATCACCAGTTCAGAGGCGTAATGGTAAGGGCGCGAAAAATCGATGCCTTTTTGTCGCCTTTGTTGTGTGGGGGTTAGATAACCCAAGGCAATGTCTGCTTTGTCTTCAAGCAGGTAATCAAGCATAGATACATTATCTGGCGCCACAATAATCTCGTAACGTAACTTATGCTCCTTTGCAAATTGCTTGGCTAGCTCGTAATTAAAGCCTAACAATTCACCGCGCCAAATATAATAAGATGACAAATTGTTACGTAACACAAAGCGCACAGTATTATTTTCTTTAATTTTTTGCCATTGATTCTTAGCTTGGCTTTTAGCGGCTTTTTGAGGTGCTTGTGTGATATTTTGTTGCTGTAAAAAGCTGTTAAGTGCGTTTAGTAATTTTTTATTTTTAGGCGCCACTGCCCATGCAATGTCGCGCCGACCACTGGCTTGTAAACTAATTTTAATATCGTCACGATATTCAAGCGCTGAATTAAGTAAATTTTTATCCTGTAGACTAAGGTCATACTCACCAGAAGCCAAATTATCATACAGCTGCTCCACACTGATATTGTCGCTAATATATCGAATTTTTAAGCCTGGGTAAGCCTTCTTTAACCCTAATGCGGTTTTGTGATAACTTCTGCTCTTTTGAATCACCACTTCTCGGCCATTCAAATCTTTGCCACTGGGTAAATTCTTATTGTTTTTTCCCATTAGTAAATATTCATGGGTTTTAATAAAGGGCTGAGTAAACGCCAGTTGCTTTTTACGTTGATTAGTAACGGTTAGATTGGCCGAAATCACATCGCCTTTACCAGCCAATAACATAGGAATGAGCTGATCAAAATTTTTCACCGACACTGATTTCAGTTTTAAATTATTAGCTTGGCAATATCGTTGTAAATATTGCAACTCCAAATCCAATGGATAACCTGCTCGTGGTAAATAGCTTTCACCACCACTCCAAGTTAAAACAGTCAGTGTATTTTCCACAGCCTGAGCATGGGTTTGGAGCGACACCAGCATGAAGAGGCCAGCCACAATTAAATGGCGGATAAACCTTAAAGATTGCATATATTTTCCTAAAAGCTGACCTACATGTAATGGCAGGCTATTTTTATTGGCGCCAGAGTAACATATTTCGTTTTATTTCGGTTGTGTTACTAAAGGGCCTCCTCTTATTTTGAGTGTTTTTTGAACAGGCACTTAAATAAAGCTTGTGGCCACAAGCCTTACCCTTAAAAAGACCCTTGCCTTAAAAAAGCTTATAATGACCAATTAACCATCTGAAAATACTCAATAGCCCTATGATAATTAGCACCAGCACATAAATAAGACGTGAAAATAAAACGACAGGCCTTATTACGGACATTAAATGCGTCAAAACACACAACACATTTTAAAACGCCAAAAACAGTTTGTACTTTGGTTTACCGGTTACAGTGGCGCCGGAAAATCCACCATTGCCAATGCTGCGACACAAAGGTTCAGCGAATACAGTGAGCAGGTTCAGTTATTAGATGGCGATGTGCTTAGAAGAGGCTTGTGCAGTGATTTAACCTATACCGATTCTGATCGTGATGAAAACATAAGACGCGTGGCAGAGGTGGCTAAGCTTACCCTTGATTCTGGGTCTATTGTGTTAGCGGCTTTAATTTCCCCCAAACAGGCTCAGCGACAACAGGCCAGAGAGGTATTTAACAAGGGTGAGTTTATAGAGGTGTTTATTGATACGGCTTTTGATGATTGCGAAAAAAGAGATGTGAAAGGGCTTTATAAAAAAGCACGATTAGGGGAGATTAAAAATTTCACAGGCATAGACTCAAAATACGAAGCCCCAATGCACCCGGAAATTCATATTAAAACTGCCCAGCAAACCGTTGAAGAATGCGTGAATCAGGTATTTGATTACCTGTATTCTCAGCAATACCTTACCAAGTAGTGCCATTTTTGGTCGGGCCGTACATGGCATTTTTCTACTCAAGAGCGGCTTCAATCGTTCTAGCGAGGGCCTTTACTTTACTAATTTCGTCTCTCGTAAAATCGGGGTTTTTACGCTCATACCCAGAAAAATTTAAAGTACCGATAACCCGACCATCTTTACGCAATGGCTCACCTATATAGGCCTCTAATTGCATTGCAGTATAAACAGGGTGTCGAATCATCCCTTTAATACTACTCACTTGGGCATACGTGACTGTGTTGTTTGTTTCCAAAACCTGATTGCAATAGGTGTTTTGGATTTCCAAGTGATCACCAGGGTTAATGAGGTCAAACTTCGATTCAATAGCGATTACTTCGTAATCTTGGTTAACAATATTACTGATAATGGCGTAATCGGCCTTCAGTAATCGACTTAACTCCCTCAATTGACTCGAAAAGTCCCCTGTCAATTTCATACCGTTCTCAATTCAAAATCCTGATGTATTTTTTAAGTATAGCTTAGATAAAAGCTATACTTAGCTTTTATAGAAGGCTCATGTTACAGGCATACGCAGGGCCGCCCTACCCCCACCACTCTTCTAATATGGCAATATGCAGTCAGAGTTTTATCGTTACTGGTAAAATAAAAATAACCCTGTGCGTTGTACTGTTGGCACCTTGGTGGAATCAACATCACCTAATTAGCTATTCTAGCTAGCCGTACCTCGCTTATTAGATGGTAAGGGTATCTGGCTTCTTATAATTTCAATAAATTCGCAAAGGGCCAAAAACTAAAGACTCTTTATTTAAGAAAAAAAGGCAAAAGGAAAATTCTGAGCAAGGACCTTTTTTGTCATCAAAAATTAGGCCTGCGCCTTAGAAAATCTCTATTGATAGACCAAGTTCTGCCCTACCATTAGGGTGCTTTGCATAATTGCGCTCGCCCCGGTTGGCAAACCAGTAACGTTTCAGCCTGAGGGTTAATCAAGCTTGCATGCCATTTAACTTTTTCGGTTTCCATTTCCTCAGAAACAGTGCCAGTAGATAGATCAAGTTTTAGGTAAGCGTATTGGCTTATGCCGTTCACGTAGGCGTTATTTTTTTCTACTTTTAGCTTTGCGGGTTTTGTTGGAAAGTTACCCGCTAAGGATACTCCGCTGGTGCCCACCACCAATTGATCAGGTAATATATTCTCAGCAAAGTGCGTGCTTTGAAAACGGTGCATGTGCCCTGAAATTATTAGTTTTATTTCATCGGTTAAGCCAGTTAACGCATTGGCCTGTTGCAAGGTTTGGCTCATAGAGCAATGCTCACCCTTTTGAGGATTACCACAACTCCCTACCTTGGCGAGTTTATCTATTCCAAACATGGGGCGATGGGTTTGCAGAATATTAAATCCCGCAGGTAATCTTTGTAGCATTTGTTTACCCAGCAAAAACTGGTTTTGGTATTGCTCTAAATTAAGTAAACCAGAATCACAGGCATTGGTTGAATCAAGTACCAGAATATTGGCCTTGCCAAGATTAAGCCCATAGGGCTGGCTGAATATCATGGGGCTTGAATTATTGGCAGCAGGACAGCTTAATTGTTTTTGGTACTTTCCTAACAAAGGGGAGTTACTATCCAAAAGATAAAACCAGCCGGGGCCGGCGCGACTGCACAATTCATGGTTGCCTCTGGCAAATACCCAGGGTGCGCTGCTTAATAAATTTTGTGCTGGGTTAAAGAAATCTTGCTGCCAATGTTTCCAGCTGTCTTTAAATTCACTGCCTTGACTGTTTTGACCATAATAAGGCCCCGGTATTTTACACATGCCTTGAGTGGTATTGTCCCCTGCATCATAAACTTGCACTTTATCTTTTTGGCCTAAAAGGTGAACACTACCGGGAGTACCGCTGTAGTTATAGTCGCCCATATGAAGCACCACCTCAGGACTATCTTTGGCGGCATTGTTAGCAAGGGCGTTGAAAAACCAATTATCAGAATTTAGCGTGCAAGTTTGTTTAGATGATTTACAGCCTGAGTCACCCAATACCGCAATATGCTCAGATTGGTATGAAGGCTTTATTAGTGCCTTATCATTTAAATACAGCTGCGCATCTTTAGGGTAAATGGCTTCACAAACTGTAATGGGGAAATCAGACGGCGCCGGATTTTGGCGGGCTTGCATAACCACTTTGTTAGTAGAAATATTATCAATTAAAGGAATGGGACAACTCATGTTTAAAGACGGCTGGATAGTGCGCAATAGGGCTATGGTATCCCCTTCTTGATCTTGCGCATATAACACGTAGCTGGTGATTTGGTTGTTACTGGTAGGCGGCTCATGGTCTATAAAGAACGCGACACTTAACAGTGTAATTATTAGTATTATGAGTAAAAGCAGTGCTGTTTTTTTAAATGTCATAATTCGTCCTTGATACTTTGGTTAAAGCCATCGGTATTTTTTGGTTTTCCTTTGGAATTAACCATACAACAGATGAGCTTTTGGTTCGCCCCCTAGTAAAGGACCTTACCTCTTATCACTTAAAAAGTTGTATACGACTGGAAATGAGCGTGAGCTGACGCTAATGCCCCACTGTCATTTAAATAATTGGTATTTGAAAAAAGGAAAAAGGAAAAAGGAAAAATACGAATAGCACTGCGTCACCTTAGCCTTAATCAACTATTTATAGACAAACACAGTAATAGCTTTAGATGTTTATTGGCTGCCAGCGGGGACAATTTTACTGAATGTAATACTTAATTGATGAACGCCAGGCTCACCGGTGACTTTTAAGAAGTCTTTGGCGTGGGGCACCGCTATGGTTTGTGCTATCTCAATGGTATTTTCCCAGCCAATCAGCGCCATCTCATCAAACGCTACCATTCCATCACCGCTTACCGGAGGGCTGTGACGTAAAAACAGCCTCACCGCTCTGGCATCCAGCTCTGGATCACCAAATTCATCTGCCGGCATATTAAGGTCACTAACAAAGGGCTGCCAGTCGAAGCTGCCGCCTGTGTGAGTCAATGCAATCTCTTCACCAAATTGTAAATCCCCTGCGCTGGCGTAATAACGGCTAACAATATTAATGTCTCCCGCATTTTCGCCCTTATAATAACCAAATAATGAAAGGTCTTTGTTGGGGGTATTGAGCGCATCTCCCATTACCCTAATTCTGTTTCTAAAGGCCACTACAGAATCATCTGAATTATTTGCCCCCCTAACACTGCATAAACCCGCTGTGCCGCCATAAGCATGAATCATGCAAATAAAAGACGACTTACCCGAGGTATCCCAAAGGGCTGCTTCGTTATGTTCGGTGTCGGTGTCCCAATCTTCAAAATCACCATGCTGTAACAGGTCGCGGCCCATTTGCACGCCAATGACACTGACGGCTTCGAAGGATTTAAATGACTCGCCCCATTGCTGCCATTCTCGTAAATCCAATACCGCTATACCGGATTCAGGAATGGTAAAATCAACCGTGATGGTTCGATCAAGCGAGGTGTTATCAGATGCTGAAAGAGAGACCCAGCCGTGCCCGTTATAGGGGTACAGTAAACCATTATAATCATGGGAGAATTCGCCGAGCCTGCGTAAAAAATCACTGGCCAGCCGGCCACTAACGAGTTTAGGTACAAATGCTTCTAAATAAACGGGCAGCAGACGCGCACTGTCAATGGCGTAACCCTCAATGTCCACTCGCCCCATCACCCCCAGCATGGTTTCTAATCGCGCTTGATCAAACGCTAAATTGCCTAAACCCAAAAATGCAAAGGTATTATTAAAAACACCCACTCCTTGGGCTACGTGTGGGTGATGCACAACCAGCAATGGCACCTCTTCATCCACCGCTAATTGAATTCGCCCTTGAACAAAACTAGAGGGCTCAAACGTATATTCTTTACCAGTATGGTATTGCACAATGGGAATAACATTTTCGCTGTTGACGTTTTGTATGGCGGCGGTTACGTGCTGGCTAAGGGTTAAATCGGCGGCCCCTGCTTTGTTGTCTTCTGCCACATAACTGCTGGCATGTTCAGCCCCGGTTACCGACGTCATGGATAGAAAACCATAATCATGATTATTAATGGTTTGGCGTAAAGGTAAAAAAGCTTCGGCTGAGTTTAACCCAGCGCCACTGAATAAAATATTCGCATCGTTAAGGTGGTTTATTGTGTCGGTAAGGCCTGCATCTAAATAATCAAATACGTGATTATTTCCCAGCGACACATAATCAACCCCTAGCCAATCAATGGCAGCAAGGGACTTGGGTAAGGTAAAAAAGACAAAACTTTTTGTAGGATGGGGGGTATTGGGCGCATCGGTCACCGGTGTTTCAAGGTTAAGCACACCCCAATCGGCCTGCTGATAATAGGGGCGAAGTTGCGACAAAACGTTTCGTGTTCCGGGTTCTGGATCGCTGGCTAATATTAAGGCATCGGGATTATCTGCCGGAATTTGATCGCTTGGGGTTACGTCAGTTGGATCTAAAAAGCGCCTTCCTAACGCCACGTCTCCACCAAAAAGCATCCGGCTTGAATTGGCTTTATGACTATTTAGTATTATCGCGGGCAGCGCCACGCTGGGCAGGTTAGCTGGGTATTGTAAATAAATAGGAATTAATTCACTGCGAAAACCGCTTGCAGATATTTCCAGAAAAATATTTTCTCGGGTTACTTGCTCAAAAATAAAAAAACCAGCTGCATCACTTGTGGTAATTAAGTTGCTGTCTTTAATGCTAATTTGGGCGCTGGCAATGGCGGCACCTGTTTTATCTCTCACTTGGCCAGTGACCGATATGGGCAGTTGCTGATACTCAACCAAGAAAGCCTGCTCTTGCTCAAGGACGCTTAACACTGAGTTCGTTTTCGAATCACTTTCGCTAGACGTATCAATACAACTCGCCACTGACATGAGCACAACAGAAAGTAATAGAAGCGATTTAAGCATGGTCATATTTAAAGCACCGGGTTAAGCCTAGCCTATTTTTAACAAACTCACCCCAGCCTAAACACAGTTGATTGTTTAGTTCATCCATAACACAGCTTGGCTTTTTACATATTTGAACACAACGGATAAAGTCCTTAGCCAGCTTTAACAGATAGCTTTGTTTCGCGACCGTAATAAAGCGCTGGAAAAACTGCTTAAAGGTCTCTAAAAAAAGTGGCCCATTGGCATAAATTAAATAGCTATTATGGCGAGCATTAGCGCCACAGGTAACGTGATAGAAGGCATAGGGGAACGCTAAGCGCATGGGCCGAGACATGGCGGCAACCTATACTTAGGGGCTTAAGTATAGGTTAGTAGGCAATTTGGAAAAAACAAAAGGCAAGGCTTAACCCTTACAAATAGTTCCAATCAATAATACAAATTAGTGTCGCTGGCAAACCATGGCCAGCCAAGGCTGTAGGTGAATGGGCTGGCCCTGAGGGCGGTAGTAATGATGCAACACCTCAAAACCGGCTTGCTGCATACAGGCTTTACTTTGTTCATATTCCATATAATTTCCGTAGCGATTCCCCTGCCAACCTTCCCCAGAGCCCCTAGGGTTTGAAGTAAACAGTATTCCCCCTGGGCGCAGTGCTTGGAAGCACTTGTCTAACACACAAGCCAGCTCTTGGCTGGGCACATGGAACAAAGAGGCATTGGCAAATATGCCATCAAACATCCCCTCGCCCAGCTCTAAATCTAAAAATGACATATGTAATACCGGGCACTCACTGTTTTTTTTCGCCAAGGTGCAAAATTCACCACTGCCATCTAGGCCAACTGGCTTGTGTCCCATTTTTTTAAAAGTGGAGAGATCTCGTCCTGGGCCACAACCAAAATCAAGAATGTCCAGTGCCTTATCCTTGGGCAAAGCTTGTAAAAAAGCATTTATATTCTGGCTAACATCATGGTCTTTAGTCCCCAACCAAAATGATTCGGCATTGGCATTATAATGGCCAAGGGTGATGCTTTCTATTTCATCCAGTTGGCTTGATGATTGTATTTTGGTCATTGTGATCCATTAATTAGTTGATAGATAACTAGATAGTACTGGGTATTTATTAAGTTAACAGCCGTGCCGACTTAATGGGAGATAATGACTATTTAAATAACCTGATCCCGCGTCCCTCAGTTTCAATAACAACCTATCACCCCATCATAGCCAGACGAATAGCCTCGGCTCATTTCATTAAAAGAAATAGAACTTACAAAATCCTCATATTTTACCATCGTTTCTTGTGAGTTGTTTACAATATGCGTTTTCACAATTTTCCCGTCTTCGCCGCATGAGTACATATTCGCACCTTTAACAGCCACATCTCTCACTATTCCATCATGAATATCGTAGGTATTCTCGACTGTAAAAAGCTTCAAGCACACAGATAGAACTTTACCATTCTCACAACCTATATAGGCATATTTACCGGAGACCACACAACACCTCAAGCTGCCATGGGAAAAATTCGCAGAATAAATACATTCAAGATTTTTACTATTCCAAACTTTAAAGAATCCATCACTGCCTACACTTATTAATGTGCCACTATCTCTTGTAACACAGCGCCAACTCCAACCAGCATGGGCTTTAGCCTCATGTTTAAAAATAAGATCAAGATCCCACACCCGAATATAGCCATCGGACCCTGTCGTGATTAAGGATTGACCGTTAACCGATATACTCAGTGGGCTAGCGTGCATGGAATTCACTTTATTAACCAAAGTCAAATCTGTAGTTAATTTTGAAAAATTCCCATCCCTAGATACACTATAAATGTGATTAGCTACGCCTTCTAAGGCCAATACTGAGGATTCATGAACTTCGTTTTCAGCTAGTTTAGAAAGCTCGTAATTCCATTTCTTTATTTTTTTATCTCTGCCCGCCGAGTAAATAGCGCCTTGATAATCCAGTACATCCCAAATGTAGCCTTTGTGGCAATGATTAACCGAAGCATCATCTTCCTTGTTTTTAAAAATAAGGTCGCTTCTTAAAATGTATTTTTCACCCGACTGTACAGTACTGCCTTCATGCCAAATTTCATGATTAAAAATCAATAAGTCACCTTTCTTTGCCTTGTAAGTGTATGTCGGTATTTTATCGCACTTATTTTTATAAAATTTAGTTTCGCCGCCCTCGTAATTATCATTTAAATAAAGAAGAAAGGTCATTTTAGATTTTTCATTATCACTTTTATGATAAACACCATCCCGATGAATATTAAAAACTTGGCCCGCACTATATTTACAAAAACGTAACCTTGAGTTTAAAGAGCAGAAACCCGCTAAAGACTTTGCGGTTTCATTATGGTCATCGCATAACCATGTAGTCTTTTTATATAAGACATCAGCTAATACATCATTATCTTCCCAATAACGTTCATTACTCCTGTAGCTATCTGGGTACATATCATTTGCAGATACAAAGCGGCTAAGAATAGGAGATAAAAGCGCTTCACACTCTGAATCTTCAAAGGCATTTTTAATAATGAAGCAGCTTCCACCCACTATATTGCTAATATTTTCAATTTTGGCGTTCATGCTCATAATCCCTGTAATTCCCATTTAATATTCCCTCGGGCTATGTCCTCTTTTTCCTTGCGAAATAAATCTGTATTAAAAATAAATGCTCTTTTCATTAATGAACGTAAAAATTTTTTGCGCCCACGTCGATAGATAAAATTAGGGATAGGATATTCTTTTCTACAGCCCCTGGCATAAGTTTGATACTGACTTTGGCTTCCAGCCAAAATGCTAAGATCAATATCCAAAAACAGAGCCACATCACCATCACCTCTCCCAACGTGATGCTTGGTCATCAATATCAATTCAATAACCTTTGATATAAGTGTTGCAGGTACGTCAAGAGCCTCTAGTTCCTTACAAGCCAAACTTGCACTTAAGCCTTCGCTGTCTTTCCCTGCTAGCTGCACAGCATCGTGAAACCAAATGGCAAAATAGAAGGCTTGCTGGTTGCCAATTACAGTCTGCAATTCACCCGCTAATGCCAACATGTGCTGAATATGGCCAATGCCGTGATAATGTCTGTTAGCTGCCGTATATGATGCCACCAGCCTGTTAAATACCTGCAATCGGGCATCTACACTTGCCCCCCACAGCCCAGACATAGCCAACCATTGCTGCCTTAAGGCATGTAATGGCTGCGTTTCCCTGCATTTCATATTAACGACCTCTCGACCCATTATTTGGTTGGTCAACCAACTTATAATTAGAATATAGAATCCACTTCCATTCTGTCAAGTAATTTGGTCAAATGACCAAATTACTTATTATGGTGACACCATGGGCAGACCTTCCAATAAAGAACAAAGACGTCAACAGATCACCCAAGGGTTAATGGAGACCATGGCCCACAGTGGTTACGACAAATCGTCTATTCAAGCCATTGCCAAGTCGGCAGGCCTAACACCCGGTTTAATTCACTACCATTTCAAAACCAAGCAAGAAATATTGGTAGAGTTAATCAATAACCTTAATGGCAAAGCCCAAGCACGATTTCAGGCTCGACTTGATTTGGCCTCCACCGCTACCGACAGGCTAAATGCCTACATAGATGCAGCACTGGCGCTGGGAGATGGCGCAGATGAGACCGCCGTATCGGCATGGGTAACCATTAGCTCGGAAGCAATTCGCCAGGAAGAAGTAAGAGAGGTTTATCAAGGTATTGTGGCCGCGAATCTGACCCAGCTAACCACTCTATTATCTGATTACAAAAAGGAGATGACGGGTAAGCTGGATAAGGCGGCGATTAAAGCATTGGCGAGTATGATTCTGGCGAGCATCGAAGGCTGTTATCAGTTAGCGACAACAGCAGGTGAGTTAATGCCTCGAGATTACGCCGCAAAAACATTGAAGGCATTAGTACATAGCTACACCTAAGGTAAAAAGAGAGTCGGCTTTCATTGTGCGCCTAGGTAAAAGACAAGCCTGACCCCGCTGC
>CAJXRF010000012.1 GCA_913058575.1 uncultured Bermanella sp.
TCTATGGTGTCGGGGAAAGTAGCGCTAAATAACAGGGTTTGGCGCTCTTTAGGAATATCCACAATGATGTTATCAAGGGATTCTTGAAAGCCCATTTCTAACATGCGATCCGCTTCATCCAACACTAGGGTATTAACACGGTCTAGCTCTAGAGTGCCTTTGCGAACATGCTCTTCCACACGCCCTGGTGTGCCCACAATAATATGCGCACCATGCTCTAAAGAGCCTATTTGAGGGCCAAATGGCATGCCACCACAAAGGGTTAATACCTTGATGTTGTGAATGGTGCGCGCCAGCTTACGAATCTCTTTGGCCACCTGATCGGCCAGCTCTCTGGTTGGGCACAATACAATTGACTGCACGTAATAACGCTTTACATCCAAGGCTTGAAGCAGGCCTAAGGCAAAGGCAGCGGTTTTCCCTGAGCCTGTTTTACCTTGGGCAATTACATCCTTGCCAGCCAATATATTCGGTAAACTTTGCCCTTGAATAGGGGTCATGGCGTCATAACCTAAGGATTTAAGGTTATCCAGTAGCGGCTGGTGTAATTTTAAAGAAGAGAAATCAGTTTGGCTCAAAGGAGTGCCCTGCATGAAAAGATTTGGATGGTGGCCATATTAACAGATCCAAGGGGTTAATCGGTACGTTTCATTACGTAACCCCAGCTATTTCAAGTGGCGTCGCAATTTCCTTTCAAGGGCTTTTACATCCACAGGTTTTGACAGGTAGTCGTCCATCCCTGCCTCTAAGCATTTCTCCATATCCCCCGCCATGACATTGGCTGTCATGGCGATAATAGGAATAGGGGTATCTTTTCCTGTGGCGACAATCGCTTTGTTACGAATGAACTGAGTAGCTTCATAGCCATCCATAATGGGCATGTGGCAGTCCATTAATATTAAATCAAAACTACTGTCCTCAAGCGCCTTCAAGGCTTCTTGACCATTATGAGCAATGCTCACCTGCTGAGATAAATTACTCAGCATTTCCATGGCGACTTCTTGATTGATCAAATTATCTTCCACCAATAAAATTCTTCCACTGGGTAAGGCTTCTATTAGCTTCTTGTCGATGTTGTTTTCAAGGCGCTCCTGAAATAACACTTTCTGAAAACGCACTTCAAAACTAAAGCAGCTGCCTTTGTCTGGCGTGCTGTCTACCCAAACGCCACCGCCCATGAGTTCACATAAATCCTTCACTATGGCCAACCCAAGGCCCGTCCCCCCGAATCGACGAGTGGTGGTGCTATCTGCCTGAGTAAAGACCTTAAACAAACTGGTTAAATACTCAGGTTCAATGCCTATTCCGCTGTCTTGGATATCCACACTCAAGATGCAAAAGCTATTATCCTGCTGGTCATCATTGAGATGACAAGCGACTTTTATCGTGCCCTCGGGTGTAAACTTAATGGCATTACTCAGCAAATTATTCATAATTTGCCCAAGCCTTAAGCTATCGCCTAGTACTCGAAAAGCATCTAAATTTTGTAAGTTAACATCCAGCTTCAACCCTTTTTGATCAATCAATATTTGGTTAACATCTAGAATACTGCTCACTTCATCTTGTAAACAAATGGCATTTTTTTCTAGTTTTAAGTTTCCTGATTCAATCTTGCTGTAATCTAATATGTCGTTAATGAGCAGCATTAAAGTATTGGCACTGTCTTTGGCCAGTTTTACTTTATTTAAGTTTTCGTTATCTAATTTTGCTGACTTAAGCAACGTCAACATACCAATTACACCATTTAGCGGGGTTCTTATTTCATGGCTCATGGTCGCTAGAAAATTCGTTTTGACATTTAGTGCCTCTTGTACTTTTTGTTTTTCCATTTCAATTTGATGAGTTTTTATTCGGACTCTTTCAACTAAATTGTTATTTAAGTCAAGAATTTCGTATTTCGATTTTTCAAGCTCAGCCACCATGCCTGAAAAACTCAGTTGTAAATCTCGTAGTTCATTATTTTTTGGGGTGGCCTGTATTTTTTCTACTTCCCCTAATTTTTGAAAGTTTATTTCCTTAACGGTTTTGGATAATTGACTTAAAGGGTATAAAATTATTTTATTGCTAAACCAATAAAAAATAATCCACAATGCCACCCCCTTTATAATGGAATTAATAGCCAAGAAAACAAAACCGGTTTTAACACGATCTAATACTGCGGCTGAAGAGCTATACAAGGTTACTTTTGCCAGCTCATGCCCCACACCAGCGTATTCATATATAACAGGGAATTCATGATAGAAAAGCTCTTCTTGATTGCCCAAGACGGTCACCTGATTACTTTGGTATAATAAAGTTTCCAAATTGCTATTCATGACTCTGCCCTGAGCCATAAAAATCTTTTCTTCATTCACTTTATTAACTTTCACCCCTTTAATAACCGGCACCAAGTTCATGGCGTTCATAACATCTTTAATACGTTCTCTGTCTAGATGCCACATGCTTTTCCCCAGCACAGGGCCAAATATGGTTTCATAGCTTTTTAATTCTTGTGAGATATTAACTTGGGTTTGCCGATATTCTTCAAAGACATGTATTGCTGTCACGGTAATCGCCACTAAACAATAACAAAAGAAAACAACACGCATAAGCTGCGTTGCAATAGACTCTTTAATCATGACGACAAGATGAGTTTAGCCAGGCCTGCCACACTTGCGGATATTCATCCATCCAGCGTTTAGCCGCTTGCGGGTAGCTTAAATTATCCACATCAACTAAAGCTGCCGCATAGGCAATATGTTCATTACTGAGGCTAATTTTCTTAAATGCCCCATAAGCACATGGCCATTGATTTTTAAACCCAGGCCAAGCAGCTTTTTTTAACCAGCCCCCTTTGGGATTTCCACAATCAAATAGGAAGCTTTTATTCACCCCCCATTGGGGGTTCGTTTCACAATCAGGGTGATAGTCAGGAAACTCAACAAACTTACCCTTAAAGCGAGATTCCACCCAGTTTGGACTCCAGTTAAACAACATAATGGGCTTGTTATTTAATACCGCTTTTTTAAGAGCCACCCATAAGTCATCGCCCTTCTCCACAGGGCTGACATCAAAGCCCAAGCCTAATGCCCTTATCTTGGCTTCGTCTGGCTTTTCCCAAGGGCCAGCTATGTACACCCCTTTAGTGGAGACACTTTTTTCATCACTAAATAAATGAGCACAGCCCTTTAAAGCACGCCAATCTGGTAGGCCTGGGCATAGTTTTTCAACATAATCTGGATACCACCAATCTTCTCTTGTGGTGGCTTGGTGTGAGCCCATGTCTTCAATGCTTTTGGCTGCCACTAGACGATCAAAAGCTTTGGCCATCGTGCCTTCCCAGACTTCCACCTGAACATGAACGACCCCGTGGCTTAATGCCCCCCATTGCTCACTCACCGAACTTTGCTGGTATTCAACCTCATAGCCCATTTTTTCAAAAATACGGCCTGTTACATGGCTTAAAACCAGCTGACTGGTCCAATTATTTAATAATATTTTAATAGCTGGAGCTTGATCGGCCTGTACCAGCATTGGTAATAAGAAAAGCCAAATTAGAAACCTTTTCACCACATTATTTCCGCATTAAGTGCTTATTAACTAATTGTAGGCGAGGATAGCAAGAAGGGGTAACGCAGGGGCGACGGCTCTAGGTCCTTTGTAGGGCAGACTGTTTTAGTTTGATGGCTTCAGAGCGATTGGCTACTCCAAGTTTCCCGTAGATATTTTTCAAATGCCATTTAGTGGTGCTAATGGCTGTTCTAGTGTGCTGGCTAATTTCGGCATTACTTAACCCTGAGGCTAATAATAAGTAAACTTCTTGCTCTTTACCCGTCAGCGCGATGCTTTGAAAGCTTATGGGCTTTTTGGTGGGTTTATCTTCGCTTAGTAAATCACTAAACACTTGATAGAATAATTCAGGAACGATGATGCTATTATTGTTACTGGCCAGTTTAAAGACTTTTTCCAGGCCCGGTGTTTCGTCAAAAACACTTCTTGAAAATCCCATGTAGCCATAAGACTCAAGCAGAGCGCCTAACCGTTGAGTGGCAATGCACTCGTTTTTTTGATGCACATCTAACATAAGAAGATTCGTTTTAGCCACTAATGATCGGCTAATGGCACCACACGCATCCAATTTTTCAGCTAATTCCTTCAATAATTTTTCAGCTTTTAAATACTCTCCCTTAAAAATATACCAATAGCTTAGTGTTAACACTTGACGTTCAACCACCTCATTATATTGATCGGGTAATAGCCGCAAATTATTGGCGTTTTTTTCAAGATTGTATTCCACTACTAAACTACCAGCACGATTAATATCGCCACTAAGCCAGGCTTGGCGCATTGACTCTTGAACGCATTGGCTTGCAAATCGTTGATAGTAACCAAATACCAGCAGCCGCTTAAATTGAACCAACACTCGTGTGGCTTTTTTGTTATCTCCTTCAATAAACAATAATCTAGATAAATTTAAATAAATGGTGGCAATAACTTCGGTTACACAAGAATGATTAATAAGAGGTAATAATTTTTCACACAGCGTTTTCGCCTGACTTAATTGATTTTGTTCATAATAAACAATCACCATGGCTGTTTTCAAATTCACCCAAGCAAGACTGCCTTTAATAAAACGGTGATTAAGGTTTAATTGCGAAATATACGTAACCGCCTCAACCCCACGCCCAATATGGCGCTCGCATAACGCAATAATTAAATCCACATAGCTTTCAGCCAAAACATAATCTAAATTAGAGAGTCGAGTTTTTATCTTTGTTGCTGTAATAAGTGCAGCATTAATATTTCCTTTTTGTAATTCAAAGTAAGCTAAAAACACCCCTGCAAACATCCTTAGACCATTACCATTATCAAAGGCCATTAATTCCTGCACCGACAAACTGGCTAACGCTTGCGTTTCTTGCTGAAACAACCCTAAACACAACTTTAAAAATTCAACATCTTTAGCTGCTTCAGCACCTTCAATTAATTGTATTTTTTGAGGGATTAATTCCAAATAATATTTAGCCTGATTAAAGCGTCTGTAAAAAATAAGAGCATGTATATAGGTAAGTAGTAACTTTAAATTATTATTAAATTCATCCATTGTGTAATTATCTAATTGCACAATTATTTTTGAGAAATCCCCTTGTTTAAGCCAATATTCGCAAGCTGTGTATACACCTTTGTGAATCCCATCCTTTTGTGCACTTTTATAATGATACAAAGCGGCTTCAAAATTTTTATTTTTTGAAAAGATATCACCCGCTAAATCATGCATTTCAATCACTTTAGCTTCAGAGTAAGATTGCTTGATTCTTAGCCTTAAAAAGTCTTTTAATAAAGAGTGATACCGATACCAGCCTTCGTTATCGTCAACACTCGATACAAACATGCCTTGCCGAATTAGCGTATTGATCATTGATTGAGAATGACTCCCCCCTAAAAACTGATCACAAACTGACGCATTAAAGCTTTCAAATATTGCCGTTTTAATTAAAAAATGTTGCATATGATCGGGCAATTTTCGATACACTTCAGCCTTGAGGTACTCCACTAAATCTGGCTGCTTACCATTAAAGGATGTGATGCCGTTGGGGCCCTGCTGGTAAAAATCCATTAGGGCAATCTTAATACCTGCCACCCACCCTTCTGTCGATAGCATAATACTGTGTAAATATTCTTCTTCTATATAGTCACCCCCTAACTTTTTACTTAATTCATTCACTTGTAAGGCTGTAAATTTTAAATCGTTAATATCAACCTGCAGAAGCTTATCTTCAATTTTTAGACGACTTAAATTTAACGAAGGGTAATGCCTTGTGGATAAAATGATATGAATATTTTCAGGAAGCGTTTCAATTAAAGCATTTAATAAATTTGAAGAATAACTCGACTCTATGTTTTGGTAGTCATCTAACACCAAGTACAGTTCACGATCGATAGATTTTAAAACTTGCGTGACTTTCTTAGCTATCTGAGGGGCTGATATTGCACCATCAGAACTAAATAAGTTAATCACCGGGGCATCAAACACCTGAACCGTCTTTCTAATGCTATCCAAAATGAGTTTTAACACATGAAAAATATCACTGTATGGCTCACTTGAATCTAAGTGTGCCACATTTAAGCAACCATTATTTTCTTCCCACTGCTTCAATAAAGTGCTTTTACCCGATCCAGCAGGGGCCACCATTACCGTTAATGGAAAATTCTTTGCATGGGCCATTAACGAAACTAAATTATCTCTATCTATGAGATGGGACACATGTACTCCACAATACTTTTTTATTATTTTTATTTCGTCTGTTAAACACTAAGTAGCTTCAATATTTTTTACAAGGATAAACCCGCCAGCCATTTAATAGTGTCGACTCGCACCAAATTTTTTTCACCCCCTCCCTTGGAGGGGGTCTTTGCTATTAATAATTAATTATCATTAAAAGGCGATAAGTAGAAATACCATCCAAATATAATAATAAGGAATGATAATGAGTGGATCTATATGGGTTACCTGGCCCGCATTAACCAAACTTGGCACCTTAGGGGTCATAGCAGGCGTCATTGTAATTGGCCTAGAGCGTGAGAAATTATTTGATGAGAATTTAATTGATGTTGAAAATTATGAAAAACATAATGCCACTATAATTTGTGACGAGAGAAGTCTAACCGCACGCACAGAAGATGGCACCTGTAACACACTTGAAAATCCGGCTGAAGGCTCGGCATTAAAACGCTTTGGTCGAAACGTGCAACTGGACTCTGTGCAAGCAGAGTTAGACGCACAAACTCTATTAGAGCCGAACCCAAGAGATGTTAGTAATTCTCTTATGGGCCGAGATGAATTCAAACCTGCCACCAGCGTTAATTTTATTGCCGCCGCTTGGATTCAGTTTATGGTCCATGACTGGGTAAGCCATGGCCCTAACAGTGATGAAGACCCCATGGAATTCCCTTTACCCCCAGGGGATGAATTAGGCACAGGCATGATGTCAGTGCAAAGAACCCAGCCAGATAGCAGCCGAAGTGAAGACGAAGTGCATTTACCCGCCACTTATCAAAACATCAATACCCACTGGTGGGATGGCTCGCAAATATACGGCAGTAACGCATCGACTAATGAAAAAGTTCGATCTTTTGAAGATGGCAAACTCGTTATCAATAGTGACAACACATTGCCTACCGAATTTTTTTCAGGTGTTCCAGTCACAGGGTTTAACGATAACTGGTGGCTCGGTTTAAGCATGATGCACCAATTATTCACCATGGAACACAACGCCATTGCCGATAAAATAAAATTGGAAAACCCACAACAAACTGACCAGTGGATTTATGACAAAGCCCGTTTAATTAATGCCGCGCTCATGGCAAAAATCCATACGGTTGAATGGACACCGGCCATTATTGCTAACCCAGTTACAGAACGAGCCATGTACGCAAACTGGTGGGGGCTATTAGGTGAGCGTGAAGGACGTGATAAATTTCAGGCTGAATATGAAGCCCTAGCGGAAGATTTAGCCAAAACAGACTCCTTTGTAAAACATCTTTTAGGGTTAGATCCCAATTTCAGTGGTGCCCTAGATGATGCATCATTTATAGAACACGGCATTGGCGGTTTAGTGGGTTCTCGTCAATCAGATAACGCTGGCACCCCTTACACCTTAACGGAGGAGTTCGTAGAAGTTTATCGTATGCACCCGTTACTGCGTGATCAGGTGGATATCTACGACATTGGTTCTAACATTGTGAGTAATTCAATTAATATTGAAGATACCCGCAACGGCGATGCTGAGGACGTCCTAGATCAAGAGGGCGCTGAACGTTTATGGTATTCATTTGGTATTACTCACCCAGGTTCATTAACTCTTAAGAATTATCCGCAATTTTTACGCAATCTCTCTATTCCATTGGTGGGAGACATCGATCTAGCCACCATAGATATTTTACGAGATCGCGAACGGGGCATTCCGAGATACAATGAGTTCCGCCGTCAAATTCGCTTAAACCCCATTACAAAGTTTGAAGATTTAACGCAAGACCCTGTGTTATTGGCTGAATTAAAACGTCTTTACGATAACGACATTGAAAAAATTGATGCGTTAGTGGGGCAATTGGCAGAAACCGTGCGTCCAGAAGGATTTGCCTTTGGTGAAACGGCTTTTCAAGTATTCATACTGAACGCATCACGCCGTCTTATTACCGACCGCTTTTATACAAAAGATTACACCCCACAAGTGTATACCCAGGCAGGAATTGATTGGGTAGAAGAAAACACCATGGTAGACGTTTTGAACCGACACTTCCCTCAATTAAATACAAGCCTTGTGGGGGTGGATAATGCCTTTAAACCTTGGGGTCTTAATATCACCGATGACTATCAATCTTGGCAGGGCTGCAATAAGCAACAACACCTTTGGGTTAACGGTGCCCTAAGAACACAACACCTCTTAGATGAGTTGCCTAATTTAACTAAAGTAGATATTGGCGGGTTAATTAACAGCATTCTTTGGAGTAAAGTTAATCTAGATTCGGACGTAGCACCGGTGGGCTATGAAAAACCCATACATGCCAAAGGCGTAATGGCCAAAGTAGCATTTGAGGCACAAGCTGGGCATCCTTACACAGGATTATTTAAAGGATCTGACTGCGGGCTAATACGTTTGTCTTTGACAGGGGACCCCAGCGACCGAGGCTTTACTCCAGGGTTAGCTTGGAAGTCTTTTGTAGATGGTAGCGCTTCACAAAATATTTCAGCCCTATATACGTTATCTGGGCAGGGTGATAACTATAATTTCTTTAGTAACGAACTCTCTCAATACGTCTCTGTTGAGGCCAATGAAACATTAGGCACCACCGCGCTATTTTCTTTAGTGTCCACTAAGCCCACGCGTTTAATGACTGAGGGCATGGCCAATGTTACCCAAAATGGTCAAATGGAGCAGAGTCCTAAATCCCCTACTCAAATTTACTTTGTACCAAATGAAGCCCTGAGGAATCAGTTTTCTTCATCAGAGCATGACTTTAGACAAGACTTGCTAACACTTCCACAAGGCACTGTGCTTTACGATATTTACGCCACCGATAAGGATATAAAGTCGTCCATATTTCCTTATTACAATAAAAAGTACGCACAGCAACGCCGTGATAGCGCAATAAAATTGGGGAGTTTAACGTTAACGTCTGAGTTCAATGCTTCTAACTTTTCGGATAGCGGGGTATTTTTCCGGCACCAAAGATATGAGGACAGATAACACTATTTAGTTATTTTCCATTAATATTGGTTCTGAAATTGACCGCAGCTTGCTGCGGTTTTTTGTGAATGGAACTAAACCTAGTGTAAAAAGCTTCTTATTTATGTATAAGAATTTCATTAAAAGAAGCTAGATTTATCTATTAAAAATTAAAGATCATCCACCATGTCTTTGACTTTATCTTTCAACATGTCTTTTTTGTGGTTTAAAAATTCCTCTCCTTGATCAATCAAACCGGCATCGTCGGCACTTTCATGAGCATCAGAAATAACACCTGGATCTTCAAACGGATTTTCGTACAAGGCGTTACCCTTACCGATATTCACTCCAAACCATAAACCCACCACAAAACTAAAGACAATGGATGCAAAAATTACTTTCATGAAACAGCCCTTCATAACAGAGGTTTTTATATTTATTCAAACATTAATTTAATCTACAAGCACCACAGGCACTTTATCTTTAAGGTAAATCTCATGCTCATTAATATGGCTGCGATAAGCCAAAATTTCCACACCTTTTTTTGCCGCCTCTCTTAATAGCTGTCCGTAAACTGGGTCTATGTGATCCGCTGGCCTCACTTCTTTAATGCCTGTGTGATTAACACAAAAGAAAATAACCCCTCTGTGGCCTTCCTCTACCATGCGCATTAATTCACGTAAGTGCTTGCTTGCTCGTTCACTGACGCTATCAGGAAAATAGCCAATACCCTCAGCGGCATCCCCATCTGGCGTGGGCACACCGTTAATGGTATTTTCCAAAAGAGTGGTATTTTTAACTTCTACATAAATGCTTTTTTCACCGCCACTTAATAATATATCAATGCGACTTTTCTCCCCCCCGTAGCGCACTTCTGTTTTTAATTGGTCGTAATCTTGAAGCTCGCTCACCACAGAATTTTCTATGGCTTCAGCCACCAGATAATTAGGACGAGAAGTATTAATGCACGCCACATGGCCTGATGGGGTTTGTACTAACTCAAGGCTATGGGGGTATTTGCGTTTTTCGTTTTGACTATCCCAATACCAAGCATCCCCTCCTTCCACGTAACAATTCTTCATGGAGCCCGTATTGGCATTATGCACGGTGAGCACTTCGTTATTGGCAAGGGTAAGATCCACCATGAATCGCTTATAGCGTGTAATCCAGGTGCCTTTTTGTAAGGGAAATTGAAACTTCATGAATTTTCCTAAACTGGGCTTTGAGATGATCACCCATATGAATACTTTGAGGCACTCATACTACTACAGCCCCATTAAAATAGTGGTACCAATAATAATGGCCAAGCTCCACATTTGGGGGTTAACACAAAACCCTATATACTTCGCAGGCTTTTAAAAACGAGAATAAAGATGAAAAAACACGCTAAATTAGCACCCAGTAAATCTACCCTTAAGGGTGATGAGCTAGAAATGGGCCGTGGTAAAGTTAACGACAATTTTTTGGCCGCTTTAGTAACGTCTTCGGCATACCAATTACAAGTGGTTAAAAATAAAAAAGGCAAGGGAGCTTACCTTCGTAAAAACAAACACTCTAAGAAAGGGCAAGAGTCCTATTTAATAGCGGCTTAATGAGTTTTTAAGCAACTATCAAATAGGGCTTTTGTTTTTGAATTATTTTAAGCCGAGTAATTATTAACTAAAAAACGCTTTATGCGAATCACCGCTTCTTTCAAACGAGTAACTGGGGCAGTGTAGGCAAAACGAACAAAGTGATGGCCATGGGTTGGGCTGAAATCAATGCCCGGGGTAATCGCCACTCCCTCTTGCTCCAGTAATTCTTTGCAAAATTTCATGCTGTCTTGGCTAAACTCACTAATATCTGTGTATATATAAAAAGCCCCTTGTGGATCCACCGGCACACTAAAGCCCAAGGCTTTCAATGCAGGCAATAAATACTCACGGCGCTCAGAAAACGCCTCTCGGCGAGCTTCCAGCTCATTTAGCGTTGTGTCATTAAATAACCCCAAAGCAGCGTACTGAGCAGGCGTAGAGGGGGCTAAAAAGAGGTTCTGGGCCAGTTTATCTAAGGGTTTTATGGCCCATTTAGGGGCCACTAGCCAACCCAAACGCCAGCCGGTCATGGTGAAGTATTTGGAAAAGCTGTTAATTACAAAAACATCCTCACCCAACCCCGCCGCCGTATGATTTTCCACCCCGCTGTAGGTTAAGCCTTGGTATATTTCATCCACTACCAAGATCCCTTCATGCTGACTAACGGATTCATGAAGTATCGCAATTTGATTTTGACTCATGACCCCACCGGTGGGGTTAGCAGGACTCGCCACCAAGGCTCCTACGGTATTTTCTTGCCAATGCTCATGCACTAGATTTGGGGTTAAATGAAAACCGTGCTCGACATGGGTGGGCACCATTTGCCCCAAAGCATTAATGTTCGCTAAAAAGTGCCTATTACAGGGGTAACCTGGGTCAGTTAACAATAGGCTTTCATCTGGATTTACTAACAAAGACGTTATTAGTTGCAAGGCACCAGACGCACCAGGGGTGATGATGATTTGCTCAGGGCTAACCTGTGTATCGAAGCGCTCTTGATAAAAATTGCCCAAGGCCGCTTTTAACTCAGGTAAGCCCGTGGCGGGCGTATAATGGGTTAGCCCTTGCTGTAAAGCGCTAATGCCTGCCTCTATAACCCCCTGCGGACTGCTAAAATCAGGCTCACCCACCTCTAAATGAATAATATCTCGCCCTGCTTTTTCCATGGCTTTAGCATGGCCTAGCAGGTCCATAACATGGAAAGGTTCAATATTTTCGAGCCGTTTGGCGAGTTTCATGGGCTTATCCATTAAATTTTTCACTTTTTTTGCTTATTTTCCCACAAAGATCAGTAAATTTTGATATTAATGTGGCACGGGCAAAAAGAATCTGATAGCTTTTCGCCCCCTATTGATCCAAGGCGTTATGATTGGATCGGTAAATGGAAACGAGAATGGCCATTGGCCTTAGCAAGGTGAGGCAGAATTATATGCCAGCAAAACAAGACAACGCATTCGCATTATCCGACTTTACTCCTTATAAGGAAGTAAAAGGCGAAGAATACATGGGCACCGAGATGAAGGTGCACTTTAAAAGTATTCTAAACAACTGGAAGTTGGAGCTAATGGAAGAAGCGGACCGTACTAAGGTCCACATGCAGACTGACGCCGAAAACTACGCGGATCCTAATGACCGTGCCAGTCAGGAAGAAGAATTTAGCCTTGAGCTACGTACTCGTGACCGCGAGCGTAAGCTTATTAAGAAAATTGAAAAAACCTTAGAGCTAATTGAAAACGATGACTACGGTTATTGTGAAGCTTGCGGCATCGAGATTGGTGTTCGTCGCTTAGAGGCTCGCCCAACTGCCGATCAGTGTATCGATTGTAAAACATTGGCAGAAATCAAAGAGAAGCAAGTAGGTAGCTAGTCTCCATTTACCTGCGTTCTCTTTCTCATTAAGCACCTTTCATATCAAGAGCCTTTGATATGAAAGGTGCTTAATCATTTCTGGCGACACTGGAATTTAGCTTAATGCCTCACTACATAGGCCGTTTTGCTCCGACCCCCACAGGTCCCTTGCACTTTGGCTCCTTAGTGGCCGCCCTGGCGAGTTATTTAGATGCAAAATCTCATAACGGCACTTGGTTGCTGCGCATTGAAGATTTAGACCCCCCCAGAGAAGATAAAGCCGCCAGCACACTTATCCCCAAGCAATTGCTTAAGCATGGCCTTAAGTGGGATGGTGATATTGAATTTCAAAGCCATCATGGCACCCGTTATGAGCGCTACCTTGCACAGTTAAAAGAGCAAGGTTTACTTTTCCCCTGTGGCTGCTCACGAAAAACCCTAGCCGCTCACCAAGGCTTGCACCACGGCAATTGCCACAGCGCTTTGGATAAGCCCCATGCCTGGCGCTTAGTGACTCCAGATGAAAAATGGCAATTTAACGATGCCGTATACGGTGACAACTCTCAGGAATTAGCTCAGGTGGGTGATCAGGTACTTAAGCGTAAAGACGGTTTATATGCTTATCAATTGGCTGTAGTGGTAGATGATTATGAGTCAGGCATTAATCATGTGGTACGTGGCCTAGACCTGTTGGATAACACCCCTAGACAGTTGTATTTAATGCAGTGCTTAGGGATTAAGGCGCCTCATTACCTTCATATTCCGCTCATTACCAATGAGTCGGGACAAAAACTCAGTAAACAAAATCAAGCACAAGCTCTAGACCTTCATTCTGTTGCAGACAATCTGTTGGCCGCCTTGCGATTTTTAAGGCAAACCACTCCTCCTATGAATATGCAGCAGGATACCGCCAGCATATTAAACTGGGCCACACAGCACTGGCAGGTCTCGAAGATCCCTGCCCTTAAAGATGGCTTAATACTCTAAAGCCAGTATGCATGGGGCTTGTAAGAATTTTCACTGCCCTTGACTAGCTTATACTTGCCCTATTCTGTTACCCACAGTAACATCCCAGCCCTGCTATTCTTGCCACGCATCTGGAATGCCATGTACATACACAGATTAATATTATTACTTGTCTTTGCGGCCTTCCTGTTTTCTCCCATTATTGTTGATTGGTGGCTAGCGCCCACAGGGTCTTGGTATCGACCTTTTGCTTTGTGGCTCATTTTAATTGGTGTGTCTATTTGGCTACAACACTGGCAGGAGGAGGATGAATCATGACGTTTAGCATTGCCTCTCTAGTCACCATAGTCATTACGTATTTGTTCACTTTGTTTTTTACCGCCTACGCGGCCGAAAAACACTGGTTACCGCAGAAATTAGTACGCCACCCAGCGGTATACGTATTCTCCCTTGGGGTTTACGCCAGCGCCTGGGCTTTTTACGGCAGTGTCGGTTTGGCCCATCAATACGGCTATGGCTACTTAACTTACTATTTGGGCATTAGTGGTGCCTTTGTACTGGCGCCTATTTTACTCAAACCTATATTGCACATCACCAGCACCTATCAGCTGACTTCCTTAGCAGACTTATTTGCCTTTCGTTTTCGCTCTCGAGCTGTGGGCACGGTCACCACGTTAATTATGTTGGTGGCGATTCTCCCCCTGATCACCCTACAAATTACCGCGGTTACTGACAGCTTTTCCTTACTCAACCAAGAGCTGGAAAGAATTGATATCGCCTTTGGCTACTGTGCCGTCATGACGATTTTTGCCATTTTATTTGGTGCTCGCCACGTGAGCCCAAGGGAAAAACATGAGTCCCTTGTATTTGCTATTGCCGTGGAATCCATCATTAAGCTAGTGGCCATTTCAATTTTGGGCATTGTGTCCATGTTCGTGGTGTTCGATGGCCCCACCGGCATGGACCTGTGGCTGCATGATAATCACTTTCGCTTAGCCAGCATGCAAAGCTCCATACAAGAAGGCCCTTGGAGAACCTTGTTATTGTTGTTTTTTGCCTCGGCCGTGGTGATGCCCCACATGTTTCACATGGCTTTCACTGAAAATTCAAATGCTAAAGCGTTAAATTTAGCCAGCTGGGGCATGCCGCTTTTCCTACTGGCCATGGCCATTATGATTCCCCCCATTTTATGGGCCGGCATTTACTTAAATTTAGATACCCCGCCAGAATATTTTGCCGTTGGATTGGGCCTTGAGCTGGAAAGCCCTTTGCTTACTTCCATTGCCTTTGTGGGTGGACTGGCAGCAGCCTCTGGTGTGGTAATTGTAACCACCTTGGCCATGGCAGCCATGACTCTGAACCACCTTGTATTACCTGTTGTACAACCTAATCCTAAACAGGATATGTACGCCTGGTTGTTATGGACAAGACGCTGGCTAATTGCGGCTATTTTTATGGCCAGCTATGTTTTCTATCGATTTTTAAGTCAGGACCGTGGCCTTGAAGAGCTTGGTATTATCGCTTTTGTGGCCACCATTCAATTTTTGCCCGGGGTGGCTGGAGTTTTATACTGGCCTACTGCTAATCGCCAAGGTTTCATCGCAGGGGTGTCCGTAGGGGTGGCTATTTGGGTATGGGCACTGCTGCTGCCCTTACTGGATTTTACAGTTCTAGATTTCTTAAAACCCTTCCTGCCCCCAACTAACCATGAGAATTGGTATTTAGGGGCCACCGGCTCAGTCATGCTTAACTTTGTGGTGTTTGCGGTTGTTTCTATTGTAAGTAAAACCCGACCGATTGAATCTAGCGCTGCTGAAGCTTGCAGCATAGATACCTTTGCCGCTCCACAGCGTCAGGAGTTGGTGGCAAAAAGCGCCCTGGAATTTCAATCTAGTCTTGTTGAGGCGCTTGGCGAGCAAGCCGCTAAACGGGAAATTAAACAGGCCCTTAATGATTTAAACCTTTCCATTAATGAAGAGCGCCCATATCAGCTGCGTTTATTAAGAGGCAAGATTGAAGTCAATTTATCTGGCTTAATGGGGCCCTCAGTGGCACATCAGCTTGTCACACAGTGGTTGCCGTTCAAACACACCAGTGAACTTCAATCTAGCCACGACATTCATTTCATTGAAAAAGGCCTAGAGGTTTACCAATCCCGCTTAACCGGTCTTGCCGCTGAGCTTGATAGCTTAAGACGTTTTCATCGGCAGACGCTTGAGCGCCTTCCAATGGGCGCCTGTAGTTTGGGTACTGATGGTGAAATACTCATGTGGAACAGCGCTCTTACCGAGCAAACTCAAATTCAAGCTGAAGATGTGGTGGGCAATAAGGTCAACAACCTTAAAGAGCCCATGCGCAGTTTATTAATGGACTTCATTAACGACGGCAATAGCCACCTGCATAAAAAAACCATTGAGGTGAATGGTCGCCCCCGTTGGATCAACTTACACAAGGGTGCACTGGAAAACCCTAATAGCCAAGAATACGGCGGCGTGGTGATTTTGTTAGAAGACCAAACCGATACACAGCTGTTAGAAGATGAGCTTGTCCACAGTGAACGTCTGGCATCCATCGGAAGGTTGGCAGCCGGTGTTGCCCACGAAATAGGCAATCCCATCACCGGCATCGCCTGCTTGGCGCAAGACATAAAATATGAAACTGATAATCCAGAATTGCTGGATATCGGAGAGCAAATTCTTGAGCAAACCCAAAGGGTAAGCCGTATTGTGCAATCACTCATGAACTTCTCCCACAGCGGCAATCATTTGCAGCACCAAGAGCAGGGGCCTGTGAGCCTTAGGCAATGTGCCCAAGATGCCATGGACTTACTGATGTTGTCGGGCAAGCATGATTATGAATTTGTGAATTTGTGCCCTGAAGAATGCATCGTACTGGGGGATGATCAACGCTTGCAGCAAGTCTTTGTGAATCTATTAAGCAATGCAAGAGACGCTAGCCCAGAACACACCACCATCACCGTAGACGCATCTATGAATGAACATACCGTCACCCTAAAAGTAACGGATGAAGGCTCAGGTATCAGCCCCGATCAAGTAGAGCAAATATTTGAACCTTTCTTCACCACTAAAGAAGTGGGCAAAGGCACTGGCTTAGGGTTGTCCTTAGTGTATAGCATTATTGAAGATCACTACGGCCACATCAGCATTCAAAGCCCCGCCAATGAAGCATTGCAAAACGGTACCTGTGTGGTCATAAGCCTGCCCAGATATCAATACGAACACAGCACTGAAAACGAGAAATCTAATGACTAAGATATTAATTGTTGAAGATGAAAAAGTTATTCGCAGTGCCTTGCGACGTTTATTAACCCGCAACGAATACGATGTTGAAGAGGCGGCCAGCCTTACAGAGGCCAAAGAATTTGATCTGACTCAATTTGATATGGTGATCAGTGATCTGCGATTACCTGGCGGCAATGGCACCGAACTAATTGAATTAGCCGCTCCCATTCCAGTATTGATCATGACCAGTTTTGCTAGCCTTCGAAGCGCGGTAGACGCCATGAAGCTTGGAGCAGTGGATTACATTGCCAAGCCCTTTGATCACGATGAAATGCTCATTGCCGTGCAACGCATTCTAAAAGGCCGCAATTTAGAGCGACAAAACAAAGTATTAAAGCAAGAGATTGCTAAAGACTACCCCACCACCGGCATCATTGGCAGCTGTGAGCCCATGCTGAAACTCTTCAAAATGATTGGCAAGGTGAGCCCAACCGATGCCACTGTATTAATATTGGGAGAATCAGGTACGGGTAAAGAATTGGTAGCACGCTCTATTCATGAACAGAGCCATCGCAAAGATGCCCCCATGATCAGCGTTAACTGCGCCGCCATACCAGAGAACCTGATTGAGTCAGAATTATTTGGCCACGAAAAAGGCTCATTCACCGGCGCCACCAGTGCTCGCATTGGTTTAGTAGAGGCTGCTGATGGCGGCACTTTATTTTTAGATGAAATAGGCGAATTGCCCCTTGAAGCACAAGCTCGGTTATTACGAGTATTACAAGAAAGCGAAATTCGACGGGTAGGCTCAGTACAAAGTAAAAAAGTCAATGTGCGCCTAGTGGCGGCCACACACCGTCATTTGAAGGAATTATCGCAAAAAGGCGAGTTTCGAGAAGATTTGTATTACCGCCTAAACGTTGTAGAGCTCAAGTTACCCGCTTTGAGGGACCGGGGTGACGACGTATTAGAATTGGCTCAAAAGCTATTAGAGCGTATGTGCAATAAGCTAAACCGACCCCTTTTAAAGTTTTCTGATGAATGCACAAAGGCCATAAGCACCTATCAATGGCCAGGGAATGTTCGTGAGCTAGAAAACGCCATAGAGCGCTCCATTATTCTCAACGACGGTGAGGATATTTGCGCTGAGTCTATGGCCATTGATGTACAAGCCGATGGCAAGATCGCACCCTCCATGATGGCGTCCTTACAGCAAAG
This sequence comes from uncultured Bermanella sp., assembly GCA_913058575.1. Taxonomy (GTDB): domain Bacteria; phylum Pseudomonadota; class Gammaproteobacteria; order Pseudomonadales; family Oceanobacteraceae; genus Bermanella. The sequence continues at coordinate 18,055 of CAJXRF010000012.1, forward strand.
TGAACAAGTGGCGGAAGTGAAGCCTTCTGAGTTATCCCTAGATGACTATTTCCAACATTTTGTACTTGAAAATGAGGATAAAATGACGGAAACCGAGTTGGCTCTTAAATTGGGGATAAGTCGAAAGAGTTTATGGGAAAGACGCCAACGATTGGGCTTCCCTCGTAAAAAAGCCACAAAATAGCCACTTACTGATGCAAGCTATCTACCTAGAGCAGCGCTCACTGCTCTGGGGGCCATATAATGGGGCACTTACTCATTATTGAACTAATCTTACTTCCTCGCCTCACTGTGTTACCTGCCACCCCACGATTCATCGTCAATGCGTCAATATAAGTAACACCCGCCACTGCGGAAATCTAATCAAAGTCCTCAACAAATCATAAACCATTGATTTAACTGGATTTTTTATTGTTGGCACAAGCAATGCAATAGACATAACAAGTCAGATAAATAGACACCAATAAAAATAAAAAGTTTGTTTATCCGATATTTGAGCAACTCTAATAAAAATAAAAACCGTTGCTCAAATATCTTGCCATCAATAAAAATAATAACTGGCATCTGGAACTGATTGCTTTAAGTATCACTAAGTACCTAAAGCAATTGGTTTGATTTATTTCTCTGTAACTCCCCTTTTTCAATTTCTAACCAACCAAAGCCAGTTTCATGGCATTAAAAACATACCTATGGCCAATAGAATCATAAATCGCCATTTTTCAATCACTAAGAAATAGAGGTTTTGAGAGGAAGTAACTTGTCGGTAGCTGAGTTTTTAAAAAGCACTAAGCCAATGTTCGCCAAATTTGTTACCCATGTTACTGAATTGCCCACACAGGGGTTACAAAAGGTGGGAGCGAGTAACAAAGCTCTGACAATACCGACCAACAAAAGTTCTACATATCTATAAGTTATTGATTTTAAAGGGTTTTTAAAAGTTGGCACAGCAAATGCTTTATATAAAATAACTAAGCGAGACTGACACAAACAAAAATAAAAAAGTCGGTTACGCACACAGCAGAAGAAATACACAAATAAAAATAAAAAAGTGTTCTTCTGAGGTGAGCCAAAATAATTAAAATAACAGGCTAAGCAGAATTCGTGTTTTGAGTGTGTAGTGACCCATTATTAAAATAACAATTAGGGCACACCAGACACTCAAAACACAATTCGACCACAACAATAATAATAAAAGTACTCGAATCCGATCCAGGGTAGCGCCCAAATAATAATAAAAAAGCTACCCTAGACATTTTCTTTCTAAAGTCTCATTAATGACAACAGCTCAGATCCTTCACCTTGTATTTGACCATTACTACTGTAAACTCCTCAGGCTCTTAACCCCTAAGAAATTCAATGCTGTAAGGTCCTATTTAACCATGGTTAATCCACTCAGCTACCGAATTGACCATACTGTTATACCAAGCCTAATTACCAGCCAACTCAGCCCTCGAATTTAACCATGTTTAAACGCCTAATCTCAAAACTCAAAAAAAACAGCCCTAACGCGCTAAATGAAGCTCAAGTTATCGAGCGCGATGATCATACTGTTAGCCGCAGCCAAATTAGTGAAAATGCCCTTAAGGTTTTGTACCGTTTAAATGGCGCTGGTTTTGATAGCTATCTAGTAGGTGGTGGCGTACGGGATTTACTACTGGGCGAGTCCCCCAAAGATTTTGATGTGGTCACAGACGCAACACCTGAACAAGTTCACCGATTATTTCGCAATTCACGTTTAATTGGCCGCCGCTTTAAACTGGTGCACGTGGTATACGGGCGCGACATGATTGAAGTGGCCACCTTAAGGGGCCACCACGAAAACGCCAAAGGCAAACAACAGGCCAAGCAAAGTGAATCGGGCATGTTGTTACGTGACAACGTCTACGGCACCATAGACGAAGATGCCATCCGCCGCGACTTCACCATTAATGCCTTGTATTACGATATTAGTGATTACTCTATTCACAGCTATGCCCAAGGCATAGATGACCTAAACAAGCGCCGCCTAGTATTAATTGGCGACCCAGCCACACGCTACCGAGAAGACCCTGTGCGAATGTTGCGTGCGGTGCGTTTTGCGGCAAAATTAGACTTCACCATTGAGAAAAAAACAGCCCTGCCCATTAAAGAACTGGCGCCTTTATTACGTGATATTCCAGCCGCTCGATTATTTGAAGAAGTGCTTAAAATGTTCATGGCTGGCCACGCCCATGCCACATTTGAGCTACTGGAAAAATACAACTTATTTGCTCAGCTTTTCCCACATACACAACAGTGCATTAATGAGCAAGAAAGCTACCGCAACATGGTGGTTCATGCCTTACAGAATAGCGATGCCCGTATTGCACAAGGCAAAAGCCTAACACCTGCATTTATTTATTCGGTATTCCTATGGCCTTGCTTACTGGAGACCGCTAAGACCTTACAGAATCAAGGGGTTCCTGCTGTTCCAGCCCTTCACCAAGCAGCAGCCGATGTCATTAGCAATCAGCAAACTCACACTACAATCCCTAAACGCTTCATGATCCCCATGCGTGAAATTTGGGATTTACAGCGCCGCCTTGAAAGACGCCTACCAAAACAATTAGAAAGCACCATTGGCCACGCGCGTTTCCGTGCTGCCTATGACTTCTTGTTATTACGCGAGCAAAACGGTGAGCAGCTCGATAATGCAGGTGACTGGTGGACCGATTACCAAGTTCAAAACCCAGATGCCTTGTTTCAAGGCCGTGAGTCTACTCGTTTTAATTCTCGCAACCGCAATAGAAATCGTAGTCGTAATGGCAGCGGCCCTCAACGTGATGACGATGGCCCTCACCGTATTTCAAGCCCGCGCTCAAGAAAGCCTAAAAGAGATTAATCTACGTGGCTCCCTTGATCGACGTTTACATTGGTATGGGCAGTAATCTCCATGAGCCTCTTTTGCAAATTAAGGAGGCCATTGACGAATTAAATGCCCACCCTCATTTCCACAATGTGAAAATAAGTAAGATTTATCAAAGTAAACCGATAGGCCCACAAGACCAGCCTGATTACATCAATGCAGCGGCCTATTTCCAGACCTTTTTAGGTGCACATCATGTGCTTGATGAGTTACAAGCCTTGGAACAACAGCACGGCCGATTACGTAAGCGCCATTGGGGTGAACGTACTTTAGACCTAGATTTACTATTATATGGCAACGCTCAGATACAAACCCCAAGACTGACCGTGCCCCACCCATTTATGCTTGAGCGCAGCTTTGTACTGTTTCCACTTAATGATTTGGCTAACGATATACACATACCTCCACAGCATTCTTTAAAAACCCAAATAGCCAATATGTCATTTGACCTTTCACCACTGGATGAAGAAAAAAACCCTCGCTAATTTCACTTAAACCCCGCACTCAAAGGGGTCCTTAGCGGTAAATTTGCATTACACCTCAGTTTAATTGTCGAACACTTCACCTTTAATAGGCGCCTTTTAACCCTCAGGCTGTCAAAAATGGCAATTGACTTACCCTGTCCAGATCTGGACTATACGCCCCATATTCAAGACAAGTGAGTTCTGTATGAGCAAAACCACCATAAATACACTCCATCAATGTAAGCAAAATAAGCAGAAGTTCGCAGTGGTTACCGCTTACGATGCCACATTTTCACACCTGGCAAGCAGCGCAGGCATTGAGGTGTTATTGGTGGGCGACTCCCTTGGCATGGTTTTACAAGGTGAGGACAGCACCGTGCCTGTGACCATTGAGCACATGTGTTACCACACCCAAGCGGTGAAACAAGGTAATCAAGGGGCGCTTATTATGGCCGACTTGCCATTCATGGCTTATAGCACCCCAGAACAAGCCTTAGATAATGCCGCGCTACTTATGCAGTCTGGTGCGCAAATGGTGAAACTAGAAGGGGGCGCTTGGTTGGTAGAAACCGTTGCCATGCTAAGCGAACGGGGCATTCCTGTGTGCAGCCATTTAGGCCTTACCCCTCAATATGTACACAAATTTGGCGGCTATAAAGTACAAGGGCGAGACGACGCCACCGCCAAACAAATGATCGCTGACGCTAAAGCAATGGAAGCGGCAGGTGCTGATGTATTACTACTAGAATGTGTTCCCAGTGATTTGGCCAAAGAATTAACGCAAAGTGTGTCTATTCCGGTTATTGGCATAGGTGCTGGTAGCGATACCGATGGCCAAGTGCTCGTTTGTTACGACATGCTTGGTATGAACCCAGGCCACATTCCAAAATTTGTTAAAAATTACATGGTGGAAGGCCGTACGATTCAGCAAGCCTTTGAAGTCTATGGCGAAGAAGTAAAGTCAGGGGCATTCCCCGCTCCAGAACATGAGTTTAAAGCATGAAAGTTGTAGAGACAGTTCGCGAACTTCGCGAGCAAATTCGCTTAGCGCGCCAACAAGGTAAACGAATTGGCTTCGTACCTACCATGGGCAATCTTCATGAAGGACACATGAGCCTGATAGATGCGGCCTCTGAGCAATGTGATTTCGTGGTGGCCAGTATTTTTGTCAACCCGCTGCAGTTCAACAACCCAGACGACCTAAGCTTGTATCCACGTACCTTTGCAGCCGATCAGCAGCACCTACAGGATCGCGACTGCAACCTTTTGTTTTTTCCAAGCGTTGATGAGGTATATCCTGCTGGTCAAGACTTGCAGGCCATTGTCAGTGTTCCAGATGTGAGCGATGGCCTATGTGGTGCCAGCCGCCCTGGGCATTTCGACGGTGTTAGCACCGTGGTGACTAAATTGTTCAACATGGTACAACCAGACGCGGCCTTCTTTGGTGAAAAAGACTACCAACAGCTAGCAGTGATTAAAAAGATGGTCACTGACTTATGCATGCCCATTGAGATTGTACCTGTGGCTACAAAACGCGAAGAAGATGGCCTAGCCATGAGTTCACGCAACGGTTACCTAACAGCGCAGGAACGAGAAAACGCCGTGCTCATTAGCCAAGTATTACTTCAAGTCATTGAATCATTACGCAGCGGCAATAAAGATTTTGAACAGTTATGCCAACAGGCAAAGTCGCAACTGAGCGCCCAAGGCTATGAGCCTGACTATGTTCAAATATGCCAAGCACAGAGTTTAAAGCCTGCTAGTAAAGCAGACACATCACTTGTGGTGCTAGGCGCCGCTTTCTTAGGGAAAGCACGCTTGATTGATAATTTCACGGTAGACTTGCTGTCTTAAGTTACCGTTTTATGGGGTCCTCTGACATGGTAATTTACCCAGTCAGGAGATCAAAATTTAGCCATTTTTATTGTAAAGTGGCGTTGAATAGCTAGGTTGATTCAGGCATACTCGCTTCGCATCGCCAAGCCAATACGTGGCTCACCACTATTCATACTGAATGTCAATAGTGAGTTCATAGTAAGAAATACAGGTTAAAGGTTGTAACCATGCAATCCATAATGCTTAAAGCAAAGTTACACCAAGCTCGTGTAACGCACGCCGTATTAGAATACGAAGGTTCATGTGCTATTGATGGCAATCTGCTAGACATGGCAGGTATCCGTGAGCACGAACAGATTCAAATTTATAACATTGAGAACGGCCAACGTTTCACTACCTACGCCATTCGTGGTGAAGAAGGTAGCGGCATCATCTCTGTAAATGGCGCAGCTGCCCATCTTGCAGAAGTAGGCCAACGTGTGATTATTTGTGCTTATGCCAACTACTCTGAAGTTGAGCTAGCCAATTATAAGCCGCGTCTTCTTTATATAAATGCTGACAACTCCCTTAGTCATGCATCAAACGCTATTCCTGTTCAGCTGGCTTAATACGCTTTAGCTTGAACCTTTTAAGCCCGATTTTCATCGGGCTTTTTTATGCCCGCTCATAATGACTTTTTATGGCAATCTATCTAAGCCCTTCTTTATTGAAAACCCTAACCACCCCAACTTAAGCCCCTAATATTTACCCTCGTATTTCGTAACAATTAAAATACATAAAATAACCCGATGGCCTTGATGAAATAGCCAGCTTTGACTAAACCCTAATAATAGGTAAATGGAATTCCAGTTCACCGAAGGACTCGTATGGCTATTTTTTCAAAGCTCTCACTTAAATACAAAATATTATGTATTGCCCTAATTGGAGCTGTTGGGTTCATGAGCTACTTGGCTTTTAATTTTAAAACCGCCAGCAACAACGAAGCCAGGCTCAGTAAAATTCAAGATGTAAATTTTCCCATATTGGATAAAACCGGTAAGGTTTGGCTAGAACTCTTCGCCGCTCGCACCGCTATGCAAACCGCCATTTCAGAGGGGGAGTCTGACCTCATCATGGAGGCGAAAAGTCACCAAGATAAAATATTGCGGCACTTTAGCGATATTGAGATATCTGAAAAACAATATAAAGGAGCCATTAAACAACTGCGCACAGGTTTAAATCGTTACATCAACAGCGCAGAACAATTAACCCAAGGCATGATTGACGGTACCATAGAGTTTTCAAAAATGGCAGACATGGCTGCGGTCATGCACGGTCATTATAAAAAATTTAGTGATGACCTAAGCCAATTTAGGGAGCAAGCATTACAGGATTTTGCAGAACGCCTTAATCAAGCTAAAAAAGAAAGCCAGCAAGCACTAAATACCGGCGTGGTTTTAGGCGCTTCGATTATCATATTATTGCTCGTGATTGCTTGGTGGATATCCAACACCATCGTCAGCAATATAAATCGCATCATTCAAGAACTAGAAGGCATGGCCACAGGTAAAGGGGATTTAACCATTCGCCTAGAAACCTCCGCCCAAGATGAAATTGGCAGCCTTGTGGATAAGTTCAATGGATTTGTATTGCACCTGCAACTCATGATTAAAGTGCTCGCCAACCTATCCCACGGTGTGACTCAAGGTGCAACAGATGTGAAGGGAATTGCGCTACATACCCAAACAGGCATTGTAGACCAGCAAAATGAAATTCATCAGGTGGCAACCGCTGTAACAGAAATGGCGCAAACCTCACTTGAGGTTTCTAAAAATGCAGGGGAAGCTTCTAAAGCCACCGACCAAGCCGATACAGACTCACAATCTGGGCAAAAAGTAGTAGAAGATAATATCACCGCCATTACTGCTCTCGCTCAGGAAATAGAAACTGCGCGTAATGTGATACAAACTCTTTCTGATCAAGTTCAAAAAATTGCCGCTGCTTCACAAGATATTCGCAGCATTGCCGATCAAACTAACTTGCTGGCTTTGAATGCTGCCATTGAAGCGGCAAGGGCTGGCGAACAAGGGCGAGGCTTTGCTGTGGTAGCCGATGAAGTGCGCACGTTAGCAGGCAGAACTGGTCAAAGCACAAATGACATAGAAGATATTATTAAAAGCCTATTAAGTGGCGCACAGCAAGCTGTGGCGGTGATGGATCAATCCAAGGAGCGGGCTTATCAATCGGTGGAGCAATCTCAAACTACAGGTGAGTCATTACAAAACATATTAAAATCTATTCATACCATTAATCAAATGAACCTCTTAGTGGCCAGCTCGGCCGAGGAACAAAGTTCAGTGGCTGAAGAAGTGAGTAAAAATATTATTCGTATTAATGGGTTTTCAGATCAAACCGTTGAAGATGCACAATCCACTGCTTCCGCGACTAAAACATTATCTGAACAGGCTGAGCAATTAAAAGCCATCGTTAACGAATTCAAGGTATAATTCTGCATTTTTTGAAGGATTGATCTTTACGGTCAATCTCGCTTTGCAGGTATTTTATGTCTAATTCCAGCCCTTTCAATCCTGACCTAATCAATACAAGTCACACCCGTGGTGACAGTGTTCGTGCTATTCATTTTCACAATCAAAAGCTTCACTTGCTAGACCAGCGTTTATTACCTGCTCAGGAGATTTTTCTAACATTTACCACGCCGCAAGAAGTCGCCTGTGCCATTACCGATATGGTCGTACGTGGCGCACCCGCCATTGGCATAACCGCCGCTTACGGCATTGTGCTAGCTGCATACCAACAAATAGATAAAGACACACTCAACCTTAAAGATGCTTTTAAAACACTCGCCGCCTCTCGCCCTACTGCGGTCAATTTATTTTGGGCCCTAAATAAAATGCAATCTGAGCTTGAAAATTGCTTAGCATTATCCACAGCAGAACAAGTAGCTCATTTGGAGAAATGCGCTCACGATATTTACCAAGACGACATACTGGCTAACCAGTCAATGGGAAAATTAGGTGCTAGTTTAATTGAAGAAAACTCACAGCTATACACACACTGCAATACAGGTTCACTGGCCACGGGTGGCTACGGTACCGCATTAGGCGTTATTCGTAGTGCCTTCCAAGGCAATAAAGTCACCCAAGTGTATGCAGGGGAAACTCGCCCATGGTTACAAGGTGCTCGCTTAACCGCATGGGAATTAATGCGTGATGACATTCCTGTTAAGCTCTCAAGCGAAGGCGCAGCGGGGCAACTTCTGCGTCAAGGAAATATTAACTGGATTATTGTGGGCGCTGACCGCATTAGCGCCAATGGCGACGTGGCCAATAAAATAGGTACCTATAATTTAGCCGTATTGGCAAAGTATCATAATGTTAAATTTATGGTGGTGGCTCCCAGCACTACATTTGATTTAACGATTCAACATGGGCAAGACATCCCCATTGAAGAACGCCCTAGTGAAGAGGTGACCAAGATTCAGGGTATACAAATTGCGCCTGAGCATTGTGAAGCCATCAACCCATCTTTTGATGTGACACCTAATGAATTAATCGATGCGATTATTTGTGAAAAAGGAATCTTAAAAGCACCATTTGATATCAATATTCAAAAACTATTGGGGAAATAACATGCAATACCAACAAAGTGTGCTGCATCAAAAATCTCTATTATTATGCGCTATTGGTAAAGAATGTTATGAGCTTGGCTGGAGCCCAGCGACGAGCTCAAACTACAGTATTCGCTATGACAATAAACACTGCGCGATCACCAGCTCAGGGAAACACAAAGGGCGACTTCAACCAGAAGATATCTTATTGGTAGACTTTTCAGGTACGCCTATTACACAAGGTAAGCCCAGCGCCGAAACATTATTGCACACCCAACTCTATCAAGCTGATGATAAAATTGGGGCTGTACTTCATACTCACAGCCCAGCTTCAGTGATGCTAAGTCAATTCTTAACAAGCAATGAGCTTGTGTTACAAGGCTGGGAATTACTAAAGGCCTTACCAGGAATATTAAGTCATGAAGAGTCGGTAACTATCCCCATACTTAACAATAGCCAAGATATAAAGGCCCTTGCTAAGGAGGTAGATGAGAAAATGAAAACCGAGGACTTATGCGCCTATTTAATTAAAGGACATGGCATATATACTTGGGGAAAAAGTTTAGATGATTGCTTCCGCCATTTAGAGGCGCTTGAAGCATTAATGAGCTACGAACTCACAGCACTTAGCTTAAAATAAGGATACTTATAATGACCATAAAGCGTGGGCTATTTTTAATTATATTGCTGTCTTTAAGTTTAGAACTCTTCTCTCAAGAAATGACCAATGAGCAAATCCGCAATTCTAAACTTCCTACCATTCATGAAAATGAAGACGATGCCATTGCTTTAAAACATGCCATTGAACGTATGGATATTATAGAAGAAAAAGCCGGCGACTTACCTTTTGTTATCTTACCCCACCGGCCCAATTATATGATGCCGATATCATACCAAGAACGTCCAAACGATCAGCCATTTCAAGATGTAGTAGGAGAGGACTGGCCTGGGCTTGATAATGCTGAAGCGGTTTTTCAAGTGAGTTTAAAATACCAAATTGCAAAATTAGATAAAGACAATAAAAGTAGGTTATATGTTGCCTATACAAATAAGTCATATTGGCAAGTGTACAATAGTAATTTATCTCGACCCTTTCGTGAAACCAATCACGAACCAGAACTCATTGCACAGTTTCGTCCTAACTGGGGTTATATTAATGGCTTAAACATTGCGCTAAACCACCAAAGTAATGGCCAATATCAAGGATTATCACGCAGCTGGAATCGAATTATTGCAGGTTTTTTTCATGTTTCAGGTAGCACTGTATTTGGATTCCAACCTTGGTGGCGAATCCCCGAATCCAGCAATGATGACCCAAAAGACCCCAAAGACGATGACAACCCAGACATCCATAAGTACATAGGTTATAGCGATTTCATTTTTTACAAAAGACTGGGCAGACAATCTCTTTCCATTCGCTTTGGAAATAACTTTAACTTTGATAAAAACCGCGGTTGGGGAGAATTTGAATTTAACTTTCCATTAACACCAAGAGTGCGAGGGTTCGTTCAATACTATGAAGGTTATGGCAGCAGCTTAATTGAGTACGATCATTACCAAAGAAGACTCGGATTCGGATTTAAGATTTCTGACTACTTATAACATCATAATAAAATGAAAAGATCATGAGCAAAATAACTGTTTTCCAACAAGATAATGCAAGCTATATTTTACAAAGTAGCAATGAAAAAAGTGAAATCGCCAAGATATTAACTAATGTTGGCGTGCGTTATGAACAATGGAAAACGTCCAACAAACGTTCCACTACCGCTTCAGTAGAGACTATCATAGCCGCTTATAAAACTGACATAGACAAGCTAATGAGCAGCGAAGGCTATCAAAGTGTTGATGCAATTAGCCTAACACCAGACAATCCAAGCAAAGAAGCCTTGCGCAATAAATTCTTAGCCGAGCATACCCATGCAGAAGATGAAGTACGCTTTTTTGTTAAAGGCGAAGGACTCTTCACATTGCACATTGAAGATAAGATTTATGAAGTATTGTGTACTCAAGGTGATTTAATCAGTGTACCTAAAAATACTCGCCATTGGTTTGACATGGGGTCTAACCCTAATTTCACGGCCATTCGTTTATTTAACAACCCCGATGGTTGGGTCGCACAATACACAGGTAGTGATATCTCCAATCAATTTTCAAGGCTTGCGTAACTCATGGCAACTTTCAAAAACATTCAGGCCATTGTCACTGATATAGAGGGCACCACTTCCTCCATTAGCTTTGTAAAAGACGTGTTATTTCCTTATGCCAAAAACAATCTAGCGCAATACGTTTACGAAAATTCACATAAGAAAGAAGTAAAAGAGCAACTGGATCAGGTTGCTCTCAATTGTGATATTCCAAGTAGTGATACCGTACAAATTATTCAACAGCTATTAAATTGGATCGATTCCGATACCAAAGCCACACCATTAAAAACACTGCAAGGCATGATCTGGCAACAAGGCTACGAAAATAACGATTACCAAGCTCACATGTATGACGATGCTGTGAGCCTGTTGAATCAATGGTCGCAAAAAAATATTCCGCTATTCGTCTATTCTTCTGGATCAGTACTGGCGCAAAAATTATTTTTTAAATATTCCTGTGCCGGTAACTTATTGCCCCTATTTAAAGACCACTTTGATACCCACATAGGCCACAAACAAGATCACCAATCTTATGAAGCGATTCAAAAACAACTAGCAATGCCTGCCAATGAGATATTATTTCTTTCTGACATTACAGGGGAATTAGACGCAGCCCAAAAAGCGGGCTTTCAAACTTGCCATGTCCTTAGAGACAAGACTGCCCTCATCTCTCAGGTACACCCATGTGTCAGCAGTTTTCAGCAAATCACGCTTTCGCGGTAAAATAGCTATATAATCCCGCTCGATTATAAAAATAGACCTATTTCCACGGGAGAGATGTATGAAAGAAGTTGTCATTGTTGCCGCAGGGCGTAGCGCCATTGGTGCATTTCAAGGTGCTTTGGCACCATTATCGGCTGTGGAAATCGGCAGCCAAGTCATTGCCGCTGTCGTTCAACGTGCTGGCCTTGAAAAAAATCAAATTAATGAAGTGATCTTTGGCCAAGTACTAACCGCTGGCTCAGGGCAAAACCCAGCCCGCCAATCTACCATTCAAGCAGGCCTTCCTAACGAAACCTCTGCGCTGACCATCAACAAGGTTTGTGGATCAGGCCTTAAAGCCGTGCATCTTGCCTCTCAGGCTATTGCCTGCGGCGATGCCGACATTATTATCGCCGGCGGCCAAGAAAGCATGAGCAACGCACCTCATGTATTGCCTAATTCCCGCACCGGTCAGCGTATGGGCCCTATTAGCATGGTGGATACCATGATTAATGATGGCCTTTGGGATGCATTTAATAATTACCACATGGGCATAACCGCTGAAAACTTAGCAGAGAAATTTGATATTTCGCGCCAGGCGCAAGATGAATTCGCCGTATCCTCCCAAGCTAAAGCCGTTGCCGCTCAGCAAGCTGGCAAGTTCGATGATGAGATTATTGATATCCGCATTCCTCAACGTAAAGGGGATGACGTTATTTTCAATAAGGATGAAGGCCCCCGCGCTGGGCTGGGCATTGAAAAGTTATCAGCCATGCGTGCTGCATTTAAAAAAGATGGCACCGTCACCGCGGCCAATGCTTCTTCTTTAAACGACGGTGCTGCTGCTGTCATTCTTGCCAGCAAAGAAAAAGCCCAAGAGTTAGGCTTGCCAATCCTTGCTACTATCAAAGCACATGCGAATTCAGGTGTTGACCCAAGCATCATGGGCATTGGTCCCGTGACCGCTAGCCAAGCTTGCTTGAACAAAGCCGGCTGGAGCATAGATGAGTTGGATTTAATCGAAGCCAACGAAGCCTTTGCCGTACAGTCATTATCTGTTGGTAAAGAGTTAAAGTGGGACAGCGAAAAAGTTAATGTGAATGGCGGAGCCATTGCCCTTGGTCACCCAATTGGTGCTTCAGGTTGCCGTATTCTTGTGACGCTTATCCATGAAATGCAAAAACGCGATGCTAAGAAAGGTCTTGCCACATTATGCATAGGTGGCGGCATGGGCGTATCTTTGGCCATTGAACGCTAGGCTAAACACAAAAAACCTTGTTGAGTTGCCTCAACAAGGTTTTTTATTCATCGTTTACTTAATTAATGTACGACGCATTCACCACCAGGAATAACATTGCCAAACTCTGCTGGCAAAATAGAATGCTTATTCACAACAAGCGTGTCGTATACATCTAGATCGGGCATCTTTTCCTCCCCATCAATGGGCTCAAGCAAGACACAAACCGCCTCAATACTGTCTAAAGCGCTAATGATGCAGCTTTTATAGCCCACCTTAGTGTGAATGGCTGCTAAATCACCCACATCCAGTTCATTTAAAACCGTAGGGATATCTTCATCCAGTAAGGGCTCTGCGTCTAAAGGCTCAATAAAATGAGCGGCCGCCACTACGTGCAATATGTCCACCACGTCCGGGTCAGTTAAATCTAATGTTCCCGCCACCTCAGGCTCAACATCCAGCATCTTACCCAGTAACACATAAAATAAGGTTAGGTCATCTTCGGTCCAACCTATGTCTTCCTCGCGGTTGTGGGGGCTTGGAATGTCGGTGGATAAGAGGATTTCGTGTTGGGAGTGTTCATCCAGTTCAGGCATGACAACATTTACTTGCTCGACACCAGTTCCTGCTATGTCGGCTAATCGCCATCTTAATGGATGTTTCGCTAATTGTGTCATAGTCGGCCTCCGTTGTTCTTGCCGCTTTACACGAAAGGGATCAAACCCATTAATACATCATATGGGCTAGTCGCGTAGTTCTCAAACAAAGCGTTTAAAAAATAAAATTCATTGCCCTCATAAGTTGGTACTACTAACCACCATATCTTCCAAATTACTCTAAGTATAGTGTTTAATTAGAGGTTATGATTATATTAATCATATTTTTAAATGCCACACTATAAAAAGCGATGCCATCACCTAGGATCTTTTATGCCAAGCACCATTCGTTCCATTTTTGTCATTTTAATAGTGTCCTGCTATTTATCTGGCTGTGCATCCTTACCCGATGACGATAGTCTAAATCATCAAGCTGCGACTTTTGTATCAAAGGAGAAAATAAATTCCTCATCTCTTATGCAAAGAGCTAAATTGAAAATAAAAAAAGGCAAAAGTGAAAACCTTGCCTTCTTCGCGCCTAGCTACTTTAAAAATGCACAAGACAGCTACCAAGAAGCATTAGTTTCCTACCAAAATAAAGATGAAGAACTAGACACGAAACTAAAAACTCAGCTTAGCATTGAGTATATAGACTCAGGTATGCGCAATAAAAAAGTGGTGCTAGACACTCTCAAGAAGAGTTTAAATAACCGCCAAATTTTAAAAGATTTAAAAGTGAACAAACATTTTCCTAACGAATTTAACGAACTAAGAAAACAACACATTGTTTTAATTAACTTAATTGAACAAAGAAAACTAGATGAAGCACTAAAGGGAGAAAAAGACTTACTGTCTAACATGCGAAAAGTAGAAGTGAAAACCATCGACACCACTTATTTATCCGAAGTCGACACCGTATTAAAACAAGCCAATAAAGAAAGCGCCCTTGAGTTATTACCCATTACGCATCAAAAGACCATGGATACACTTAAAGATACTAGACAGTTTATTCGGCAAAACCCGCGCAAGTCAAAACGTATAGCAAAGCTGGCACAAGCCGCTTTATTTTCAACTCAAAGATTGTATCAATTAAGCAGAGAAGCTAAACGCTTTTCGCTTTTAGAAAAACCGCAAATAGAACAATTATTATTATCACAAGAAGATCAATTCCAAAGAATTAGTCAAAAATTGAACCACCCAGACATTCGAAATTTATCTTTTAATGATCAAAGCCTACTATTAGCCGAAGAGTCCAAACAAATTCGCAAGAGACTAAAAAAACCGAAAAAAGCAAAATCAGGAAAAATTAGCCAAGCAGATTTAGATAAATGGAAAAGAAAAGTAGTATTACTGCAGGCTGAAGTGAGACGTTTACAAAAAGTATCCAATTAAAAGAGAAAGACTATTTATTGAGCGGCCTTTGCTTTTTGCTCTGCGCAAAATAAAGATACGACCTACATGGACGTAGAGAATGTCATTTTTGCAGGAGCCTTAAATGACCGCCCTTCCTTGGGCATCCCTTTATTTTTGCTCCATGCAAAATAAAGATACAGCCCTTCCTTGGGCATAAAAAAAGAGGCTTTCGCCTCTTCCTTGTTTACAAATCTGTTAATATTCCATTTGGCTTAATAATTCCTGACGAGATTCAATCATGGTTTTATATGTTTTCATTAAGCTAAATCGATGTGGCGCTTGCGCCGTTTGTAGTCGCTGCAATTGCCCTTCTAGCTTTTCAACCTCACTCCGTAAACGGCACACGATCTCATTATTCGTGCCATCACCTCGTAAGCGATAACTTTGCTGAGCCATCCCAAACTCCTTTTCAGTCGTTAGTCCAAAGCCTAAAACAGGCTGTAGCGCTTTCCCTGAAGGCTTCTGCGGCCTACTTCTATTTGATTACTGTCCTTTAATTTTACCACCTAAGTACCAAAACGCTATGCCGCTTTCCCACAATGCTTGTAAGACATTGGCTCTTTAGTGAGTTAACACTAACACACAAGGCAAAAACGGACGGATTTTGAACACCAATCATTCAATTTAACCCAAAAGGAAAACTGGGCAGATTATGAACATACGTTTATAATGCCTGCCCCAAATTTAACTCCTCTAATTTAACTGCATGGTGATGGCGTGGCGAAGAAGTTGTACATTAAGACCCATGGTTGTCAGATGAATGAATACGATAGTTCTCGCATGGCTGATTTATTGGGCGATTCCCATGAAATGGAGCTAGTGGACACCCCTGAAGAAGCAGACGTTTTACTGCTTAATACCTGCTCTATTCGTGAAAAAGCCCAAGAAAAGGTATTTCACCAGCTGGGTCGCTGGAATAAGCTAAAAGCCAAAAACCCCGATCTCGTCATTGGCGTAGGGGGCTGCGTGGCCAGCCAAGAAGGAGAGGCCATCCGTAAACGCGCCCCGCAAGTAGACATGGTATTCGGCCCACAAACCTTACACCGCTTGCCTCAATTTATAGATGCCAGCAGTAATAAAATTCCGGTGGTCGATGTGACCTTCCCTGAAATAGAGAAGTTTGATCACCTGCCTGCCCCTAAAGTAGAAGGCGCGTCGGCCTTTATTTCCGTAATGGAAGGTTGCAGTAAATATTGCACATTCTGCGTGGTCCCTTACACCCGAGGTGAAGAGGTAAGCCGTCCATTTGATGATGTGATGGTGGAAATACACCAACTGGCCGATCAAGGTGTCCGTGAGGTCAATTTATTAGGGCAAAACGTTAATTGCTATCAAGGCCAAACCAAAGATGGCGATATTGTTGATTTAGCCGAGTTAATCAGCGTAGTGGCCGACGTAGATGGCATAGATCGTATTCGTTTCACCACCAGCAACCCCCTTGAATTTACCGACAGCCTTATTCAGGCCTTTGCGGAAGTGCCTGAATTAGTTAGCCATTTACACCTACCGGTACAAAGTGGTTCAAACAGTATTTTGGCTGCCATGAAACGTGGTCATGAAGTAGACATGTACATAGAAAAAATCCAGCGCATTAAGCAATTGCGCCCTGATATCAGCATCAGCTCTGACTTCATTGTAGGTTTCCCTGGGGAAACCGATCAAGACTTCGAAGACACCATGAACCTCATTCATGAAATAGGCTTTGATACCTCATTTAGCTTTGTTTACAGCTCACGCCCCGGTACGCCTGCCGCTGAATTAGAAGACAACACCCCCATGGACGTTAAAAAGAAACGTTTAGCCATTTTGCAGGACCGCATTGTGCAAAATGCTCAGCAAATTGGTCGTCGTATGGTCGGTAAAACAGAAACCATCTTAGTCACTGGCGTGTCTCGTAAAGATCCCGGTAAAATGATGGGACGCAGTGAAAACAATCGATCGGTTTACTTCCATAATGATGATCAAAGCTTGATTGGTAAGTTTGTTAAGATCAAAATTGAAGAAGCCTTTACCAACAGCCTATATGGTCAACTATTATTGGATGAAGGGGTGTTTTAACACCCCATTAAGAGACTCAAACCTTAATGACCCAAGCCCACGCTGCAGAACAACGCTCTGCCCAAAGTGAGTTCTTCCTTGAACCAGAAGATAATCGTCGCCTTGCCAATCTGTGTGGGCATCTAGATAGCCACATAAAACAAATCGCGAAGCACTTTCATATTCGAGTGTTTAACCGCGGCCATCACTTTAAAATGGCAGGGGATCCACAAAGCGTCGAGCACGCCTCGCAAATCATTCAAAAGCTTTATCGAGAAACCCATAATGGCACGCTACTGCGCAGTGAGTTAATTCAGTTATTGCTGCAAGAAGCGGATTTAGACATAACCCACGCCAATCAAAACAAAGGCGAAGCTAACCATAAGCCCATTATTATTCGCACTCCAAAGCTGATCATTAAGCCTCGGGGTCCGAATCAACAAAAGTATGTACGCACCATTCAACACAACGACATTAACTTTGGCATAGGGCCAGCCGGAACCGGTAAAACCTATTTAGCCGTGGCCTGTGCCGTTGAAGCCTTGTTACGAGATGACGTACAAAAAGTCATATTGGTGAGACCAGCAGTAGAGGCTGGTGAAAAACTGGGGTTTTTACCTGGGGATTTGGCTCAAAAAATAGATCCATACTTGCGCCCGCTATATGATGCCCTGCACGACATGCTAGGCTACGAACAAGTGGTTAAACTGCAAGAGCGTAACGTCATAGAAATCGCCCCTCTCGCTTACATGCGTGGCCGTACTTTAAGTAACGCATATGTCATTCTTGATGAAAGCCAAAACACCACTAAAGAACAAATGAAAATGTTCTTAACCCGTATTGGCTTTGGCACTAAAGCGGTTATTACCGGTGATGTGACCCAAATTGACTTGCCTCGCGGCACCCGTTCAGGGCTTGCACACATTATGCATGTACTTAATGATGTAGACGGCATAGGTTTCACCCATTTTGCCAATAAGGATGTGGTTCGCCATCCATTGGTGCAACGTATTGTCGAAGCCTACGATAGCCATGAAGCCCAAGTGGCCGCCCAAAAATTGAAACAAGACAGTGAAGCAAAAAACCAAGGCAGTGCAGAATGATTGATGTGGATGTACAAATTGCCAGCGAATGCAAAACACTGCCTAATGAAGAGCAGCTTTCGTTATGGGCACACACGGCATTATCTAAACTAAGGGAAAATGCTGAACTGAGTATTCGCCTAGTGGATGTAGAAGAAAGCCAAAGCTTAAATTTAGAATATCGAGGCAAAGACAAACCCACTAATGTTTTATCCTTCCCCTTTGAAATGCCACCTGAACTGATTGGCCTTGAAGAAGTGGGCGATTTAATTGGTGATTTAGTGATTTGTGCCAGCGTAGTAGAGGAAGAAGCACTGCAACAAAATAAAGCCCCCTTACACCATTGGGCACACATGGTTGTGCACGGCTGCTTGCATTTGCTAGGTTACGACCATATAAACGACGAAGAAGCACACATCATGGAAGATCTAGAACGAGAGATATTATCCGTTTTAGATATTACCGACCCTTATTTAATCACCGATTGAGATCATGAAAGAACGACCGAAAGCAAATATGTTCAGCTGGCTAGAAAATTTCAAGCTATTTGGCGGCGACCCTAAAAGCCGCAATGAAATTAAACACATCCTACGTGACGCTCAAGAGCGCGAACTAGTAGATAACGACGCCCTTTCTATTATGGAAGGCGCCATTCAAGTGGCTGACATGCAAGTGCGCGAGATCATGATTCCTCGCTCGCAAATAGTGCTGGTTAAAGCCGATCAAAAACCCAAAGAATTCTTGCCTCAAATTATTGAATCAGCACACTCACGCTTTCCTGTCATGGGTGAAAACGACGATGAAGTACTGGGTGTTCTGCTGGCTAAAGATCTTTTGAAGTTAGCATTAGAAGACAATATCGATAACTTTCGCATCAAAGAAATTTTGCGGCCCGTTACCTTTATTCCAGAAAGCAAACGCTTAAACGTACTGCTTAAAGAGTTTCGCGCCACCCGTAATCACATGGCCATTGTTATCGATGAATACGGTGGCATTGACGGCCTTGTGACCATTGAAGATGTGCTCGAGCAAATTGTCGGTGAAATTGAAGACGAACACGACTTTGACGAAGAAGAAAGTTTCATTAAACAAATTGATGATAAAACTTTCATGGTTAAGGCCTTAACGCCAATAGAAGACTTTAACGAATGTTTCCACACTAAACACTCCGAAACCGAATTCGATACCATCGGCGGTATTGTGGTGGATCATTTTGGGCGTTTACCCGATTGTGACGAGAGCATTAATATTGGCAAATACCACTACAAGGTAGCCAATAGCAATAATCGCCAAATCCATTTACTTGAAGTCACCATGACAGAAAAAGAATAATACAGTGAATTTATTGACCCCTTTATCTTTGATTAATAGGCCTGGATTTCCAGGCCATTTTTTTGCATTACTATGTGGCGCCATACTGCCATTTAGTTTCGCCCCTTACGATTTATGGCCTCTGCAACTTATTAGTGTGGGCTTGTTATTCTTATCTTTAAAATCGCTCACACCAAAGCAAGCCATGTGGCGCGGCTGGTGGTTTGGCCTAGGCACTTATGCGGCAGGGGTTAGCTGGGTGTATGTGAGCATTCATATATACAGCCACACACCTGCTATCCCTGCATTTTTTATGACGTTATTTTTTGTAGCAGGGCTGGCTTGGTTTTTTGCAGCCATGACCTATTGCTATCAAAAGTTTTTTGCGCACTTTACTTTATCTTTTTTAAGTTTTGCCTGTATTTGGCTAATATTTGAATGGAGTAGAAGCTGGTTTTTAACAGGGTTTCCTTGGTTGTTTTTAGGAGATGCCCATATAAATTCCCCCCTAAAAGGCTTCGCGCCTTTAATTGGTGTTTATGGAATTGGCTTTCTTGTGGTGTTAAGTGCTGCCTTTATTTTTGACAGCGCTTGGCAGAAGCAATGGAAAAAAAATCTCACTCTTCTTGCCATGCCTTGGATATTGGGTGGCTTACTGAGTTTAATGAGTTGGACGCAACCGGTGGAAAATGGCGATATTAACGTGGTGGCCATTCAGGGTAATATTCCTCAAGAACGCAAATGGTTACCAGAAGAAATTTACCCTACTCTTGAGAAATACCGTAGCGCCAGCGAGAAAAATTGGCAGGCAGATTTAATTCTTTGGCCTGAAACTGCAATTACCGTTTTACACCATCAAGCCCAAGAATATTTGAAATTTCTTGATGAAGAAGGCCAAAAAAACAGCAGCGTATTAATTACAGGTATTCCTTATCAGCAAGGTCAGCAGGAGGCGTTTCCTGGAGCCTATCACAACAGTATTCTGGCTCTAGGCCAAGGCAGCGGTTTGTATCATAAGCAAAGACTGGTGCCCTTTGGTGAGTACATGCCATTGCCACAAAGCTGGCGTCCATTGCTGGATTTTTTCAATATCCCCATGTCTGAATTTCAGCCTGGTAGCGCGACACAGAAAAAACTATCAGCCAACACTCGAGGCATTGATTACACCATTGCCCCCTTCATTTGCTACGACATAGCCTATCCAGACTTTGTGGCAACCCTAGCTCGCGATACAGGGTTTATGGTAACCATTAGCAACGATGCTTGGTTTGGCACCAGTATTGGCCCTAAGCAGCACTTGGGGCTGGCGCGCATGCGTTCCTTAGAGAATGGCCGCTACCAATTAAGAAGCACCAATACCGGCATTACCGCTTTAATAGACGACAAAGGCAATATCGTAGATAAGTTACCGCAATTTGAATATGGCGTACTGAATACGCAAGCGAAAATCATGAAAGGCAATACACCTTTTAATATTTGGGGAAGCTGGCCGGTACTGCTATTAAGCTTTGGTGTATTGGTATTTATTCGAATTAAAAAATCTGCCAGTGCAGCAAACGAGCCCAGCGAACTAAGGCAATCGTAAGCTTATTAGCGTGCTAATAATCACAATGAAAGCACGCTAAACACTTTTATCACTCAATGGTTAAGCTAATTTTAAACGGGTAATTTCATCTCTATTGTTTAGTGCATCTTGCTTATTACGAAATAATTGAATGTCATTAGGGGTAATTAAAATAACCTTTTCATCCATTAACCCCACAAAGCCTGCCCTAAACTCGCTTACCAACCCTTGTTCAGTTAACTGCAATTGACTCTCTTTTGGTAAATCCACCAGCACATTTAAACCATTGCCCAGTTCATCACCTATGCTGCCTTCATTTTTATAAAGTGCCAGAAAAGCTGTGTTGATTACCAGCACTAAACCATTGGCAAAGGTTAGCCACTGACAACCCCTATGTGCGCCCTCTTCAAAGTATTCACACTTTACAACAATGTCTGAACTGCCAGATAAGATCATGGTAATAGGCCCTAAGCATCTACGAATTGAAGTTAATTATCCGCATTATTGAGCACAGACTTCATGCTGGCAATGTAAACGTCCAAGAGACCATGTGTTTTAGTGGTATAAATACTTATTTTTAGTTATCTGCTTTCATGCTGGCGATATAATCAGCAAGCGGTTCTATGTCTGAATCCTTAACCGCCCCCATTATTTTAACCATGGGCGAGGTTGATCGAGACTTTTTACCTTCTTTAAAAGCAGTAAGGGTTTTCACTAAAAATTCTTTTTTCTGCCCAGCAAGCCTTGGCAAATCTTTATTACCAAGGCCTTTCTCACCATGGCAAGCAAAACAAAAGCCTTGGTACTTATCATGACCTATTGTCGAGCCACTTATTTCCTCAGAGGCAGCGACCTGCATGGAAGAATAATATAATGATAAATTAATTTTTTCTGCAGCACTTAACGATCTAGACAACTGCTGCATTACGTAACTCTTTCGTTCACCACTTGAAAACATTTCAAATTGTTTAAGCAGGTATTCGGCATTTTGCTGGGCAAGATTGGGGATATAGTTTTTAACGCTGTTGCCATCTTTTCCGTGGCAATAGCCACATAACATAGAGCGTTCTTGGCCTAACTTCAGAGCTTTTTCTAAGGCAAGTGGATTGGTTTTTACCTGCTGCATTTGAGTCAGTAAAACATCGTATTGGTTAGCAAGTACCGGAAAAGAAAGACTTGCGCATATCAATAACAAAGACCAAAACAGCTTCATTGCGCACCTCTATTTTTTTATGATTTCAAGAGGCGGGAAAATACCCATTTAGCTATAAAAATACAATTAATTAATGACTAATTGGTCATATAACTTAATAAGTATTAATCCGTATCAATTTTTTATGAATTGTCACAAGAAATACATTCTGTTTCTTTATTGCTTAAGCTTGCTGAGAAATAAAACCAATGGCTTGCTTAAGCTGAGACTCTAATTCATTTTTAATATCGGTAAACTCAACACCGTATGAAAACCCTTCAGCATGGTTAGCCACTCGGTGAACCATTCCATTTATCATTATAGGATTTTGATTTCGGTAATCGTCTAAATTATCTTTGGGCATCATAATCGACACTTTAATTTGGCTTTTAGCCTTTAGAGGGTGATTCAATAATATTTTCATGCCCGTCATGCTGATGTTCTCACAATAAGCATCCTCCCAATTGCCATTGATGCTAACTCTCACTAAGAAGTGAGATTGCGCCCTTGGATAATCCCGACGCTCATCATCGGCTTGCTGATTATGGGTGGCTTGGCTTTTGTCTATGGTGAAATGCTGAATATGCTCTGACAACGCTTGGGTTTGCTTTAAAAGAGACTGAGCAATATTACCGGTATTAGAAACCTTAGAGGTATTTTGCTCCAATGCATCAAACAACCCGCTCATGGCTTGCTCTAATTGACTAAAGCTAGATAATTGCTCAGAGCTTATCCGCTCTGTCTTTTCAGCATTGTTAGCCGACACCATCATTTCTTCACTGGCCACGTCAATTTGCACCGCGGTATTCTGGGCCGACTCAGATATTGTTTGTACCTGTTGAACCACCACGGCCATGGAACCTGTCACTTCGTTAACATTTTTAGTGAGGCTGTTAATAATGGTATTAATCTCATTTGAGCTTTGAGCCGTTTTCTCTGCCAGACTTCTCACTTCATCTGCCACCACCGCAAACCCACGCCCTTGTTCGCCAGCGCGAGCCGCCTCAATAGCCGCATTTAAAGCCAATAGATTGGTTTGCTCAGCAATGGCTGTGATGGTGGTAATAATCTGCGCAATACTTTGCGCTGTGGTTTCAAGCTCCGTGACTTGTTGTGAGGCGGTTTGTACTTGTCCTTGAATTTGGGTCATGCCGTCTATACTTTGCTGCATGACTTGCTTACTGGATAATGCCGCATCCCGCCCTTTATGAGCCGTTAATTTAGATTCACCAGCCAGCTGCTGAATTTGATCGCTAATGCCATGCAGCTCAACAATCACCTGACTGACTTCTTTAAACTTATCATTCTCCTGCTGAGATTGACTGGCAATGCTTTGGCTCACTTCGGTAATTTGATAGGCGCTTTGGCGCATGTACCGAGAACTAGAGTCGGCATTGGCTAGCACCTCGTTTAGGCTTTTCACCATCTGATTAAAATGCCGGGTGAGCTTGCCTACTTCATCAAGGCTATTGGCAGAAACCGTTTGCGTTAAATCCCCTCCTTCCACCTTAACCAATGCCACTATAAGGGCTAAAAACGGCTTTAAAAATAACGTGGCCACAAAACCAATCACCATAAATTGAATAGTGAATTCAATGGCCGACTCCCAAATGCTGTTAAAAATGAAATCGTTGCGAGATTGATCCATTAAGGCCACTGTGGCATCGGCCACCTGGTTGCTGGCAGCAATATCAATCATGACTTGCAGTTCATGGGCCGCCAGAAAGCGATTAAATAGTGTGGTAATGACCGTCACGGCCATAAACCCTATTTGAAGTTTCCAGCGCAGGCTGAGCTTCGACCACCAATCCATAGTGATAAATCCAGTTAATGGCGCTTATTCCCTGAGCCTAGGTTATTCAAGCCTTATATCAAGGCCACAGGCCCGCATATGCCACAACTTATCCGTTAATGACTAGGCCAGAGCCCCACATTTAAGGTATCCTTAGCGCCAAATTTTATTCACCTAATATAGCCCGACCTAAACATGCAAGAGCAATATAATCCGCAAGAAATCGAGTCTCAGGTTCAGCAATTCTGGAATGAAAACCAGGTATTTAAGGCGGTTGTCGATAGCAATCGTGAGAAATTCTACTGCCTCTCCATGTTCCCTTACCCAAGTGGCCGACTGCACATGGGCCACGTGCGTAACTACACCATAGGCGACGTAATAGCCCGCTATCAGCGTATGCAGGGCAAAAACGTCATGCAGCCAATGGGTTGGGATTCGTTTGGTTTACCAGCTGAAAACGCCGCCATTAAACATAATGTGGCACCGGGCAAGTGGACTGACGAAAACATCGACTATATGAAAGACCAGTTAAATAGCCTAGGTTTTGGCTACGACTGGGATCGCGAGCTAGCCACCTGTAAACCTGAATATTATCGTTGGGAACAATGGTTCTTCACCAAGCTTGTGGAAAAAGACCTAGCCTATAAAAAGGTATCGGCGGTGAACTGGTGCCCACACGATAAAACCGTGCTGGCAAACGAACAAGTTATTGATAACTGCTGCTGGCGTTGTGATACCCCAATCGAGCGTAAAGAAATTCCACAGTGGTTTATTCGCATCACTAACTACGCCGAAGAGCTACTAAACGATTTAGACCAACTAGATGAATGGCCTGAAAAAGTAAAAGCCATGCAACGCAATTGGATTGGTAAGAGCCAAGGCGTTGAAATGTCTTTTGGCATTAAAGATAGCAATGAAACCCTAGACGTTTACACCACTCGCCCAGATACTTTAATGGGTGTTTCTTATGTGGCCGTGGCCGCGGGTCACCCTCTGGCACTTGAAGCAGCCCAAGGTAACGATGAGCTAAGCGCTTTCATTGAAGAGTGTAAGTTAGGCGGTACCGCCGAAGCAGATATTGCCACCATGGAGAAAAAAGGCTGCGCCACAGGTCTTACCGCCATTCACCCTATTTCAGGTAAAGAAGTGCCTATTTGGGTAGCTAACTTTGTATTGATGGGTTACGGCACCGGTGCGGTAATGGCTGTTCCTGCTCATGATCAACGTGACTATGAATTTGCTAAAAAATACAGCCTAGAAATCAATCAAGTCATCGAGCCTGCCGGTAAAGAAGAATGCAACATCGAAATTGCGGCCTTCACCGAGAAAGGCAAACTGATTAACTCAGGTGAATTTGACGGATTAACGTCTGCCAAAGCCTTTAAAGCCATTGCTTATGCACTGACCAAAGCCGGCAAGGGTAAAACCCAAACCAATTACCGTTTAACCGACTGGGGTGTGAGCCGCCAACGTTACTGGGGCACACCTGTGCCTATGATTAACAAGGCTAACGGTGAGCAGGTTATCGTACCAGAGGAAATGCTGCCTGTAGTGCTGCCAACTGATGTGATCATGGATGGGGTAAACAGCCCAATCAAAAACAACCCAGGGTTTGAAAACATTGAATTTGGCGGTGAACAAGCTTTCCGTGAAACCGATACCTTCGATACCTTTATGGAATCAAGTTGGTACTACGCCCGTTATTGCTCGCCACAAGACGACACACAAATGATTAACCCAGAGGAAGCCAATTACTGGTTGCCTGTAGATCAATACATTGGTGGTATTGAGCATGCTATTTTGCATTTGTTGTACGCACGCTTCTTCCACAAATTATTGCGTGATGCCGGATTAGTAAAAGGCGATGAGCCTTTCAAAAGTCTCTTGTGCCAAGGCATGGTATTGGCCGATGCGTTCTCTTACCAAAACGAGAATGGCGGTAAAGAGTGGGTTAACCCAGCTGACGTTGAACTAGACAAAGACGATAAAGGCCGTGTTTTAAAAGCAAGCTTTGAAGACAAAGTATTAAATCATGAAGGCATGATTAAAATGTCTAAGTCGAAAAACAACGGTGTAGATCCACAGGCAGCCATTGATATTTACGGCGCCGACGTAGTGCGTTTATATACCATGTTTGCCGCGCCTCCAGAGCAATCGCTAGAGTGGTCTAATGCTGGCGTGCAGGGCGCTCAGAAATTCTTGCAACGTGTTTGGCGCTTAGCTTCTGAACTGGTGGCTGGTGGCGAGACTGTTGCTTTAGACGCTAATCAACTAGACGACAACCAAAAAGCGGCACGTCGTAAAACTCACGAAACCATTCAAAAGGTAAGTGATGACATTGCTCGCAGAAATGCGTTTAACACCGCCATTGCTGCAATCATGGAATTAACCAACACCTTGCAAAAGCTAGACAAAAGCAATGAGCAAAGCCGTGCTGTGTTAAAAGAAGCAGTGAATGCCATGACTAAAATGTTGGCCCCTATTGCACCTCACATGTGCCATGTTCTGTTTAAAGAATTAGGCAATGAAGAGTTGGTATTAGATGCCCCTTGGCCTGAAGTGGATGAATCCGCATTAGTGCGTGATAGCATTACCATAGTGGTTCAGGTAAATGGCAAGATGCGCGGCAAGATTGAAATGCCCGCCAACGTAGATAAAGACGGCGCCATTGAAGCCGCGAAAGCCGACGCAAACGTTCAAAAATTTCTTGAAGGCAATACTATTCGCAAAGAGATTTATGTACCGGGCAAGTTGGTGAATATCGTCGCCAACTAAACCGCTCACCCATTGGCTAATCCAAATATAAGCCAATGGGTGTTACATTATTTAAACTGAATATTCTGTTTTACGCTTTCTTTCATTTCATACAACAAGGCGCAGATAAAAATGCATTATTTAAAAACCTCATTTTTAGCCACCTTGTTGGTCTTGTTAACAGCATGTGGCTGGCACCTTAAAGGCCAGGTAGATCTACCTGCAAATTTAAGAATACTTAACCTCAGTGCCAGCGCAATTGGCTTTGATAGCCAAAAACTGATTAAGCAATCATTGCTTAGCAACGCGGTTACCCTGTCTGAAGATGCCCCTTACGAATTAAAAATCCTTAAAGACAGCGGCACTAAACGCACCCTTGCAGTAACCAGCAATGCCAAAGCCAGTGAATATGAGCTCATTCAAACCCTTAGCTTTGTCTTATTAAATGACCAAGGCCAAGAGGTTTCAGAAACCATCGATATAACGACGTATCGCACCCTGCTTTATGATTCAGCTGCCGCCATTGGTAAAGCTCAAGAAGAAAAAAACATGCGCCGCGAAATGAAGCGTGACAATGCCAGCAAACTATTGCAACGCCTACAAAAACTGCCTTTAAAAGTCCCTGAGCTGTTACATGCGCCTTAAGCCCGAACAGCTTGGCCAGCACCTAAAAAAGAGCCTTCTGCCCGTATATATCGTCAGTGGCGACGAAGCGTTAATCAACCAAGAGCTGGGTGACCAGATTCGCTCTGCCGCCCGTGCACAGGGCTTTGATGAGCGCGAAACCCATCAAATAGATGCCAAGTACGATTGGGGACAATTACTAGAGTCCGCCAATGCCCTGTCCTTATTCAGTGAACGTAAATTACTAGAGCTGCGCATAGACAGTGGTAAGCCTGGTGACAAAGGCAGCAAGGCCTTATTGTCCTTATTTGAGCAACCTAACCCAGACAACATTTTTTTATTGGTTTTACCAAAAATTGATAAAGGTGTGCAAAACAGCAAGTGGTTTAAAGCGCTCGATAAGGTAGGCGCCTTCATCGCCCACTGGCCTATTGAGCGCCATCAACTACCTGGCTGGATCGCCAATCGCTTAAAAGGCTACAACCTAAAAGCCGATAATGAAGCTTTGGCTTTGTTAGCAGATCGCACCGATGGCAATTTACTGGCTGCTGCCCAAGAAATTGAAAAACTACGCATGCTGGGCCTGCAAAGCATTACCCTGCAAGACATAGAAGGCTCAGTCAGCGATGCTAGCCGCTACGATGTGTTTGCCCTGTCAGAAGCGTCCCTTAAGGGTGACTGTGTTCGAAGCCTGCATATTCTAAGTGTATTAGAAGCTGAGGGCCTGCACGCCTTGCAGCCCTTGGCCATAATAGCCAATGATATCCGCCAGCTATTGAGCTTTACGCAATTAGTCGATAACGGCGTCTCAGAAGACAAGGCCCTACAACAACTAAAAGTTTTTTGGCCCAAAAAACAAACTCAGTTGAAAGGCGCGGCACGGCGCTTAACCCCTAAGAATGTGCAACAGTGCTTGATGTTATGTAAGCAAATCGACTTTGCCAGCAAAAACCTGTTACAAGATGATGCATGGCAATTACTCTCGCAGCTTGTTATCAAACTTTGCGGCATGAGCATTGTGCCTGATAGAGTTTAATCCTTTTAAAAAATGACCATAGGTCACACTACCACTCTGTAAGCCCCGTATTTTCTTGTTAATTGGTAACAGTTCTCATTTTGTAGCGCCAAATTACATTACCATCGCTTTTGTTCACAAAACACACACGGACTAGGCTCATCGGTTGCGCAATACTTCAGTAATGGAAACCAGCACACATTGAGCGTGATTTTACAGAGGTTTTAAATTATGGGTTATGCAGTTCATCAGGAAATTGACAACACCGACCTCGTTTGGGGACTTGAGCATATTTCCCAGCAGCAACGGGCTGCAGATTTCGTAAAGCGCTTCGAAAACAAGTTGTGCATTTATTCTCCTAGCGTGAGCCAAGTTTATAGTAACTACAGTATTTTCTTTCCAGAAGATCAAAATAAAAGCATGGTGGTCCTGCCTGACCCTTATGCTTTTCATGATACGTTTAACCATATTCCTGAAGAAGCCATTCAAGCCACTGGCTTACATATTATTCCTGGTGAGAATATTAACCGTAAAGGTTTATATATTGTCATCACTCAAAAAGATAAAAACGTACGCTCGATTCCGATTCCTTTTAAAGAAGGCCTACGCCAGATACTAAAACGCTTTCAAGGTAATGATCCATTCTTGCCGATCCTAAAAAAGGGCGACTTGCGTGAATTTGATACTGACATGCCTTGCTTGCATCTACATAGATTACGTTTAGGCGCATTAGAAAACTTTTCAATGCTAGAGCGCCTTGGTGTTAAAAACATTATCAGTGAAAAAATCATGGGAATTTACAGAGAGTCTTGAGAATAAAAAAACACCTTGGGGGAAAAGGCAGCGGTAAATCACGGATGAGTGAAAACTGTTTTAATTGGATTTAAAACAGCTGTTAACATTTAGACTCTAGGGAAGAAATTCGCCGCTTCATTGAAGCGGCTTTTTTATGCCCAGGGATGGGAAATGCAGGACGCAATTTCTAGGGTTTTAATATTATCAGTAACTTAAATTTAAGCGTCATACAGTGAATGGTAAAGAACGGCGTTATTCAGGCTCATACAATCTAATTCTAACTCAAATGCAGGACGCTATTTTTAGAGTTTCAATATTATCAACGACTTAAATTTAAGCACCATTAAGTGGTTTTCAAAGAGTGGCACTTCACCAACCGATACAACCCAGTTCAAGTTTAGCCACTGTTAAGTCCCTCAATAAGATGCAACGAAATTTAATATCCACAATCTAATAAAACCTAAAAGTTTAATGGATGATGTTCTAGCAGTTTTAGTTTTTATGATATGAAAGTATTTGGTTTATGCCAATTCACTGTATTTTTTAAATAGTTTTTCTCTGGCTGAGCTTAATTGGATTGCACTAACACGTGAAGGGGGGGAGAAAAAACCTAGCGTTTATTAAAAAACCCCAACGAGCTTTCATATACTTTTATCTATCAGCCTAAAAGTTCATTCTCACTCCTATTTGAAAACGGGTTTTATCTTCATATTTATTAATAGCACTAATATGCGGGTCACATGAAAGATCGCGCTGTATGTTCGCACTTAATTCCAACTCATATCCGCTAATATTACTTATCTTTGCAATTCTAGAGTCAAATCTTTCAAATAAATAATGAGCTTCATTATCCTCATGGAGCTGATCATATCTATCCGCCTTCAAGTAACTAAAAGTCGTACTAAACCCAAATGGCCAAGATTGAAGCCAAGAAAAAGTGGTAGTATTTCTTGCGTATATTTTAAGTATGACTTTTTCTGTATCCGTGTCCTCTGCATTAGAAAAAGCATTTAATACCGCTGCATTCCAGCGAAATTGCCCGTTTCGCCAAGGACTAATATTCAGCATCCACTCAACACCTTCAAAGCGAACACTTAAGTCCTCTTCCGTTGTCAACGCAGATAACCTTAACGATTGATAAAACACATCCGCCTGATGTTCGTGAAAAATTCGTACATCCGTTTCTAAATCCATGAAAGGAACTCGACCGTAATAGCCTAACTCATAAGACTCTATAAATTGATGGTCTAAATTATCCGGCCCTTGTTGCGTTTGATAAAAAGTAGTTCCGCTTAAATTGTCTAAAGTCGTATCTATTTGGGCATCATCAAGCGTATAAGACCAATAGGCTTGTTGCTCAAATAAATCAGGGCTTCTCACTGACTCGCTATAGACAGCTCGAAAGGATTGACTAGGGGTGATTTTATAATTGACTGCCACTCTTGGGGCGTAAACCGAATCTGCATTATTTTCTTTTTCAAACATTAAACCTAAATGCGCACTCATATTATCGGTTGCCTGCCACGTAACACTACCAAATAAGCGACTAGTATTATTGTTAGCTTCTCCTGAAAAGTAAGTTTCAGATTTCACCACATCACGGCGAAAGCTCGCTCCGCTCACCAATGTTAAATTTGGCGAGTAAATAAAAGTATCTTGAACTTCAACATCAAATCTATATTCATCCATATCAGCATTTATCGTCCCACTGACAGGCGCTTGCCCTGTTGACCCACTTCCGCCGAAGGCCCCCGAATATGCTTGCTGAACGGACGTTGCTAAATTAAATTCTTCCTGTGAGGTTAGCAACGAGGTTGGGTCTCCCCCAGCAGCCATTGTATTAGCAGCATCGGGATTTAATAAAAATAATTCTCGAAGAGAGTCGTTTAATAGAGCTACTGGTACTCTACTCACTTCAATCGCTTGGCTTTGGTTATATTGAGTTACGTAACTTTTCACAAATAATTGATGTTTATTACTTATATCTAAAGTCCAACGCACTCCCAGTTCTAAGCGATCCTCGTCTATCTCATTTTCATTGGTTTGGTAATCAACCTGACCGGTTATCCCTTTAGTAGACTGTAAGGCCACTACAGAAGCTTCCAATTCACCGCCACTATCTAGCTGCCTGTGGCTTTCGAAATCAATAAATTTGGCCATTCGGCTGTCATCTTGCTCATCAAATCCATCGTCTTTTTTCTGAGTAAACGACACCCGATAATTGGTCTCGCCAATTTTTCCACCCTGCCTTAAATAAATATCATCTTCACCATTATTGCCCTGCGAATACGAAACAGAAGTACCATAGGTGTCGGCTGGATGTTTAGTTAAAATATTAATAACCGCTTGATAAGCGTTGGCACCATAACTGGATGCATTGGGGCCACGTACCACTTCTATTCGACG
Organism: uncultured Bermanella sp.; assembly: GCA_913058575.1. Classification (GTDB taxonomy): domain Bacteria; phylum Pseudomonadota; class Gammaproteobacteria; order Pseudomonadales; family Oceanobacteraceae; genus Bermanella. The sequence continues at coordinate 49,513 of CAJXRF010000012.1, forward strand.
AATATCTTCAAGGGCCACCGGCATTTCAAACCAACTTACCGCCGCCACCCCCGAGCGATACATGGAGCGCCCATTAATTAATACTTGTAGGTTTTTAGGTAATGCAGCAGGCCCACCATGATAATGCACGGCGTCAGAATTATTATTGTTATCTGGCCCCACCATTATGCCAGGCACATAACGCAGCAACTCTGATAAAGACTTTGCACCCAATTGTTTTATTAATTCACTGTCTAAAATAGTCACACTGGCAGGCACATCCGCTTGATGCTGCTGGATGCGAGTAGCGGTTAACACAACAGGAACCGAAAATTCATCAAATTCTGGCAGGTCTTCAAACTCCCCAAAACCCATGGAGAATTCTGCTTGCGCATGACAACTGATCATTAAAATTAAGGATAATAAGTAGGCACAACTACTTACCTTCATTTTCATCCCCATAACGCTCTCCTGTGACACTGCTACAAATGTAAAATTTGCAGTCACTTAATCTTTTTAGGGTTAACCGCTTTACAAAATGGCCATTGAATTAAGACCGTTAATCCCAGTCAAGATGCTTAGTATAGGCGAGAATTCAACCCACCTATATCACATTTAGATGAATTTAAATAAAAAAGGAAAAATTAAGAGAGGAAATTGGAAGGCCAGGATAAAGTATAGCCCATGATTTTAAATATGAGCTAAATCTTCAAGGGGGGGGGGTTAAACGCTTACTTCTGAGGTATAACGTTTTTTGAGTATACGCGACAAAGCTTGTCGCCATGGCTTGGGTTTAATGCCAAAGGTGTATAACAACTTCTTGCTGGTAATAATTGGGCTAGACTCAGCAAACAGAGTATTCATTTCACTGCTGGCATTGCTATTTATTTGCTGAACATCAATGGCTTCATACTGCCTCGCTTCCGCCACTACCACTTCTGCAAATTTATACAGACTGGTAGGTTCACTACTGCAATAGTGATAGATTCCCCATAATGGTGCGTATCGTGACTGCCTCACCATTGCTAATAATACAGCTGCAATATCACATGCAGAGGTAGGGCACATTTGACGGTTATCAGATAATTCTATTCGTTCCGACTGCTGTGCTAATTTAATCAGCAGGCTTACCTCATCCTCTCCTACAGAGCTAAACATCCAGCCCACTCTTAGGATTAAATGCTGGGAGCAGTGATGGGCAACAGCCGATTCCACGGCAGAAATATCTAAACCAATATCCGTCGTGGGATTAGGCACATCCTCTTCTTTGAAAGTTTCACCGTCCTGCCCTGAAAATACATGATTGCTGGAAAGCTGCACAAGGGCCACATCTTGAGCATTACACACCTGACTAAGCACATCGGCCATCGCCAAAGTCATGCCCTGATGAGAGGGCATGATGCAATTAATCACAAAGCTTGGGGATAACTCTTTAATGGTGGCATGCATGCCAGATAAATCATTTAAATCCCAATCCTCTTCATTAACCGCATGCAAAGAGATTTTTTGAGATTGAGCAAGCCCAGTGAGGGCCTTACCAACAGGATTATCGGCCCCTAATATCACTAAATGAAATAACTGTTTCATATGTACCGTAAACTGATGAGGAAACTACAAGGGTAAAATGTAGCAACTCTGAGCCAACAAAACCACTAGCTGCTCACCCATCTCCATGCCAAAGACCACCTAGACAGTAAATATTGAAGGAAACGCCGCACGTAGGACCTCTCCATTAGCACATAAAGAGTCGGTAGTATCAGCAAACACACAAATGTCGTAAACAAGATTCCAAACCCTAAAGACACCGCCATGGGCGTTATGAATTTAGCCTGCCTACTGGTCTCAAATACCATAGGGGCTAATCCACCAAAGGTGGTGAGGGTGGTTAATAAGATGGGTCTAAAGCGGCGCTCGCAAGCATCAACGATGGCCTGCTGAGTAGCCACGCCTTGGGCCCTTAATTGATTGGCGTAATCCACTAATATCAAGCTGTCGTTAACCACCACCCCACACAAAGCCAGCATGCCCATAATGGCAATAATGGATAAGCCATATCCCAACAACAATAAACCGCATATGGCCCCCACCACACCAAATGGAATAACGGCCATGATGAGTAACGGTTGCTTATAACTCTTAAAGGGGATCGCCAACAAAATATAAATACCTAAAAGTGCAAACAGTAACCCTACTTTTAAATTCGAGGCACTTTTTTGGTTATCTCGCTGGCGCCCGCCATAGCCAATGGTCACGCCAGGATACTTAGTATTCAACATTGGAAAGTATTGTTCTTCCAAACTCGACTGCAAATTAGGAATCATGGATCTAGGTTCAACCGCAGCACTAATGCTAACCACCTGAGTGCTGTTTTCACGCTGAATTTTGGCCGGGGCCCTGCCCTTTTGTAAATTGGCCACCGAACTCAAAGGCACTCTAGCACCACTTGGGGTAACGATAATTAATTGCTCGATATCGGTTTGGTATTCCCGTTCATTTTCGGGTAATCGCACCAACACGGTCACTTCATTTTTACCTCGTTGCTGTCTTAACGCTCGCGCGCCATATAAAGCGTTTCTGACTTGGCTGGCCACATCACTGGCGCTTAATCCTAAGCTTCGCCCTTGCTCGTTTAGCTCTATATCCCATTGTGGCTTACCAGACGTTAAACTGTTGGTGACGTCTTTCACGGCATTTAATGATTCTAAAATTTCTTTCAGTTCGCCACTGGCTAAAGATAAAGATGTCGCATCACTGGATGTAAGCTTCAAAGTAAACGGGCGACCACTGCCCGGGCCGCCACCACGTTCGGCATCAAATGAAATACTTTTCACTCCGGCAATCTCACCCAGTTCTTCACGCCACATTTTTACCACTTCATTGGTGCTATAAGGGCGGTCTTCACCGGCAATAAGGCGCGCATCTATTTCAATGCTAGTATCGCTAATTTCAGATTTAGCACTTACCAAAAACGAACCATATTCTTCTTCTATGGGTTTTATGATACGCTTTAAGGCGGCCTCGCCTAAGTCTCTGGCGTGCTTGGTTTGTGAAAGCGGGGCATTTTGTGGCATCTCTATTTGTAAAATAGCCGACTCTCCTTCCAGTACTGGAAACTGGGTAAATCCCATGCGACCACTTATGGGAAATGCAAAGACCACACAAGCAATAGACACAGCACACGCCAAAGTAATGCCTGGGTGTTGCAACAGTTTTTCTAACATGGGGCGATAGTAAATATGAATAAAGTGACGCAAACGTTTATCTATTTTATCTTGCACTTCATCCAGTTTTTGCCCAAGTTTTGAGTCTGGTTTATTTTTAAGATGTGCAATATGGGCTGGCAATATAAACAAAGCCTCTACCCAAGAAATAATGAAACAGAAAATCACCACCAACGGAATCACCATCATAATTTTACCCATGCCACCTGGCATAAATAACAACGGCATAAATGCCACTATGTTGGTAAGAATAGAAAACGTTAAAGGAATTTTAACTTCACGGGCACCCTGAATGGCGGCTTCCATGCGGGTGTAACCCTTGGCAAGATTTTCATAAATATTTTCGCCCGCAATAATGGCATCATCCACCACAATTCCTAGGGAAATAATAAAGGCAAACATGGACACCATATTGATAGACACATCTAGGTAAGGCAGGAACAACATAGCGCCTAAAAACGAAGTGGGTATGCCCATGGTGACCCAAAACGCTAAGCGATATTCTAAAAACACCCCTAATAAAATAAATACCAATAACAAACCAATAAAGGCATTTTTTAATAAAAGCCCCAATCGTTGACGATACATTTCGGCATCGTCATCCACTACGGTTATGGCCACACCCGGCGGCAACATGGCTTCAATTTCAGGCCACATATCGTAAATGCTATCAGCCACTGTGGTGGGGGTTTGGTCGCCGGCCCGATAAACACTAAACTTGACACTTTCACTGCCGTTTAAAGTAATAATGTTAGGAGTGTCTTCAAAACCTTCTTTAATGCTGGCCACATCCCCTAATCGTAATACCACGCCTTGCTCGTCACTCATAAGTGGCAGCTGAGCAAATTCTTGTGCCCAGTACTTTCTATCGTTTAGGGTGACAAGAATGTCTCCACCCGATGTTTTAACCGTACCGGCGCTTTTCTCTACCGCATTATTTGAAATAACTTGCGCCACTTGGGCCAAGGTTAATCCATATTTCTCTAGCCCTAAGCTTGAGATCTCTACATGTATTTCTTCGCTGGGAGCCCCTTTAATTTCCACTTGCGTCACATGAGGAGACTGTAATATTTTTTCCTTCACCGACTCTGCCAAACGCTTCATAGCAAATTTATCTATGTCCCCATGCACGACCAAATCCATAATGTCATTTTGGTGGCCCACCAACCCCACTATAGGTTGCTCCATTTGTGCAGGGAAAGTAGAGATTCTATTTACAGCCTGTAAAACGTCTTGATAAATTTGTTGTAAATCTTCCCCCGATTCAATATCTATATTGACGCGCGCATAGCCTTCTTGAATGGTGGCGCGTACATCGCCAATGCCTTCTAAATCGGAAAGGACATTTTCAATGGGCAGCACGACTCCTTGTTCCATTTCAGTTGGCGTTGCACCAGCATAAGAAACACTGACGTAAACCACATCAATACTGAACTCAGGAAACACTTCTTTTTTAATGGTTAACGAGGATACAAAGCCACCAATTAATAACGCCAACATTAATAAGTTGGGCGCTATGCCATGGCGAGCCATCCAAGCAATGGGGCCTGAATTTAAAACAGCCTTAAGAGCATTATCAATACTCACAAAGCACCTTCCTGTTCGGCTAACACAGCTTGCTTATTACCCTGTGCTCTTACTGGCATACCAATTTTTGCTAGAGCCAATGGACTTGCTAAAAGTTGGTCGCCCATTTTTTTATCCACTTTTGCCCAAGTTACTATACGCCCTGAATACACCACACTGACCGAGCGCTTTTGTAAAGTTAACTTGCTGTCTACTACCCAAATTTCATTTTGGCCATTTAAGTCATCGGTTTTCAGTTGCACAACATTTTCTAATAATTGACCAAATAAAGTTACTTGAACGTAGTCGTTATATCGAATCACACTGGCATCACTGTTTAACGCCAAAGGATCTTCAATGCTAATTAACACTCTCACTTGGCGATCTGTTTCATCTACCTGAGGCAAGATAGAAAGAATCGTGCCTTGGCGGGTGGCCACTGATCCCAACTTATTAATGCTCACTTTTCTGCTTTGATCCATATGAGAAACAAACGCTTGCGGCACTTTTACCTCTAACCAATAAGTGCCGCTATTAACTATTTCAAAAATAGGCGTGGCATTATTAACGTACGCTCCGACACCTACCAGCTGCTTCATAACATGGCCATTAAATGGCATTTTCAAATGAGTGCGCTCTAAATCTAACTGGGCTTTAGCAAGGTCAGCTTGGGCATTAACCAATACCGCCTTAGCACTGGCGAGCTGAGGCTCTCTTAGGGCTAACGATTTCGCAGCCGCCTTTAATTGCATTCCAGACAAGCGGTAATCATTTTTAGCATTTTGCACCTGCGCTAATTCCATATCTAAACTGGCCTGTGCTTGGGTTACTTGCGCTTTTCTCTGTGTCACCAATAACTGATAGTTAGCACGATCAATCTGAGCAAGGCTGCCGCCTTTTTTTACAAAAGCACCCGGTAATATCGAATTAGGGATAGTCTCTATTTGTCCTGATACCTGTGTCACCAGCTTCACAATGGCCTTGGCATTAACCGACGCCCCTCCTTGCCAAGTGGGACGGGTAGTGGTTTCTTGAAAAGCTTTTAATTCAACTAACGGCGCTTGAACTTGTAATACTTTTTTTTGCGGCTTTGGCGCGGTTTTTATAAGCGCAGTCGCCGCGCCCACACCCACCAGTAAAATTAACAAAATTAAAAAGTGCTTCTTTTTCATTTACCCAATCCAACAGAACTCAACGAATATTTTTATTGTGCCCGTTTTCAACCGCAGCGCAATGAAAGCTAATCTGTTTTACATTTCTTTAACTTACTTTCTATCTTAGAGAGTAGGCGACTTAAAGTGCTAAAAGTTTCCCGTTTGTTATGAAAGCACCTTTAAGTGTCTTAAAAAGACATAATTTAAATACAACAAAGCCCCTAAAAAGGGGCTTTGTTGTATTTTACAGTTGCACCGCTTCAAACCCAATTAGAACGGAATATCATCATCAAAATCATCAAATGAATTATTTGGCTGAGCTTGTGGAGCTTGCTGTGGCATTTGCTGAGGTGCCTGCTGAATCGGTTGCATCGGCTGCTTTGGCTGACCATAAGGAGCCACAGGTGCTTGCTGAGGCTGGGCATATTGCTGCGAAGGTGCCTGTTGCGGGGCTTGCTGTGGCGCTGGCTGACCATAAACTGGTTGCTGCTGCATGGGTGCCGCCTGTGGGCGAGCCTGCTGTTGTGGGGCAGCAGCATAACCACCAGTCATACCTGCATTCATGCCGCCATCTTGGCTGGCGCGACTATCTAGCATGGTCATTTCATTAGCAATTATTTTAGTACTGTAACGCTTAATACCGTCTTTTTCGTATTCGTCTGTGCGCAGCTTGCCTTCAACATAGCATTTACTGCCCTTCTTCAGATATTCACCGATGATTTCAGCCAGACGACCAAAGGCTTCAACACGGTGCCATTCAGTTTTATCTACTTGCTGGCCGGTGTTTTTATCTTTGTAACCTTCGTCAGTGGCAAGGCTCATGCTGCACACGGCATTGCCATTTGGCAAAAAGCGCATTTCAGGGTCGCGCCCTAAAGTACCGATGATAATAACCTTGTTAATACTGCCTCGAGCCATGATGTTTCCCCGCCTATTGGCTATGTTTAAATAATTACGCTGTTTATTGGCAACTTAAATATTCAGTTGCTTTAATTTTGTAGGATCAAAGGTTTTATTGTCTACCTTTAAATACGCTGCCTGCTCTTTAAGCATAATGACCACTTCATCTACGCCTGGCAGTGCTAGAAGCCTGTCCTCTAAGTCGGAACAGGTCTCTAAATTCTGTTCGTGCAAATTCACCATATAGCTGGTGAGATGCTTAGGGCGTTGCATGCTAGCCACCAACGCAAACCATACCAGTAACAAGGGCAATAATCCCCAAAAAACCCCAGCTAAAGAAACATGTTCACTTAGGTAACCCCCTAGAACACCACCCACAAATGCCCCCATGAATTGACTGGTAGAGTACAACCCCATGGCACTGCCTTTATAACCTGCTGGAGCAAACTTGCTAATAAGCGATGGAAGACTTGCTTCTAATATATTGAAGGCTAAAAAGAATAACCAAAGTGAACCGATAAGCCCTTGCAAGCTATTAACCGACAAGGCCATAGAAGCGGTGCCCAGTGTTAATAGCCCTACTGCTAGCAGTAGCACCTCTTTCATTTTTTTACGTTTTTCGGCCACAATGATAAATGGCACCATGCAGACAAAAGCAATAAACATGACGGGTAAATACACCTGCCAATGATCACTCTGCAGCATTCCTGCTTCCAATAAAGCTACCGGTACCGCTACAAATGTACCGACTAATACAGCATGCAATGCAAAAATTCCGAAACTTAAACGCAGTATTTGTTTGTCCATCACCACGTCTTTTAATTGATGCGCAAAGGCTCTAGCATCTCGTGATCGTACTTGCTGGGTTGGCGTGGGCACCAAAGTATAAAGCAGCACCATAGCCCCCACCGACAAAACGGCAGTTAAGTAAAACAATCCACTTAATCCCAACCAAGATGCCAGTATAGGACCTGCCACCATAGCTAATGTAAACGACAACCCAATACTGGCACCAATACTTGCCATGGCTTTGGTACGGTTTTCTTCTCGAGTCAGGTCCGTCATTAAGGCCATTAGGGTGCTGGCTACCGCTCCCGCACCTTGAAGAGCACGACCTAAAATTAACAACCAAATATCATCAGCCACGGCTGCCAAAGCACTGCCCAATGTAAAGAGAATCAAGCCCACTAAAATAACCGGCTTACGGCCAATTCGATCCGACCAGACCCCAAACGGCAGCTGTAACAGAGCTTGAGTTAATCCGTATGCACCGATGGCGATACCCACTAAAGTCGCGGTGGCACCTTGGTAGTCTTTTCCATAAATAGCTAATACTGGCAGTACCATGAATAAACCAAACATTCGAAGGGCATAAATCAGAGCTAAAGTGGAAACTGTGCGTTTTTCTAGAGGTGACATGCGAATCACAGAGACAAAAAGAGCGGCATTTTAGCAACCTACTACACCAATGAGAACCTTTGAAGATCAAGTTGGCAAAATTGACCATTATTTGTGGCCAAGGTGTGTCATTTCACACACAGTCACCTACAATAGATCTCAAATATAATGACTATCTCCAAGGAAGGCTAGACATGGACAACACACCAAGCCAACACTTATGGCTGCTAGGACAAAAAAACATACAGAATTCTCTATTGTTAGGATTCCTGCAACAGCATCTAACTATTGACTGTAAAATTCTAGATCCATATCTGCCTACAGATAACCAACGTATTCTTGATCATCATTTATTATGCATTGATGCCACCGGCTTAAAGTACGATCGTTGCATTCAATTGCTTGAGCAACTTCCAAGAGAGAATAAAGTGTTCTTTATTAACCTTGAAGAAGGCAGCCAAAATGAGCAGCTTCTACAATGGCCTGGTGTAAGCGGTTTCTTTTATAAAGCCGCTAGTAACAACCATATTAGCCAAGGCATTTCATCTATTGCCAAGGGTGAGCTTTGGTTTAGCCGTAAATTACTGACTCGCTTCATGACCAGTAACCGCAAAACCCCTACCAAAACCCCAGCCAGCGTCTTCACGCTCACTAAGCGCGAAAAACAAATACTCAACCTAAGCGCCAGCGGTGCTAAAAACTCAGAAATTGCTGAGTCTTTAAATGTGAGTACCCATACGGTTAAAACTCACATGTACAACTTATTCAAGAAGATTGAAGTGAGCAATCGAATACAAGCTATTAACTGGGCTAAGCAGCACCTTCCTGAACATGAGATGAGCATTTAACGCCCACTCATTGTCCATCTGACATAACAGTTCATTGCTGTTATGTCACAAGCAAAATTCCCCGTTAGCAGGTACAATGTCGCTTTTATATTTGGCGCCTTGTGATTATGGATACTATTTCTCTGCGTGGGGCCCGCACCCATAATCTTAAAAATATCGACCTCGACATTCCCCGCGATAAACTAGTGGTTATTACTGGCTTATCTGGCTCGGGGAAATCTTCACTGGCTTTCGATACCCTCTATGCAGAAGGCCAAAGGCGTTATGTAGAAAGTTTATCTACCTATGCCCGCCAATTTTTATCTATGATGGAAAAACCTGATGTAGATCACATTGAAGGTTTAAGCCCTGCCATTTCCATTGAGCAAAAATCCACTAGCCACAACCCTCGCTCTACCGTTGGCACGGTGACCGAAATTTATGATTACTTGCGTTTATTGTTTGCCCGCGCTGGTGAACCGCGCTGCCCTGATCACGGTGAAGTACTCGACGCACAAAGTGTTAGCCAGATGGTTGACCAAATTATAGCGTTAGATGAAGGCACTAAATTAATGATTTTGGCACCTGTTATTCAGGGCCGAAAAGGCGAACACCTACATTTATTTGAACAACTGCGTGGCCAAGGTTTTGTTCGTGTACGCATCAACGGTATCGTTGTAGATATGGACGACGTGCCTGATTTAGATAAAAACAAAAAACACGATATTGAAGTAGTCGTTGACCGAATTAAAGTACGAGACGGCATACAGCAACGTTTAGCCGAATCACTTGAAACTGCTTTGCAGCTAACCGGTGGCACAGCTAAAGCGATGGGCATGGATGACGACAAACTCACCATGCTCTTCTCTGCTCAGTTTGCCTGCCCGGTTTGTGGGTATAGCATTAGCGACCTTGAGCCGCGTATGTTTTCTTTCAATAACCCAGCCGGCGCGTGCGGAACCTGCGATGGCTTGGGTGTGGATCAGTACTTTGACCCTGACAAAATAATCGTTGATGACACCCTTACTTTAGGTGAGGGCGCTATTCGCGGCTGGGACAGACGCACAATTTATTACTATCAAATGCTTTGCTCTCTATCAGAGCACTATGGCTTTGATATGGACACCCCCCTTAAAAAGCTCAGTAAGAAAAACCAAAAATACGTGTTATTTGGCAGTGGCGAAGATGACGTGAAATTTCATTACGTTAACAGTCGTGGCGATACGGTTATTAAAGAGCATCCTTTCGAAGGGATTATTCCCAACTTAAATAGGCGCTACCGTGAAACCGACAGCTCAATGGTACGCGATGAACTATCTAAATTACTCTCGGTTCAACCCTGCCCTACCTGTCATGGCAGCCGGTTAAACACCGCGTCGCGAAATGTATTTGTAGATGATCACACAATATCCGACATTACTTCCATGCCCATTGGCCCAGCCATGAAATATTTTGGAAAGTTAAAGCTAAAGGGTAAAAAGGGTAAGATCGCCAATAAGATTTTAAAAGAAATAAAAGATCGCCTAAATTTTTTAGTCAATGTTGGATTAGATTATTTAAGCCTTGATAGAAGCGCCGATACACTTTCGGGCGGCGAAGCTCAGCGAATTCGATTGGCCAGCCAAATTGGTGCCGGTTTAGTGGGGGTTATGTATATCCTAGATGAACCTTCCATTGGTTTACATCAAAGAGATAACGACCGCTTATTAAAAACCCTTGAACACCTGCGTGATTTAGGCAACACCGTCATTGTGGTCGAACACGATGAAGACGCCATTAGAGCCAGTGATTACATTATTGATATTGGCCCAGGCGCAGGGGTTCATGGCGGTAATGTTTTATACGCAGGTACGCCAGATAAAATCACCAAATGCAAAGAATCTATTACCGGGCAATATTTAACAGGCAAACGAAAAATTGCCATTCCTGAAGTTCGCAACACAGCTAAAGATAATAAATTCCTGACGTTAACGGGCGCCGGTGGCAACAACCTCAATGATGTGACACTTAATATTCCTGTGGGCATATTCACTTGTATCACTGGTGTATCAGGCAGTGGTAAATCAACCCTGATTAATCAAACCTTATACCCATTGGCGGCCACTCAATTAAACAGAGCCAGCACATTAAAGCCAGCCAAACACACAAGTGTAAGTGGAATGGAGCATTTTGATAAATGCGTTGATATTGACCAGAGCCCAATAGGCCGCACACCTAGATCAAACCCAGCAACCTACACAGGTATTTTCACCGCCATTCGCGACTTATTCACAGGCACAGAAGAAGCAAGAGCGCGAGGCTATAAAGCTGGACGCTTTAGCTTTAACGTAAAAGGCGGCCGCTGCGAAGCTTGTCAGGGTGATGGCGTTATAAAAGTTGAAATGCATTTTCTAGCCGATGTATACGTGCCTTGCGATGTGTGCCAAGGAAAACGATATAACCGTGAAACCCTAGATATTCGCTACAAGGGAAAAAATATTCACGAAGTGCTCGACATGACCGTTGAGGATGCCATGGATTATTTTGCGGCAATTCCAGCATTATCTAGAAAGCTGCAAACTTTAATGGATGTAGGCTTAAGCTATGTTCGACTTGGACAGAATGCCACCACCTTATCAGGCGGTGAAGCGCAGCGAGTTAAACTTGCCAAAGAACTAAGTAAACGCGACACAGGCCAAACACTATACATATTAGATGAACCCACTACAGGCCTTCACTTTCACGACATTCAACAGTTACTCAATGTATTACACCGATTGAGAGATCACGGAAATACCATTGTTGTTATTGAGCATAATTTAGATGTGATTAAAACGGCTGACTGGGTAGTCGATTTGGGCCCTGAAGGAGGCTCAGGGGGCGGCAATATAATCGCCGAAGGAACACCTGAACAAGTAGCAAAAGTGAAAGGCAGCCATACTGCCCACTTCCTGAAAAAAATGCTTTAAGCTCAAACTGAATTAAATTCTTGTTTATATTAATGACAAGAAATAACCAAATACCCAATAAACTCAAACTGGTGAGAATAATGGCTGAAGAAAAGAAAATAGAACAGTTGGATAAAGATTTTTTTAAGCGTACGGACGCCTTCATTAATGTAGCAAACGATTTAACTAAAGAGCACGACCTAGGAAAGGTCAGTGCCAGCCTGTTATATGCAGCGGCACGCTTTAATGCCTACATCGTTGCTTCTTCAGCAGATGATAAAGCCGAGGCTGACAGAAACAAAGTGGAAGCTATTGAATACTTTACTGAACAGTATCGATCCATGTTAATTGCCAACATGGACGATTATATTGAAAAGTATGATGAATACTTAAAACGCTAACACTAGGCTTTACCATTTGATCGCATGGCTATGGATTTTTTAAGCATGCGGTCAAAAACGAAAGGTCCAAATGGCAACAATGCCGATATCACGCCTCCAGGCATAGCCCATAACGGCAACTTTATTCTAGAAGCCGTGGAAAGCAACACAACCAGATAACCAATAAACAACACGCCATGTGCCATGCCGATATATCTTACTGGCTCGTTTATTTGCAGATAGTGCCTCAACGGCATAGCCAAACCCAATAGTAATATAAAAGAAATCCCTTCTAAGTAACCCGTTATCGTTAACGCTTTAATCTCTAAATTTTTATCAGTCATACTTTATTTCTACTACTTAATTTTCTAGTATTTATTAAACACCCAATAAAAAAGGCACCCGAGGGTGCCTTTTTATATCCCTTACGGGATGAGCTTTAAAAGCGCAGATTAATCTTCAGATTCTTCTACAACTTCTTCAGCTACCGGACGATCTACCAATTCTACGTAAGCCATTGGAGCGTTATCGCCTGCACGGAAACCGCACTTAAGAATACGCAAGTAACCGCCTGTACGTTCTTGGTAACGAGGACCAAGTTCGTTAAACAGCTTACCTACCGCTTCTTTAGAGCGAGTACGTGAGAACGCAAGACGACGATTAGCAACAGAATCTTCTTTTGCTAATGTAATCAACGGCTCTGCAACACGACGCAACTCTTTTGCTTTTGGCAAAGTAGTTTTGATGATCTCATGTTCAAACAAAGACACAGCCATGTTCTTAAACATAGCCTGACGATGCGAACTGGTTCGGTTAAAGTGACGACCACTTTTACGATGGCGCATTTTTTAATTCCTTACCTCAAACCTGCCTTAGGCAAGCGCTTTGTCATCTTTTTTCAAACTAGCTGGTGGCCAGTTTTCAAGGTGCATACCTAGCGACAAACCGCGAGAAGCCAAGACGTCTTTAATTTCAGTTAGAGACTTCTTACCCAAGTTAGGGGTTTTCAGCAGTTCAACTTCGGTGCGCTGAATTAGATCACCGATGTAGTAAATGTTTTCTGCTTTCAAGCAGTTCGCAGAACGTACAGTCAGCTCTAGATCATCAACAGGGCGAAGTAAAATTGGATCAATTTCGTCTTCAATTTCTTCCTGCTCAGGTTCGGCATCGTTCTGAAGGTCAACAAATACAGCTAGCTGCTGTTGCAAAATTGTAGCTGAACGACGAATCGCTTCTTCTGCTTCAATGGTGCCGTTGGTTTCAAGATCAATGACCAATTTATCTAAATCAGTACGCTGTTCAACACGAGCATTCTCAACACCGTAAGCTACACGCTTAACAGGGCTGTATGTCGCATCTAACTGCAATTTGCCAATTGCTTTAGTCTCTTCTTGGTTTTGATTACGAGACTCAACCGTTTCGTAACCACGACCTGCCGCGACCTTAATGGTCATCTTCAGCTCACCTTTATCAGCCAAATTGGCGATAACGTGTTCTGGATTGGCTAAATCTACGCCATGATCCAACTGAATATCACCGGCAGTCACCTGACCAGCACCAGACTTGTGTAGAGTCAAATAAGCTTCTTCACGCTCGTGCAAACGCACGGCAACGCCTTTCAAGTTAAGCAGGATTTCAATTACGTCTTCCTGGATACCTTCAATGGTGCTGTATTCGTGAAGAACACCTTCGATTTCAACTTCTACGATGGCGGCGCCAGGCATAGAAGAAAGCAGAATACGACGCAATGCAGCACCTAAAGTGTGGCCAAAGCCACGCTCTAGAGGCTCTAGAGTTACTTTCGCCTGAGTATTGCTGATTTGCTCTACTTGTATATGGCGTGGTGTTAGAAATTCATTTACTGAACGCTGCATAGCTGCCCCTGCTCCGTTATTACTTAGAGTACAATTCGACAATCAACTGCTCGTTGATTTCCGCTGATAACTCAGAACGCTCAGGAACTGCTTTGAACGTACCTTCCATTTTCTTGGAATCTACATCGATCCAAGCAAGATCACCACGTTGAGATGCAAGTTCTAGTGCACCTTTAATACGTAGTTGAGCTTTTGCTTTTTCACGAATAGCTACCACATCACCGCTCTTAATTTGATAAGAAGCGATGTTAACGACTTTACCGTTAACTGCGATTGCTTTGTGAGAAACCAACTGACGTGATTCAGCGCGAGTTGAGCCAAAGCCCATGCGATAAACAACGTTGTCCAAACGAGTTTCAAGAAGTTGCAAAAGGTTTTCACCGGTTGCGCCTTTAACTCGAGCGGCTTCTTTATAGTATCCACGGAATTGCTTTTCAAGAATGCCGTAAATACGACGAACTTTTTGCTTTTCACGTAGCTGTAAACCGTAATCAGATAAACGACCGCGACCTGCGCCGTGCATACCTGGTTTGGTTTCAATTTTACACTTTGAGTCTAGTGCACGAACGCCGCTCTTCAAGAAAAGGTCAGTACCTTCACGACGAGACAGCTTACACTTAGGACCAATATAACGAGCCATAGTTCTGTCTCCTTAAACGCGACGTTTCTTAGGTGGACGGCAACCGTTGTGAGGAATAGGCGTCACATCGGTAATATTGCCAATCTTAAAGCCACATGCATTTAATGCACGTACGGCTGATTCACGACCTGGACCTGGGCCTTTGACCTCAACATCCAAGTTCTTCAAGCCGTACTCTTTAGCAGCTTCACCTGCGCGTTCCGCAGCAACCTGTGCAGCGAAAGGAGTACTCTTACGAGAACCACGGAAACCAGAACCACCGGCAGTTGCCCAAGAAAGCGCGTTACCCTGACGATCAGTAATAGTTACAATAGTGTTGTTAAATGACGCGTGGATGTGCGCCATGCCGTCTACGACGGTCTTTTTAATTTTCTTCTTAACGTTACGTTGTGGCTTTGCCATAAATCAACCCTGCCTTAGCGCTTAATTGGCTTACGTGGACCCTTACGGGTACGCGCGTTTGTCTTAGTGCGCTGACCACGTAGAGGCAAACTGCGACGGTGACGAATACCGCGATAGCAACCTAGATCCATCAATCGCTTGATGCTCATAGATACTTCACGACGTAGATCACCTTCTACCGTAAATTTGCCAACTTCGGCACGGATCTCATCTAACTGGTCGTTAGAAAGATCAGAGATTTTAGTTGATTCTTCAATACCCACTGCTTTACATATAAGTTTTGCAGTTGGCAAGCCGACACCGAAAACATAAGTCAAAGAGATGACTGCATGTTTGTTGTCAGGAATGTTTACACCGGCTATACGAGCCATTATTCACCCCATCACGCATTAAGCGTGTTAGTGCTTTAATCTGGATAGGCACTGTAGCAATCCTCGACCAGAATTAACACTCTGATCGATTAAGCCTATCCCCCATAGCAACGTTCTAAGGATTAACCTTGACGTTGTTTATGCTTAGGATCTGATTCACAGATCACACGCACACTGCCATTGCGACGAATAACTTTGCAATTACGGCAGATTTTCTTTACTGAAGCGCGTACTTTCATCGAAAGTCTCCAGTTATTAGCGTACCAAACCGCCGCCAATACCTTTCAAGTTAGACTTTTTCATAAGGCTATCGTACTGATGAGACATCAGATGAGATTGCACTTGCGACATAAAGTCCATGACTACCACCACTACAATCAGTAATGAGGTTCCACCAAAGTAGAAGGGCACGTCGGCCGCTACCACCAAGAATTGGGGCAGCAATGATACAGCAGTTATATATAAAGCGCCAAACAAAGTTAAACGGCCTAAAACACCATCAACATACTGGGCGGTTTGCACACCTGGACGGATACCTGGAATAAATGCTCCAGACTTCTTAAGGTTTTCCGATATATCCTTGCTGTTAAACATCAAGGCTGTATAGAAATAACAAAAGAAAATTACCGCTGCAGAGAACAAAATTAGGTACAAAGGCTGGCTAGGCGCAAGCGCCAAAGACACATCTTGTAACCATTCCATACCTTCAGTACGACCAAACCATTGTCCCATTGAACCTGGAAACAAAAGAATAGAAGAAGCAAAGATAGGTGGAATCACACCTGCCATATTGATTTTTAATGGTAAATGGCTGCTTTGAGCTGCAAAGACTTTACGTCCCTGCTGACGCTTAGCGTAATTGATCGCGATGCGACGTTGGCCTCGTTCAACGAAAACAACAAACGCAACAATCAATACTGCAAGCAATGCAATGGCCAACAACAAAATGATGTTGGTATCGCCTTGACGGGCAGATTCAAAAGATTGACCGATGGCACCAGGCAAGCCTGCAACGATACCGGCAAAAATCAGCAAGGAGATACCGTTACCGATACCTCGCTCTGTCACTTGCTCACCTAACCACATAAGGAATACCGCACCACAAACGAATGTAGAAACAGCAGTCAAGTAATACAGTGGAGATGCGTCAAATGATATACCCTGACTGGCCAGACCTGCGGAAACACCGAAGGCCTGAACCAACGCCAACAGCACAGTGCCGTAGCGGGTATATTGACTGATTTTACGACGGCCAGCTTCGCCCTCTTTCTTGAGGGCTTCTAGCTGCGGGCTCACCGCCGTCAATAGCTGCATAATAATAGAGGCAGATATGTACGGCATGATGCCTAGTGCAAAAATGGACATACGCTCAAGAGCCCCCCCTGAGAACATGTTAAACATGCTCAGGATGGTCCCTTGGTTCTGTTCAAATAATGCAGCTAAACGATCAGGGTTTATTCCAGGTACCGGAATGTGCGCACCTATTCGATACACAACAATCGCAATCAGAACAAACTTTAGTCGAGACCAAAGTTCACCCAGTCCTGCATTCGGTGCCTTACCTGTTGGTAGTGAGCCTTGCTTAGCCATCTAAATGGTCCTTATTCTTCTATTTTACCGCCGGCTGCTTCAATTGCTGCACGTGCACCTTTGGTCACTTTAAGACCTTTAACGGTAACGGCTTTATTGATTTCGCCAGATAGAATCACGCGTGCACGCTTGATTTTGTCACCGATGATATCGGCTTTTTTCAATGCGTCCAGATCAACAACGTCAGCACCCGCTGCAGTCAATTCGTTTAAACGAATTTCAGCAACATATTGGGCTTGACGAGATGTGAAACCAAACTTAGGTAGACGACGCTGTAAAGGCATCTGACCACCCTCGAAACCTGGCTTAACTTTACCGCCAGAACGAGATTTTTGACCTTTGTGACCACGGCCACAGGTCTTGCCCAAGCCACTACCGATACCACGGCCTACGCGTTTACCGCTAGGACGTGAACCAGGTGCTGGGCTAAGAGTATTAAGTTTCATATTACTCGGCCTCCACTTTCACCATGTAGTGAACTTTGTTGATCATACCGCGTACTGCCGGTGTGTCTTCAAGTTCCACTGTGTGGCCAATGCGACGTAAACCCAAGCCTTTAACCGAAGCAACGTGCTTCGGTAGCTTGCCAATAGTACTGCGTGTAAGTGTTACTTTAACTTTAGCCATGTCGGATTACCCCAGAATGTCTTCTACAGATTTTCCGCGCTTGGCAGCTACGTGTTCAGGGCTACGCATTTCGCGAAGACCATTAACAGTAGCACGTACTACGTTCACCGGATTGGTAGAACCGTAACACTTCGCTAACACGTTATGAACACCCACAAGCTCTAGCACTGCACGCATTGCACCACCGGCAATGATACCTGTACCTTGTGAAGCAGGCTGCATGTACACCTTAGAAGCACCATGACGGGCTTTAACTGGGTACTGCAAAGTGTCGCCGTCTAGAGCAACACTGATCATGTTACGCTTCGCGTTGTCCATTGCTTTTTGAATAGCAGTTGGAACTTCGCGTGCTTTACCACGACCAAAACCTACACGGCCTTTACCATCGCCCACAACAGTCAATGCTGTGAAACCGAAGATACGACCACCTTTTACAACTTTTGCAACACGATTAACCTGTACAAGTTTTTCTTGTAGGCCATCGTCGTTGTCTTTACGTTCTACACGTTCTTTTGCCATGATAGCGCCCCTTAGAATTCCAAGCCGCCTTCGCGAGCTGCATCAGCCAAAGCTTTCAAACGACCGTGGTATTTAAAACCAGAGCGATCAAAAGCTACTTTAGTGATGCCTTTAGCAATAGCACGTTCAGCAATAAGTGAACCTACTTTTGCAGCTGCTTCAGCGTTACCAGTTTTACCTTCACGTAGATCTTTCTCTACAGTAGAGGCGGTAGCTAAAATCTGAGCACCATCGGACGAAATAATCTGGGCGTAAATGTGACGTGGAGTACGATTTACACACAAACGGGTCGCACCTAACTCGCGCATTTTGACGCGAGAGCGACGAGCACGACGAACTCGTGCTACTTTCTTCTCGTTCATAATCTGGCCCTATTTCTTCTTAGCTTCTTTACGACGTACATTTTCGTCAGAGTAACGAACACCTTTGCCTTTATAAGGCTCTGGTGGACGGTATCCGCGAATTTCCGCAGCGACTTGACCTACTTTTTGCTTGTCCACACCGGAGATAACAATCTCGGTTTGGCTAGGGGTCGCGGCTTTTACGCCTTCAGGAAGTACATAGTCAATAGGGTGCGAGAAACCTAGAGTTAGGTTAAGCGTATTTCCAGAAGTTTTTGCACGGTAACCAACACCTTGCAAAATTAGCTTCTTTTCATACCCTTTTACAACACCTGTAACCATGTTGTTAACGAGCGAGCGGAACGTGCCCGCCATTGCGTTAGACTTTTTGTCACCTGTAACAGGTGCGAAAGTCAAAACGTTATCTTCTTGTTTAACTGCAACAAGAGAATTTAGATCTAAATCAATAGAACCTTGCTTACCTTTAACAGTGATCTGAGCGTCAGAAAGTTTAACTTCTACGCCAGCTGGCAAAGTAACAGGAGCTTTAGCTATACGTGACATCTTAAACTCCTCTTAGAATACCGTGCAGATCACTTCACCACCAATGCCAGCGGCACGGGCAGCACGATCGGTCATGATGCCTTTTGAAGTGGAGATAATGGCAATGCCAAGACCCGCTTCAACTTTAGGCAACTCAGTCGAACTCTTGTATGTACGAAGACCTGGACGTGAAACGCGTTCTAGGCGTTCAATTACAGGCTTACCTTCGTAGTACTTAAGGTCGATGCTTAATGTCGGTTTAACGTTTTCGTCAACCGCAAAATCTGCTATGTAACCTTCGCTCTTTAGAACTTCAGCTACTGACGCCTTCACTTTTGATGAAGGCATTGCAACAGTGGCTTTACCAGCGCCCTGCGCATTGCGAATACGAGTTAACATATCCGCCAAAGTATCTTGCATACTCATGCTTTAACCTCTCTGTTGTGCAGCTACCCCTGAGTCCTGGTTGAAACAACCAAGACCCGGAAGGAATTGCTTACCAACTGGCCTTTTTAAGACCTGGGATGTTGCCTGCCATACCTTGCTCGCGAATCATAATGCGAGAAAGTTTGAACTTACGGTATACGCCGTGTGGGCGACCCGTCATTTGACAACGACTTCTTAAGCGGCTCTTTGAAGAATCGCGTGGCAATTTCTGTAGCGCCATTTGCGCAGCCCATACATCTTCTTCAGAAGATGCAGGGTTTTTGATAATTGCCATGATTGCTTCACGCTTTTCAGCGAATTTAGCCACTAATTTTTCGCGCTTCAGCTCGCGCTGTTTCATCGAAACTTTAGCCATAGTGCTACTCCTTATTTACGAAACGGGAAGTTCAACGCTTTTAACAGCGCACGACCTTCATCGTTTGTAGGTGCAGTAGTAGTAACCGTGATGTCAAGACCACGAATCTTATCCACTTTATCGTATTCGATTTCAGGGAATATGATCTGTTCTTTCACGCCCATGCTGTAGTTACCACGACCGTCGAACGAGTTACCGTTCAGGCCACGGAAGTCACGAATACGTGGAATGGCAATATCAACCAAACGGTCCATGAATTCCCACATGCGATCTGCACGAAGAGTCACTTTACAACCGATTGGCCAGCCTTCACGAACTTTAAAGCCGGCTACTGATTTACGAGCTTTAGTGATTACTACTTTCTGACCAGATAAAAGCTCTAGGTCTTTAACAGCAGAATCAACTTGTTTTTTGTCGCCAATGCCTTCACCAACACCCATGTTTAGGGTGATTTTAGTGACTTTAGGCACTTGCATTACGTTGTCGTAGCCAAATTCTTCTTGCAGCTTGGCTACCACTTCGCTTTTATATAACGTTTTTAAACGAGACATAGTGGCACCCTTATGCGTCTAGTTGATCGCCAGAAGACTTGAAAACACGGACTTTTTTGCCGTCTTCAAGAATCTGGAAACCAACTCGGTCTGCTTTACCAGACTTAGAATTAAAGATAGCAACGTTAGAAGCTTGAATACCGGCTTCTTTTTCAACGATGCCACCAGGCTGACCTAAGTAAGGATTTGGCTTCTGGTGTTTCTTAATCATGTTAACACCGGCAACGATCAAACGACCGTCAGGAAGAACGGCGTTTACTTTGCCGCGCTTTCCTTTGTCTTTACCAGAGATAACAACTACTTCATCTTCACGACGAATTTTTTTCATTTTCAGTCTCCTAAAGTACTTCAGGAGCGAGTGATACAATCTTCATGAACTTCTCATTACGAAGTTCACGAGTCACAGGCCCGAAGATACGAGTACCGATTGGTGCTTGGCTTGCGTTCAGCAATACCGCAGCGTTTGTGTCAAATTTGATCAAAGATCCATCTTGACGACGAACACCAGAACGGGTGCGAACAACAACTGCGTCTAGCACTTGACCCTTTTTAACTTTACCGCGCGGAATTGCTTCCTTAACAGTAACTTTAATAAGATCGCCTACACGCGCGTAACGACGGTGTGAACCGCCAAGTACTTTAATACACATTACGCGCTTTGCGCCGCTGTTATCAGCAACTTCAAGCATTGATTGTGTTTGAATCATGGTCTATAGCTCCTATAATTCCTGGGCTTACACCTTGGTTGCACGTGTGTCGACACTTACTAACATCCAAGATTTGGACTTAGAAAGAGGACGACATTCACGAACAGTCACGGTATCGCCGAGAACACATTCGTTTTGCTCGTCATGCGCGTGCAGCTTAGTGGAGCGTTTAACAAATTTACCGTAGATTGGGTGCTTTACGCGACGCTCAATCATAACAGTAATAGTTTTGTCCATTTTGTCGCTAACGACCTTACCTTGCAGAGTGCGTACAATCGCTTCAGCCATGATTATTCACCCGCCTTCTGTTGAATGATGGTTTTAACGCGCGCGATATCGCGGCGCACCTCTTTCTGAAGATGCGTCTGACCTAGTTGGCCAGTGGCTTTCTGCATGCGGTATTTAAATTGGTCCGCTAACAAATCTTTAAGCTCGGATCCAAGCTCATCGACTGATTTTTCACGTAAGTCTTGTACGTTCATCACATCACCGTCCGAGTAACAAAGGTAGTGGCGATTGGAAGTTTAGCCGCTGCAAGCGCGAACGCTTCACGAGCAATCTCTTCCGAAACCCCTTCCATTTCATAAAGGACACGACCTGGCTGAATCTGGCAAACCCAGTACTCAACATTACCCTTACCTTTACCCTGACGAACCTCAAGAGGTTTGCTGGTAATCGGCTTGTCTGGGAAGATACGAATCCAGATTTTACCGCCACGTTTAATTTTACGGTTCATCGCACGACGAGCCGATTCAATTTGACGTGCTGTGATGCGGCCACGACCGGTAGCTTTAAGGCCAAACTCGCCAAAGCTAACGCTGCTGCCTTTTGCAAGACCGCGGTTACGGCCTTTCATCATCTTACGGAATTTAGTGCGTTTAGGTTGTAACATCTTTTACGCCTCCCTTACTTAGCTTTGCGCTGCTTTTTAGCACCGCCGCTTTTAGCGCGGGCACGAACTTCATCGATGCCACCAAGAATTTCACCCTTGAAGATCCACACTTTGATGCCGATAACACCGTAAGTTGTGTGAGCTTCATAGGTAGCGTAATCGATATCTGCACGTAGAGTGTGCAAAGGTACACGACCTTCACGATACCACTCAGAACGAGCAATTTCTGCACCGCCTAAACGACCGCCAACTTGAATCTTGATACCTTCAGCACCAGAACGCATTGCATTTTGAACTGCACGCTTCATGGCACGACGGAACATCACTCGACGCTCTAACTGGCTGGCAACTGACTGGCCTACCAATTTTGCATCTAGATCCGGCTTGCGAATTTCTTCGATGTTAACGTGGACAGGAACACCCATCATTTCAGATACGTCTTTACGTAACTTATCTACGTCTTCACCTTTCTTACCAATCACGATACCTGGACGGGCTGTGTGAATAGTAACTTTTGCAGTCTGAGCTGGACGCTCAATTACAACTTTACTTACAGATGCTTTAACAAGACGCTTCTCAATAAGAGCACGAACCTTGATATCTGTTAGCAGTTGATCTGCGTATTTGTCTTTTCCTGCATACCAAACAGAGTTGTGATCTTTGGTAATGCCCAGGCGTATGCCCGTTGGATGTACTTTCTGACCCATGACCTAGACCTCTGCAACCTTAACGGTGATATGACAAGAACGCTTCAAAATGCGATCCGCGCGACCTTTCGCACGAGGGCGAATACGCTTCATAGTCATACCTTCGTCAACAAAGACGGTGGACACTTTCAGCTCATCAACGTCGGCACCATCATTGTGCTCGGCGTTAGCGATCGCAGATTCAAGAACTTTCTTGATTAAATCTGCACCCTTTTTAGGGCTGAAAGACAAAATGTTTAAAGCGTCTGCTACTGATAAACCGCGAATTTGATCGGCGACCAAACGAGCTTTCTGAGCAGAAATATGAGCGCCTTTTAGCTTAGCGACTGTTTCCATTCCGATTACCTCTTGGCCTTTTTATCTGCAGCGTGACCTTTGTAGGTACGAGTTCCGGCGAATTCGCCTAACTTGTGCCCTACCATTTCTTCGCTAACCATAACAGGAACGTGTTGACGTCCGTTATGTACAGCGATGGTCAATCCTACAAACTCAGGAAAAATTGTAGATCTGCGAGACCAAGTTTTAATTGGCTTGCGATCACCCTTTTCTATAGCGGTCTCAACTTTGGCCATCAAGTGATGATCAACGAAAGGACCTTTTTTCAATGAACGTGGCATCTAAGTCACCCTATCCGTTATTTAGAACGACGACGGACAATCATCTTGTCTGTACGCTTATTCTTACGAGTTTTGTAGCCCTTAGTTGGAACGCCCCAAGGCGTTACAGGATGACGGCCACCAGAGGTACGACCTTCACCACCACCGTGTGGGTGATCAACTGGGTTCATAGCTACACCACGAACAGTAGGACGAACACCACGCCAGCGAGTTGCGCCCGCTTTACCTAATTGACGTAGGCTGTGTTCTGAGTTACTTACTTCGCCTAGAGTAGCGCGACAATCAGCAAGTACTTTACGCATTTCGCCAGAGCGAAGACGCAAGGTCACGTAAGCACCTTCTTTTGCGATCAACTGAGCAGAAGTACCGGCTGAACGGGCAATTTGACCGCCTTTACCTGGCTTAAGCTCGATGTTGTGGATCACACTACCAAGAGGCATATGACGTACAGTCATAGTGCTACCTACTTTGATAGGCGCAGTTTCACCAGAAATAATCTGATCACCTGCTTGCATGCCTTTAGCGGCAAGAATGTAACGACGCTCACCGTCGGCATAACATACTAATGCAATGTTAGCGCTACGGTTAGGATCGTATTCCAAGCGTTCAACTTTCGCTGGGATACCATCTTTATTGCGTTTAAAGTCGATCATACGGTAAAGCTGTTTATGACCGCCACCAACGTGACGAGTCGTAATGCGACCGTTGTTGTTACGACCACCAGACTTACTTTGCTTCTCTGTCAATGCAGAGTGCGGACGACCTTTGTGAAGATCTGCGTGCACAACCTTAACTAGGTGACGGCGTCCAGCAGAAGTTGGCTTGGTTTTTAATAATGCCATCTTAACTACCCCTTATTCGACGTCAGCGAAGTCAATGTCGTGACCGTCGGCTAGACGAACATATGCTTTACGCACATCGTTCTTCTTACCCATGCCACGCGCTGTACGCTTGGTTTTACCTTTAATGTTAAGTACTTGTACATTTCGAACTTTAACTTCGAACAAGTGCTCAACGGCTGCTTTGATTTCTGGCTTAGTGGCATCAGGTGCTACACGAAAAACGAATTGACCGTCTTTGTCAGCGACTACTGTTGCTTTTTCAGAAATGTGAGGTCCAAGTATAACCTTGTAGATACGCTCTTGGTTCATCCTAACATCTCCTCTACTTTCTTAAGCGCGGCAACAGTTACCAACACCTTATCGAAAGAAACTAGGCTAACAGGATCAACACCATCCGCTTGCGCAACAGCTACACCAGGTAGGTTACGAGAAGCTAGGTAAACATTCTTGTTGATTTCATCATCAACAATAAGAACGTTTGGTAGATCCATTTCAGATAATTTAGCACTGAAAGCTTTAGTTTTGTGATCACTCACTTCAAAGCTATCAACAACCACTAAACGATCTTGACGCACTAGTTCAGACCAGATTGCCTGCATCGCAGCGCGATACATCTTTTTGTTTAGTTTCTGACTGTAATCACGTGGACGTGCTGCGAAAGTCACACCACCTGAACGCCAGATTGGACCACGACTAGTACCAGCACGCGCTCGGCCTGT
This sequence comes from uncultured Bermanella sp., assembly GCA_913058575.1. Lineage (GTDB taxonomy): Bacteria > Pseudomonadota > Gammaproteobacteria > Pseudomonadales > Oceanobacteraceae > Bermanella. Next base: position 74,609 of record CAJXRF010000012.1, read on the forward strand.
ACCTTTTTGACGCCATGGTTTAGCACCACCACCACTTACGTCAGCACGAGTCTTTTGGGCTTTAGAACCCTGACGCGCGCCAGCTAAGTAAGCTGTAACTAACTGGTGTACTAGAGCTTCGTTATATTCACGAGCAAAAGCAGCATCAGATAGAGAAACGGTGGAACCACCTTGAACATTAATATCCATAAGTTACTCCCCTTATCCGCGTAGCTTAACGGCTGGTGTGATGATCAATTGACCACCAGTGCAGCCCGGAAGCGCACCTTTAACCAGAATCAAGTTACTCTCTGCATCTACACGTACAACCTCAAGATTTTGAGTTGTCACGCGTTCAGCACCCATGTGGCCAGACATTTTCTTGCCTTTCCAAACTCGACCTGGAGTTTGACATTGACCAATAGAACCGTTTGAACGGTGAGAAAGAGAGTTACCGTGAGTCGCATCTTGCATGGTGAAATTCCAGCGCTTGATACCACCTTGGAAACCTTTACCTTTTGAAGTACCAGTAACATCAACTTTTTGACCCGCTTCAAAGCGTTCAACAGTTAATTCATCACCAGCTTTCAAGTCCGCTACTTCTTCAGTGCGGAATTCTAACAAGCTATCACCTGCCACTACATTTGCTTTTGCAAAGTGACCAGCAGCCGCTTTAGAAACCCGTGAGGCTTTCTTCGCGCCAGCAGTTACTTGCACAGCATTGTAACCATCAGTTTCTGTTGTTTTAATTTGAGATACACGGTTAGGTGTAATTTCAATAACAGTCACTGGTACAGATGTGCCCTCTTCAGTAAATACGCGAGTCATACCCGCTTTTTTACCTACTAATCCAAGTGCCATTTTAATACCTCTTGTGTACGGGGCTGAATACCCACTATGGCCGCCCAACAAAGCGTTACACTGATGCTAGATCAGCTGTGAAATGTAAAAAAGTTCTAACAATTAACCAAGGCTAATTTGAACTTCAACACCCGCAGCTAGGTCTAACTTCATTAGCGCATCAACTGTCTTTTCAGTTGGCTCAACGATGTCGAGCATGCGCTTGTGTGTACGTATTTCATATTGATCACGTGCATCTTTGTTCACGTGTGGAGATACCAATATAGTTAAACGCTCTTTGCGTGTGGGCAGCGGTATAGGACCACGAACCTGAGCACCGGTACGCTTAGCCGTTTCCACGATTTCTTGCGTAGACTGGTCGATCAGGCGATGGTCAAAAGCCTTCAGCCGAATACGAATCTTCTGGTTTTGCATTTAAAGACTCCGAAAATAAGACATAAATCCGCTATCCCTTTTTCAAGGGACGCGAATTATATGGTGCAATCGTCAACCTGTCAAGAAATAACCAACCCTCAGAAGCCAGTCATTATGCGGCCTCAAAGCCGGCGTGTTGAATATTTGTACAGATAAGAATTACTGCCATTTAGAGCATCGGCAAGAACAGCCAAAGACCCCTACCTGTTTAATAAGTAAACAAATACAATTCTACAACCTCCCATATTTAGCATTTACAAAGCAAATACTGGGTAGAAATACCAATAAGTTAAGGCTCACTATCCTCTCAGTGTGAGCTGCATCACCTTTTTCATTTTTGACGAGCAGCGCCAATCGATATGACTGAGGGCCGTGATATAGTCGGTCAGCCTCTCAATTCAACACAGAGAATCATTAACGCCATGCGCACAACACTCTTTACAACCTTATCAATATTATTGCTAAGCCAACTGTCAGCATGCTCAGTTTTAGAGCCGATGTTTACGGTTGAAGACGTTAAACCATGGCAAAAAGGCATTTTGGCCAAAAAGGAAATGAGCCTTAAAGGCGACCCGATTGATCAATATGTAGATGACCACATTTATTTTAGCAAAGAAGGCTCCACAGGTGGCGCAAGCGTAGGAGGTGGCGGCTGTGGCTGTAACTAATAACAAGATCACTCAAAAACTGGCTATTGCCACTTCTGCTTTATTGGCCCATGAAGCGCATAGCGAACAGAAAGGCAGCGGCGAACTTTATAATAAGTGGGAAGTGGATGTGGGCTACCTACATTACAACGAACCCAACTATATAAGCGTTGATACTTATATGGCCATGATCAGTGGTAACCTTAGCGATAAAGACAGTATCAAACTCGGTTTAGTTTTTGACACATTAAGCGGGGCCACACCTACTGGCGCCCTTCCCGGATCAGACTCCGTCACTGTGGGCGGTGCCTCTGGGGGAAGTATTTCAGCCTCCGAAAGTGCAGGTGGTACAGCGCCGTTTGATGATACACGCCTAGCCATAGACACCATTTGGGGCCATGAATGGGAGCGCCTCATACGAACAAAAGCTGGTGCCCATGTGTCTGTAGAAGGGGATTATACTTCCGTAGGGGGCAGCCTAGCCCTAGAAATAGACTCTGAAGACCGAGCACTCACCTACACCATTGGTGGCAGCACCGCATCAGATAAAGTAAGTCGTAGCAGCGAGCAAACCCCAGTACCTCTCACCCAATCCAGTGTTGGCGCCATGAATGGCACGGGCCACAAAAACTCTTACGACTTACTTTTCGGCATTAGTCGCATCATCAATAAGCGCACTGTGGGCATGCTGAACTTCACCTACAGCCAATCTCTTGGTTATCACACAGATCCATATAAAGTCATTAGCGTGGCCGATGAAAACGATATAGAGCTATTAAGCGGAGTCACATACGAACATAGGCCTGATAGCCGAGAACGCTTTATCTTATATAGTAAAATTAAGCACGAGCTACCCAAAACAGGACACCACCTAGGCCTCACCTATCGCTACCACACTGATAGCTGGGATTTAAATTCCCACACCCTAGAAGGCTCTTATGGATTTCCCGTTTTTGAAAATCACAAACTAGAGCCCTTTGCACGAATATACAGCCAACAAGCGGCTAACTTCTATACAAGAACTCTAGCTTATGACGGTGTTTCCAGCTACGAAGAAACAGCTGCTAACTTCCCAAGCCATGCCTCAGCAGATATTCGCTTAGCCGACATGTTAAGCGTCACCCTAGGTGCGAAACTTCAATATAAAACCAGCAAGAAAGGATCCATAGATTTTAGGCTGGCGTATTACTATCGAGAGTATCAAGATGCGGTCGTCAGTAATGACGATGCCATATTTGCAGTAATTGATTTCGGTAAGGGATTCGATTAATAAAAAAGGGGTAATTAGCAGCTTAAAACTGTTAATCACCCCTTTTTTATTGGCGGATTAAAGCAGGTCTTCTAAGCGGACATCACCCTCAGGGTTAATAATCGGTGTCGCCGTTAATATGGGTGAGTTCGTAGCCCCAAAATATCCGTAAATAGACGATGCGACACTCATGGGCTCCCATGTAGGCGAATCCGTATCGGGCACTGTATATTGATTGTTAGTTTTACTAGTGCCTTCACGGTGAGTCGTTCCCACCACACTTCCTAATGCCGCCGTCTCTTTGGTTGGACGCACACCCGCCCCACCAAAAGTATACAAATTCTGGTTATTGGCATGATCCCAACCACCTGAGCCATTTAAGTTAACCAGGCGCCCAAAGTCACCAAACACATTAATAACGATGTTATCACTACGGGTACGGGTATTACCGGTAAGCGTCTGCGCAACACCCGCTGACGCCTTAATATGAGCCATGGCCACCTTAACAGCCTCCATCAACTCATTCATTCTATCTGGATACTCGTCAACACCATTATTGTGATCATCCCAGCCGCCTAAACCTGGAGTACCTACTGCCATGTATAAGGTTTGAGGATTATGGATAGCCAACGTCACAGCTGAGCGTAATTGGCGTGCAAAACTGGTATTTGGATACTCCACCCCTTCTGGTAAATCAGCCTCAAGTAAACTTCCTAAATCAGCCATGCGCTGAGATAGCTCTTCACGCTTATCAAAGCCATCCCAAGCCTTAGAGTGCTGACTACGACTGGCGCTTATTTTCTGCAAGCGAGATTGTAATAAATTACTAATGGCTTCCTCAGAATCACCTACGGTGCTACCACTTCGCGTATATGGATTATTAAACTGATCATCCATGGTTAGGCCGCGCAAATACAAGGGCAGGTTATTTTCAGGATCCAAAGCGAAGGTTTGACTGTCCCCCTCAAACGACACAAACGGCAAGGTTAATTCAGATAGGCTACCCAAGGTTGTGCCATCCGCTAAAGGAGCACCCGTATAACTACTTTCATGCTGGGTCATCATTAGGGCTAAACGTGAGCCAATACCTGGTGAACCTTCAATATCCAAGGTTCCCTTATGAGACATGAAAATACTTTCACGGTGGGAGCGCGTTGGGCTTTTTTGTTTATAAAGCGTGCGGTAAATACTCATATCGCCCGCACTCAACATATCTTCCATATGCGTGCCGCCCGCGCGCTTCCATAAACCATTTGCGGTGATTTGACCGCCGTTATTTCTAAGGGCAGGATCATTGTCCTCGGCAGGCAATAAAATTCCTGAACCAAATGCACTATTGGCCGAATAATCATTCATGGAGTTCATGTTGATATCCAGCATATTACTGAGGTTACCGGCCAACTCAGACGCACCACCATACATAAATATATTAATTACCTGTGGCATTAAAGCCGGGGTTTGCACGGTCACCGAGCTGTAGTTAGGGCTAGCCGCATAAGCGCGCTGCGCCAAAGCCCCCATACCAAACCCCACTGGAACTACTCGTGTTGCTGCCATGGCAGAGGCTAACTTTAAAAAATTACGTCTTTGCATGATGTACCTCCTTATTGGCCAACGGCGCGGTAGTAGTAGAATTCAGGTAAGCGAGAGATGTAGTCGAGCATTACTCTTGCGAAGTCATCGGTAAAGTATTCCCATTCTGCATCACCATTGGTTTTCGTTAGCTGATAAACCCCTTCCTTATCCGTTACATAAGTACGACGTAAACCTTCTGCAAGCCATGCTTCCTGCTCTTCCGCATTTGCGCGGCGCCCTAATGCTGTCATAAATATTAGATCGATAAACTCAGGAGCAGTTAAACTCTCAAGCTCTGGCTTCAGGTTTTCAGTGCCAGCAACATAAAAGGCACCATTATGAATAGCAAAAGGAGGCTCTCTAGCAACTTCTGCCTCGGTAAAGTCTTCGGCTTTAGGGTGACGCCGCCCATCATAAGCCAGATGATTTAGAAATATATATTCACGAATCCCCTTGTGATAGGTAGCAAAGCTTAATACATCCATAGGTAAAAATGGCGTACGGCCAATCTTATAATCCATGGCCGCCCATCCCATATTATGTACTGCAACAGGAAGGCTGTTATTGCTAGAGTCCCAAACTCGACGCAATACGGCCCTATCCAGTGGATAGCGATCTGCCCTAGGCGTGTAATGCATTGAGTTTAAAAACCCAAAGGCATTTTCCTCAAAGGTCTTAGGACGCTGACTACTCAGCAAGTAGCTTTTTGAGAAAATCACCGACAAGAAAATATCGTCAAACGTGCTAGGCGAACTGGACACTATGTTTTTAATGAGCGCCTGCTTAGTCTCCGAAGAAGATCCATCCAAGAAGTAATTCACGATAACTTCCGTCACTCGCGGTATTAATAACGCATGCCCTGCCACCACATCGTACAATTCATCACAGCTATTAATATACTGACCAAATACCTGAACCGTAGCACCTGCACCATCTGGCCTTGTGGGGTCTGGCAACAATTGATAGCCGTCACTATTGTCGGTTAAATACCAGTTATTACAGGCAATGCCGCCGTTAATAGTGTTTTGCTGCTCCTCTGGGGTGTCGTTAAATATACCCAAATACAATTCAAACATCTCTAAAGCATGGTTTTCAGGGGAGCGCGATACACGCCAACGGCTTAAGTTATTCAACCAACCCCGCACCACATCACGAATAGGCGTTGAGCTTTCTATGCTCAGCTTTAAGTAGCCTAAAACACGAGTAATATCTTGTGACTCTGTACTCTCCATTTCACGAGCGGGGGAAAACATAATGGTGTTCGCTAAGAAATAACTCATCCAAGTAACAAATTGATCACGGCTAATGGGGTAGTTTTGCATGCGTGCCATGTAACGCTGATGAGGATGATCATCATCTAAACTGGTAAAACGGGCCGGAATGGATTCATCTATATCGGTAGATGGATTATCGCTGGTACCGAAGGTGTCATTATAAGCAGCCGTCAATTGGTCCGAACTCATGGAGGTTTGCAGCTGAGTTTGAAGGTCGCTGATAAAATTGGTTTGGCTGATGACTGGGTTGTCTAGACCTTTGGTTAAATCAAAAAACTCATCAGCCGCTACGCCGCGATACATGCTAGATAAAGCCTTGTTAGCCACCATATATTGGTCAGTGGCTGCTAGGGCATTAAACTCTGATTGGCTTAAGGTATGGTCATAACTCAGGGCCTTACGGGAACCTTGGGAGCCGTCTTGATCTGGAGAAGCAGGCTTACAGCCCAGCAACGCAAAACCACAGACCACCAATAGAAATCCTTTAATATACACACCTGCCACTCATCACCTCCATGCATGGTTAAATTTTTCGAAGACAACACCATACCTAGGTCAATTTTGAGGCAATGAGGGTTTGGGGTCTGTGACAAGCACCACAGAGTTCTCATTATTTGAAATTCGGCTATTTTGCATGGCCAATAATTCACAATTACACTAGGCGGGCCAGTGTTTTTATATTACTAGCCTATATGCGCCATTAATTACGATTTATTAGCCAATATAGAAAACGACGCAGCCCAAATGTTCTTTTAACAGAGCCATTTGCCCACATGAATGGCCGAAGTGGCACTATTTCTTCACCCATTGCCCAATAGTGGTATTTTTTTGTTCTATATCGTCGCCAAAGCATTTAAACTGTGCGCGATTTTTACTCTCCAATGTCGAGCATGTTATGACAGATTTATCTAAATATAGGAATATTGGTATTTTCGCCCACGTTGATGCGGGTAAAACTACTACTACTGAACGTATCCTAAAACTTACCGGTAAAATCCATAAAACCGGTGAAGTACACGATGGCGAATCCACTACCGATTTCATGGAACAAGAAGCTGAGCGCGGTATTACCATCCAGTCAGCTGCGATCACTACCTTCTGGGATGATCATCGCATGAACATCATCGATACTCCTGGGCACGTTGACTTCACTGTTGAAGTATATCGTTCTCTTAAAGTACTAGATGGCGGCATCGGCGTTTTCTGTGGTTCTGGTGGTGTTGAGCCTCAGTCAGAAACAAACTGGCGTTATGCTGATGAGTCGGGCGTTTCTCGTATCATCTTCGTAAACAAACTAGACCGTATGGGCGCTGACTTCCTTAAGGTTGTTGACCAGGTAGAAAACGTACTGGCCGCCAAGCCTTTGGTAATGGTATTGCCAATCGGTATAGAAGACGATTTCGTAGGCGTTGTTGATTTATTGACTCGCAAATCTTACGTTTGGGATGACACTGGTCTTCCTGAAAACTACGTAGTAGGCGACGTACCAGCTGATATGGTTGACGACGTTGAAATGTACCGTGAGCAGCTAATCGAAACAGCCGTTGAGCAAGATGACGACCTTATGATGGCGTACATGGAAGGCGAAGAGCCTACCATGGAGCAAATTAAAGCTTGTATCCGTAAGGGTACTAACGAGCTAGCGTTCTTCCCAACGTACTGTGGTTCTGCATTTAAAAACAAAGGCATCCAGTTAATTCTTGATGCGGTTGTAGATTACCTACCGTCTCCTACTGACGTAATCCCTCAGGATCTTACTGATGAAGTGGGCGAGCCAACAGGCGAAAAAGCCATTGTTGCCGTTGACGAACCTTTCCGCGCTCTTGCCTTTAAGATCATGGATGACCGTTTTGGTGCGCTTACTTTCGTTCGTGTTTACTCTGGTACTCTTAAAAAGGGTGACACCATCCTTAACTCGTTCACTGGTAAAACAGAACGTGTAGGTCGTATGTGTGAAATGGAAGCCGACGAGCGTAAAGAGTTAGATTCAGCTCAAGCCGGTGACATCATCGCGATCGTAGGTATGAAGAACGTACAAACAGGTCACACTCTTTGTGATCCAAAACACGAATGTACACTTGAAGCCATGGTCTTCCCAGAGCCAGTAATCTCTATCTCTGTAACACCTAAAGATAAAGGCGGCGCTGAGAAAATGGGCATCGCGATCGGTAAAATGGTTGCTGAAGATCCTACTTTCTTGGTTCACACTGACGAAGAAACCAGCCAAACGATTTTACGCGGCATGGGCGAGCTTCACCTAGACATCAAAGTAGATATTCTTAAGCGTACCTACGGTGTTGACCTTGAAGTAGGCGAGCCACAAGTGGCCTACCGTGAAACCATCACACAGCCAGTTGAAGACACCTACACTCACAAGAAACAGTCTGGTGGTTCTGGTCAGTTCGGTAAGATCGATTACCGCATCAAGCCTGGCGAACAGGGTTCTGGCTTCACCTTCACATCAAGTGTAGTGGGCGGTAACGTTCCTAAAGAATTCTTCCCAGCGATTGAGAAGGGTTTCAACAGCATGATGGATAACGGTGTTCTTGCTGGCTTCCCAGTATTGGACGTTGAAATTGAAGTGTACGATGGTGGCTTCCACGCGGTTGACTCCTCTGCTATCGCATTTGAATTGGCAGCTCGTGGTGCATTCCGCCAGTCAATTCCAAAAGCCGGCGCACAGCTTCTTGAACCTATCATGAAAGTTGACGTGTTCACTCCAGATGATCACGTAGGTGATGTTATCGGTGACCTTAACCGTCGTCGCGGCATGATCTCTGGTCAAGATGCAGCAGGTTCTGGTGTACGTATTAAAGCTGACGTACCTCTATCTGAAATGTTTGGTTACATTGGATCTCTACGTACTATGACTTCTGGTCGTGGTCAGTTCTCCATGGAATTCTCACATTACAACGCATGCCCTAATTCAGTTGCTGATAAAGTAATTGAAGAAGAAAAAGAGCGTCAAGCTGCTAAAGCAAAAGCTAAATAAGCTTTTAAGTTAGCAAGTAAAAAGCCGACATTTATGTCGGCTTTTTTATGCCTACAAAAAATACCTCATCAGCTTAATTAATGTAACTGACACCCTTGCCATCTAACCTCAAATACTGAAAAGTAGTTTAAGAAAAATTCCAAGCATTTTTTACTACCCATTAGAATTAAAAGCCTGCCCTTCTAAAACACAGGTCAATCTCTGGGCATAAAAAAAGGCCACCGAAGTGACCTTTCTTTTTTGGCTATTGCCGAATATTAAATCGT
>CAJXRF010000013.1 GCA_913058575.1 uncultured Bermanella sp.
AAACAACGTAAAAATACAGGAATCAATGGTGGAAAAGCTTAATGCAGTGCCATTCTGGCTAGACCCTAATTGATGAAACTAAAATACTGATTACCGATACAACTCTGACTGATAAAATTAGATAAGTGATTATCGATACAACTCTGGCAGTCTTTCCCCATATACCTATATAACAACCTACGGTGCTAGCCTGAAAAACGCCGCTTCTAGCCATCCATGGCACCACGTCATTGCTTGCATGGACGCAAGTCCCTAGGATTTGCAGGAGCAAAAATCCTGACCGTACATCCTGTACATAAAAAAGGCGGTACCCGTTGCGGTACCGCCTTTGTATTCTGCACGTTGCATGGCTTTAGTGTGACCCTACAAAAACCTTAAGTAACAATGTCTAGCAAGTTTTCGCCGGCCTTCACTTTATCGTCAAGTTGACTAATTTCCTGCAGTTGTGCCTGAACCCGAGTTAATTTCTCGTTCAGTTCTAATAACTCAGCAGCCACGCTTTCCGCTACCGATTGACTCTGCTGCTCTTCAATTTGCGCCTTTTCTTGCGCTTCTAGGCGCTCTTCTTCACTCATCTTTTTTGCTTGCTGTTGCTCTCTACTTTCTTCACTTTCTTGTGCTTCTTGCGCTACCTCTTCTCTGGCTAATACTTCTAAATCGGCCCTTGCTTCTACCGCCATTTGATTCGCTAAAGCCGCGACTCTACGATCTTGACTGGATGGGTCAGCCGGTGCCAACGCAGCGTTGCGTATGACTTGGGACTTATCAAGAGTTGCCTGAGGATCATTGGCAACCTTAGAAGCATCAATAGACACTTCACCAGACACCGCGTAATTTTTACCGTCAGGCCCGCGCTCTGTGGTTATACTCATGGCGCCAGCAAACTCACCCCCGACACTTGCATGGGCTTGTTCGTGGGCACGCACTTCTCTATCACGCTCCGCAAGTTTTTGGATCTGCTGTAACTCAGCTTCAAGTTGGCGTTGCTCGGCTGCATCTTGTTGCCGGCGGGCCTGTAATGCTTGATCCGCTTGGGATTCTTCTACTGCTCTTTGCTCTTGCCTCTCTTGCTGCTGTTGTTCTGCTTGTTGTGCCCCCTCGCCTTGGCTTTGATCTTGCCTGCTTTGGCTTCGTTGCAGGTCAGTGGCTCGACGCTCTTCAATCCCTTGGGTTACGTCTTCTTGTTTAGAGTTGGGCGCTTCTTGGATTTCCGTAACCGGTGTAAAACTGGTGGTACTGGTGCTTTCAGCATCGCTGGGCACAGCCACATTCACCCGAGCTTCGCTACCTTGAGCTGGGTTATGTTGTGACGCTGATACGGCGCTGCCAAATTGAATATTCACAATTACCTCTTTTTTAGTGCCACTTTCGTTCTATACCTGAATGTCTACCAAACTGCCTAATGTTTGATTAGCGGTGTCCACCACTTTCGCGGACGCCTCCACTTGTCGCTGCCCTTCTTTTTCTTCGGTAAGTGACTTGGCCAAATCTTGTGTGGCTTGCACCGGTCTTTGAGTATTAGCCGATGCCACTTCTTGAGCCGCCTGAGTCACCTGCTGCTCGCCTTTTTGAATGCCTGCCAGTCCGGCACTAAATGCACTACCGAGTCCACCCACTTGCATAAGCTACTCCCTACTAAACATTTGCCTGATTATTATTTAAACAGATAGACCCAGAAGCCTCAAACCAATTGGCGATAACTTTAATACGCTTTTTGACTATTAAAGTAACTGAACATAACTTGAGGGAAAAAACACAGCACCTGCAGAAAACACGGAATTTGTTAGAACTAAAGGTTCTATGAAAGATGCTTTTATAAGGCTTGAAATATTAACTAAATCTAACGGTTTTTAAACTTTTTATAATAAGTACTCACATCTTGATACCCTAATTGCGTAGAGATTTCGCTTACGCTAAGCCCCTTTCTTTTTAACGCGTTATTGCAATAGGTGCGAGCCGCCTCTAGTAACTCAGAAAAAGAGGTATTTTCCAATTGCAACTTACGGTACAAGGTGGCACGGCTCATGTGCAAAACATCACACACTTTTTCTTGCTGACAATACGTTACTAAATCCTCTTCTAAAAGCTTTTCCACATTTAGGGCAATACTGTCTTTAACCTGCAGTTTATCCAGCACCTGTTGAGCACGTTCACTCATTATTTTTTTTAGGTAATGATTTGAACTGATTAATGGGTAATTTAAAACACTTTTATTAAGATAAAAACAATTGCCTACTGCGTCATACTGAATTTTGTTGCCAAATAAATTCTCGTAAAGTTCGGAATGAGCCGGTTTAGAAAAGGCAAAGTCTACGCGAATAATTTCAAGCTTTTTATTGGTTAAAGATTCCGACCAAGCGATGAACGCCGTTAAACTTCGCTCGATGGCTTCAAACGGGTAGCCCTTGGTCTGGGTAAATTGAAAGGAGATTTCAATATGATCAGTACACTCTTTTATTGCCCAAGATTCAGATGGGTTTAAAAGTGAAATATGCTGTGTAAATGTAGCAAATGCTTCAGAGAAATCTGCACATTGAGATATCCAATTAGCCAATACCCCTTTTGCATTTACATTTACTTTTTGGCCAATCAACAGTCCAATATTCGATATTTTGGAGTTTAATTGTGCTTGCTGCCACAACGCAATAAGAAGCTGCTCATCTAAACGCTGCTCTTCTAACCCTTGGCTGACACTAGATTGATGAGCACCTAATAAATCAAAAACCTGACTATGGTGCTTTTGCAGCCATAACGTATCAATTGCCTTTAATTGAATTAATTCATTGGCTAAGTCCATCACGGCAATGGCAGAAACCGTTGCCTTATGCGTCGTCATGTTCTTTTTTGTCTCTCTAATCTCATCTATCCACTCACCCAATTCAACTTGAATCATAATGCCATAAATTCGATCCAAAACACCATAGCCTCAACACCAAGTGAGCTTTAGCATGAAACCATTATAAATATGAGCAATATCATCATGGATTTTAAAAACATTATTACCAATGAACAAGCGCTTCGAAAAATCATTCCTTCTTACCCTGTTATTATGGATAAGCGAATTAAACCCCAGTTAGACGATTACAGTTTAGAATTTATTCACTTAGCCTCCGTGGCAGTACTAGGCTTTAGCGATCATCAGCTGGGCATGCATTATCTAGATTTAAAAAACAATCACTTTCAAATAGCATCCAATAACCGCCTTACCATGGCTATACCCAACATAGAGTTATCCATCCTCCCCTTTAAATCCTATTGCAGCTTATATTTTTTAATTCCAGGGGTGGGCCATGGTTTAAGGGTAAATGGCCATACGGTTAAAACAAACGATAAAGACGCAAGCGGTGCGCAACAATTAAGCATTTATATTGATGAAGTTTATGTGCATTGCTCACGAGCCATTGTACGTTCAAGCCTATGGAACTCTACCCAACCTAAAATGAATAAAAAGCACTTACAAACAATGAATGCTTTTGAAGGAACCGATAGATCACTAAATTCAAACATACAAACTTTTATAGAATCATCGCCCTTTATATTTCTTAAAACGCAAGATGATAAAGGACATTGTGAGATATCCCCACGAGGTGACCCTGAACAAATTGTTAATATAATCGATAACAATACATTAGTAATAGCTGAAAGAGCCGGTAATAAGGTGGCGAAAAGCATGCGCAATATATTACTAAACCCTAGTATTTGCCTCTCATTTGTAATACCCCAAGTGAACAATACTCTCACTATTACTGGAAAAGCCAAACTTACCAGTGATATAAAACTGCTAGAGCCACTTACCATTAATAAGAAAACCCCCAAGGTGGGAATCATAATATCTATTCAAAGCATTAAGTTTATGAACCAGCAAGATGGCTTAACCAACAGTGGCATATGGAACAACGAGAATTATATTAATGAAAAAAGCTTAACAAAATTTTCGAAGGTATTGTCTCACCACATGAATGGAACAGGACTATTAGGAAAAGCCACTACGCCTGTAATTAATGCCATTGTGCGCCATGATTTAAAAAATCTTTATTAGACCTGTAAATAGTGTCATTAAGTCTTTAGTGGCTGATCAACCGTTCATAAAAAAAGCGCCACGGGCGCTTTTAAAGTTTACTTAATTTATCAATAGCATTTTGGCTATTCCGGTAAGCTTAAGTGCTCGGCTACTGCTTCAACCGTTAACTCTTCCATGTAAGGCACCTCTCCTAAACAAGGGGCACGAATAAGGGCTTTTAAAGAGTCTATATTTTCCTCATAAGCCTCCATGTTAGGGTCAATGCCATTAGCAATCCAACCTGCTACTATTAAACCGTCGCGCACAATGGCCTCACAGGTTAAAAGCGCATGATTAATGCAACCTAATTTCATGCCCACCACTAAAATAACCGGCGTTTTTAATTCAGTGACCACATCCGCTAGCGTCTCTCTTGGGTTTAACGGCAAGCGCCAGCCCCCAGCGCCCTCAATGCAAATAAAATCGGCGCGGTTAATCATTAACACGCCCCTTAAATAGCCTGAAATTCGGGCAGCACTTAAAGGCTTGTTGATTCTAGTGGCCGCCAAATGGGGGGCGATGGCTTCTTTAAGGCTGACCGGGTTAACTTGTTCATACGGCAGCTTCTCTGTGCTGTGCTTCATTAATAAAAGCGCATCACTATTTCTTAAACCTTGCTCGGTTTCTTCACAGCCAGCAGCCAGTGGTTTAAGGCCTAAACTTTTTTTAGATTGCTTTCCAGCTAGGTGCAATAAAGCAGCAGCGCACTGGGTTTTACCCACATCAGTGTCTGTACCAGTAATAAAGAAACGTTGACGGCTCATAAGTGACTCTTAAAATTAGTAAAATTAAAGCTTATAAAAAATTATTTCTCTAACACACAACTGAATACTTGATAGCTGGCCGGTAAGCCTTGTTCATCTCGAAAGGTTTCTATGGCTTGTTTGAAGCGCTTAATGGTAGCTGGGCTGGTTAAGCCTTTTGCTCGCCCTTGAGTAATATTATGGGCACCAATGCGCTTTAACGAATCGGTTAGACTTCTCACACTTGAGTGATAATCTTTATGAATGGTTTGATCGATATTAATGGTTTTAAAATCGCTATTTTTAACCATTCCCTCTAATTCTTGCCAACTAGCGAATTCGTTAACATGTTGGTTTTTATCTACCTGTTGCCAGGCTTCTTTCATTTCGCACAGTGTTCCATTGGCCAAATTACTTAATACTAGGTGACCACCAGGCTTTAAACAGCGATAAGCATTCTTTAACACCAAGGAGAAATCATCACACCATTGCACCGCTAAGCTTGAGAAAATTAAATCAAATTGATTGTCTTTAAACGGCAGGTTTTCAGCATCGCTGATTTGGTAATCGTAATCTGGGTAATGTTGTTTGGCATGCTTCAACATACCTGGGGCTAAATCACCACCGATTAAATGGGCGCTAGGGTACAACTTATTTAATTGCGGAAGGCAATAACCTGTGCCACAGCCTAAATCAAGGATATTGGTTTTATTCTGTTGTGGGCAAAGGCGCAATAAATCATGGGCAAGCTTATGCTGAATACGCGCGTATTGGTCATATTCATCGGCTGCAGCACTGAAACTTTTCGCCACCTGATCTTTTATAAGGTGTTGATCCAGCATTAATCGTTCACCTGCATACTATCTAGATTATCATTGGCCACGTTTTGAATTCTGAAGGTGTTAGCTAGACTGCCCATTAACCATTCACCTGCATGAACGTTAAAATACCATTAGCCACAGACTGAGGTAACGTCACTAAGCTGGCATGAGAGCCATTGGGTACAAAACTGGTTAAATGTTTTTCATTTAGCGCATTATATTCTTGGCTTACTTTATGGGGCACAATGGCATCATCGGTGGCTAACATGTGAAGGCAAGGCTGGGGTAATTTAGACAGTAATACTCGATTATCTATTTGTGCCAGTAATTCTAAAGATTGCTTTAATACATCAGAACTGGGTGCTGGCACCTGGGTATTTTGCTGTAACCATTTTAATGATATCAGCATGTCTTTTTGTTCACCCACCACGGTTAAGGCGGCAAAACGCCTTAGGGTTAAACGCACGTCGTCAATGCTTTCCATAAAGCCATTAAATAAAGGCTTAGGCACGCCCTGCTTCCATTTATTATCGGCGACAAATTTTGCGTTACTGCAAAGGGTCATAACATTTTTAACACGCTGTGGGGCACGAGCTGCCGCTTGAACCGCTAACATGCCACCCAATGACCAACCTAACCAAGTGCAATTGTCAGGAGCCACTTCAAATAAGGCTTCCATAAGTTGATCAATGTCATAAGCTTGTTGAGCATCTGTACACACACTATGACCAAAGCCAGGTAAATCCACCGCTAAAAAATGAAAACGGTCTTTAAACAAATCCGCCAGCGGCTTAAAGACTTGTGCGTTACTGGCCCAACCATGTATGCAAAAAATAGTTGGTAAGCTTTCATCACCCCAGCTGTAGGTTTTTAATGTTGTCATGTTAATTCTCTAAAGTAGAACTTGCTTGGGTAATATTTTTTAAAGCATCCAGCAACTGTAACACCTGTTGCTCAGTGTGAGCTGCCGATAGGGTCACACGTAAACGGGCAGTGCCTTGTGGCACAGTAGGTGGCCGAATGGCGGTGACTAAAATGCCTTGTTGCTTCAATTGCTCGGTAAGTTTAATGGCTTCATCTGCCTCACCAATTACAATCGGTTGTATAGGCGTATTGGAGGCCATTAAATTTAAGCCCAGTGCCGTAGCACCAACACGAAACAGTGAAATAAGTTTTTGCAAATGCTCGCGGCGTTGCGGCTCGTTTTTAACAATGTCTAAGCTGGTGAGTGTGGCAGCCGCAATGGCGGCCGGCATGGCGGTGGTGTAAATATAAGGACGTGCAAAATTGGTTAGGTATTCAATGAGTTCTTTACTGCCTGCCACAAAGGCACCTGCGGTACCAAAACCTTTGCCTAACGTGCCCATTAACACCTGCACATCTTTTGGACCCAAATTATTTTCTTCACAAAGCCCGGCACCGGTTTTGCCTAACACACCAAAGCCGTGGGCATCGTCTACCATCAGCCAGGCATCGTGCTGCTTGGCTAAATGACTTAACCCTATTAGATCGGCGCAGTCGCCATCCATACTGAATACGGCATCGGTGACAATGAGTTTTCGTCTGGCTTCACTGCGCGCCAGTCTTGCTTGTAGGTTTTCTAAATCATTATGAAGGTAACGCTGAAAACGCGCGCCACTTAATAGGCCCGCATCTAACAAAGAGGCGTGATTCCATTTATCTTCAAACACCGCATCTTGTTTGTCCAGTAGCGCCCCAACTACCCCAAGATTGGCCATGTAACCGGTGCTAAATAAAATAGCCGCTTCACGGCCAGTAAATTCGGCTAGGGCCTGCTCTAGGTTTTCATGGGTTTGGCTATGGCCATTGACCAAGTGAGCAGAACCACTGCCCACCCCCATATCATTAGCGGCCTGTTTAAAGCTTTCAATTAATTGTGGGTGATTGGCCAAACCCAGATAGTCGTTACTGCAAAACGTAAGGTATTGTTGACCATTAATTTTCATTAATGGCCCTTGTGGGCTTTGCGCTGTTAAAGTTTGGCGAAAAAGTCCAGCTTCGCGGCGCTTGTTAAGATCTTCTTGAAGATTAAATGCCATGGAATGACTACTTTGAGAAAGGCATTTACGCTTTTAATAAATACATTCGTCATGAATGCGTTATTAAAGCGTAAATACCTAACGTTAAAATGTTATACAGTAGCGTCGAAAAATAGTTGAGCGCTGTCGTGCTTCTGAACTTGCTTACTTAGTTTTTCTGCCTGATTATTATCATCAAGCTCTACAATGCTTTGCTCGGGTTTAAGACCCAAACGTTTAAACAATTGCATATCTTTATGAGTTTCAGGGTTAGGAGTCGTCAGTAAACACTCGCCGTAAAAAATTGAGTTAGCGCCGGCCATGAAACACATGGCTTGCATTTCATCGCTCATGCCTTCACGACCTGCACTTAAACGTACATGAGATTTTGGCATTAAAATTCGAGCCACCGCAATGCAACGTACAAAGTCGATATGGTCTAAATCTTCCACATTTTCCATGGGCGTGCCTTTTACCTTGATTAGCATATTCAAGGGAACGCTTTCTGGTTGCACGGGTAAATTGGCTAACTGGGTTAACAAACCAATACGGTCGGTTTGGGTTTCACCCATACCAATAATGCCACCTGAACAAATTTTCATACCCGAATCGCGCACGTTTTGTAAGGTATCTAAACGATCACCATAGGTGCGGGTGGTGATGATCTTGTCGTAAAATTCTGGGCTGGTATCTAGATTGTGATTGTAATAATCCAAACCGGCCTCGGCCAGTTGCTCTGCTTGGTCTTCATCTAGCATGCCCAGTGTCATGCAGGTTTCTAAACCCATGGCACGCACGCCTTTCACCATGTCTAATACATAAGGCATGTCACGTTTATTCGGATTTTTCCAAGCGGCCCCCATGCAAAAACGGCTAGAACCCTTGGCTTTGGCTTCTTCGGCTTTTTTAAGTACCGCTTCCACTTCCATTAGGCGTTGTTTTTCAAGGCCGGTATTGTAATGAGCCGATTGTGGGCAATATTTACAATCTTCAGGGCAAGAACCGGTTTTAATGCTTAACAAAGTGCTCACTTGCACTTCGTTAGGGTTAAAGTGCTGGCGGTGTACGGTTTGCGCCTGAAACATTAAATCGTTAAAAGGCAGATCAAACAGCGCTTGAACGTCTGCTTTGTTCCAGTCATGACGGGTATTGATATCTAATGTGGCGCTCATAATTCAACCTCTATCTTGTCGTGCTGTCCGCTTAATTAAATTTAGCGTCCTATACTCACATAAGTGCCTGCCAGATTTCATTTTGGGCAGGCTTGTGGATAACTTTGAAGTATTAGGGTGACAGCCTATATCTGTATTTAATGGTGGTGCCATATTAACGGCTTACATAAAGCAGTCAACCTTATTTATTTACAGGGTTTACAGTAGCCTACTAAACATACAATGCATTTATTGCCTGCAAACCTGTGAGATGAACATTTGCCAAGATTGCCTCGCTAATCTACCCATATTAGGACTGCAATGCCCTCGATGTGCCGAGCCCAATGTTCATGGGGAGTTGTGCGGCCATTGTTTAAGCTTGCCACCGGCATTTGATGGGGTGATATGCCCTTTTGAGTACAAACGCCCGGTTAATCAGTTAATTCATAAGTGGAAGCACCATGTTCATACTTTAGGCCCTGAACAACTGATCTTGCGATTGGGTCACCAGCTTGAAGAGGGCCATTATGATTTTGTGGTGCCGGTGCCCTATCATTGGCGCAAGTTATTAAAGCGCGGACACAACCCAGTTCGCAATCTGAGCCGAAAACTGGCCAAGCAATTATCAACTCCCCTACTCGATGCCGTTACGCGTGTTAAGAAGGGCCAAGATCAAAGGGGGTTAGATAGGAAGTCCCGTCTTAAAAACTTAAAGAAGGCTTTCTCACTCAATAAAAATAAAATTAAAACACTGAAAGGGAAAAACATATTATTAGTAGATGATGTAGTGACCACTGGCGCGACCTGTAATGCCATTAGTTTACTGCTAAAACGCGCTGGCGCTAAAAGTGTGATGGTGGGGTGTCTTGCCAGAACGGCGCTAAAATAGCTCGTTAGAGCCTGCTAACAAGGCCCTAACGCTTGGATGATGGCTTTATTTCAAGCCATTCGCTTTCACAAACTCTACTACTTCTTTCATATTGCCAAAAGCGCCTAACAGCTTTTCTTTTGCGGTTTCACGTACTTCACTTGATTCACTTGAACGAATTAAATCCAGCCAAGTTTGTACCAATGCCGTTGGAGGAGTAGTGGCTTTGCTCACGTTAGATATCTCTCTTTTTAAACTTAATCAAAAATTGAATGAACTGATTCACGTCCCAGTAGTTTCAGTTTTTTATTATTGGGGCAAAATTATCTTTTAATTAACTGTGAATAGCAATTTTCAAGGCTCATATAAATTTCATAATCTCGCCAGATACACCACAAACCAGTAAACTGTGAACAAATCCTACTGCGAACCTTGGTTCTTTACCCTAGGTTGCACCCCTAACTTTTGGGCAGCTTGTTTTATATGTCTCATGATTATGATCGCTTAACACCAGACACCGTCCTAAATGCTATTGATTCTGTCTTAACCGCGCAAGGCTCTTTCACCAGTGGCCATCAAATGGCGCTAAACAGCTATGAAAACCGCGTTTACCAAATTGGCATTGAAAAAGAAGGCGATGATCAACCCACCAGTATTATCGCCAAGTTTTATCGCCCTAATCGCTGGAGCGATGAAACCATATTGCAAGAACATGAATTTACGTTAGAAGCACAAATTGATGAAATTCCAGTGATTGCACCCTTGGTGATTGATGGGAAAACCTTGTTTGAGTTTGAAGGTTACCGCTTCTCTTTGTTTCCAAGACAAGGAGGTCGCAGTGGCCAAATTGAAGAGTTGGCCGATTTTGAACAAATGGGCCGTTTATTGGGGCGCTTACATCAAACTGCCAATTGCGTAGAAAGTGATGCTCGCCCTAGTATGACCCCGCAGACCTTCTCGCAAGATTGCCGCCAATACTTGCTTGAAAATGACTTTATAGAGCCGGACCTAGTGCCCGCTTATGAAAGTGTGAGCCTTGATTTATATAATGCCATTCAAGCCAAATGGGATGATAACCAACCTAAATTAAGGTTAGTGCACGGGGATTTGCACGCAGGCAATCTCATCTGGTATCAAAAGCAGCCTTTTATGCTGGATTTAGATGATTGCGCGCTGGCCCCGCGCATTCAAGATATTTGGATGTTATTGCATGGCGAGCGCGATCAAATGCAAGGGCAATTGGCCGCCATTGCGAGAGGCTATGAATTATTTTTACCCTTTCCTGCCCATGAGCTACCCCTTATTGAAGTACTGCGTAGTATGCGCCTGATGCATTACAGCGCCTGGTTAGCCAAACGTTGGGAAGACCCCGCTTTTAAAATGGCGTTTCCATGGTTTAACAGTGCACGCTATTGGTCGGAGCAAATTCAAAATTTACGCGAACAATTATTCGCCCTACAAGAACCCCAATTGCAATTGATATAAACATTCAACTGATGTCCCCCAAGTTCGCGTTAAAACGTAAATGAACAAAAGCCCATCACGGTGTCTAACGAACGTGAACCCCTTTGCGCTTTTGTAACCCATTGGCCTGCTTAATTGCAGCCAATGGGATTGCTGGGTAGAATTCCCGAAAATTTCCATTGCCCTAATCTTCACTTTAATGACAAGGGCACTCATTAATATTTGGATGAACAATGAAAAAAATATTATCCGCCGCCATATTGGGCCTAGCCATCAGCCAACCAATGGCATTTGCCCAAGAGCCATCAGCCAACACGCAAGAAAGCAACGTTGTATCGTTTGATATAAGCAAGCTGTACCTAGGTGCTGGCTTTAACCATAACCGCATAGATTCCTCTAGCATGTTTGGTGGCAGTGACCTTGATGCCAATGGCTTTCAATTGTTTGCCGGTTACGAATATGGCAACCGCAGTGGCTTTGACTTAGCCACTGAGTTTGGCCTGATTCAAACCGATAATTTTGGAAGTGGCGGCGATGATGCCGATGGCATTTGGGCAGCAGGCGTTATTACAAAAGGTTTACCTGAAATTAACAGCAAACTTGCTGGGCTTTTACGTATTGGTTATGACATTAACGGCGACGATGGCCTATTCATGGGTTTTGGTGCTCAGTACCGTATTCACCCACAATCTGTTGTACGCTTAGAATATGTGAATAAAGACCTTACTCAGTCTTATCAGCTAAACGCTGTTTACGAGTTTTAATGATATGCCTTGCCCTAGTCATTTAGGGCAAGGCAAGCATTACCCTTACTAACGTCTCTATTCGAACGTACACAAGCTGTCCCAACATAACTCAGCAAAGACCTTCTCACTTGAATATAGATTGGTTAGTTTGCTCCTAATTCACTACAATACAGCCAAATTTATTGAAGTGACCCAGCATGAGCCTAAACCTGCCTAGCCAGTTATTACTACAGCAAGAACTCCCTGAAAAAGCCCTGTTAATTAACCCTCCACAGGACGATTTAGCCTATGAATTGCCAAAAGGCTGGACCATTGCTTGCACCAGTTTTGCAGTAAGCCAAAGCTACCAGAAGCAGGATTTCTCTCTAGCCAGCATTACAGTGCAGCCTAGCGATAAATTTGAAGACATCATCATTTACCTGCCTAAAGCGAAAGCTCGTCTTAGCTACCTTGTGGATTACGCCAGCAGCTGCTTAACCGACAATGGCCAAATTTGGTTTGTGGGTGAAAATAAAGGGGGCATTAAAAGCTTAGCCAAATCCCTTAAAGATCAGTTTGAACAAATTGATAAAATGACTTCCGGCAAACACAGCGCCATCGTGTCGGCCACCAAAGCCATTAACCCTAAAGCCTTTGATGTGAATAATTATTTTATCTCGCAAGAAAATGAATTGGGCTTAACGCTTCAAGCACTGCCAGGTGTATTTAGCCAAGAAAAGCTTGATAAGGGCACCGCGGTTTTATTAAAACACTTACCTCGTAAGATCAAAGGGCGCATTTTAGATTTTGGCTGTGGGTCAGGCACCATCGCCACTTACATCAGCCAACACCGTGAATACGAAGAGCTTGAATTATTGGACGACGATATTCTTGCGGTACACAGTGCCCAGAGAAATATCGAAAACAATAAAACCCCCATGGCAGAAGCCTTCTTAAGTAATGGTTTTGAAAAAGTTGAAGATCGTTACAACTGGATTGTCAGTAATCCGCCGTTTCATCAAGGCATTAAAACCGACTACAACGCCACGGAAGCATTTTTAAAAGAAGCCAAAGAACATTTAAAATTAAGCGGAAAATTATTATTAGTGGCCAATGAATTTTTGAATTACGAAGTAATTTTGCGAGACCACTTTAAAACCGTAAGCGAAGTGAAAAAAGAAAACGGCTTTAAAGTGATTTTATGCGAAGGAATTAGACGCCCGAAACCTGGCGCCATCTAACACGGGGAAACAGTAGCATCAGCAGCATGGCTAACAAGTAGGTTGGCATGCTGCCTGAGCCGCCACCGGAACTTTCTTCTGCAGGGCTTTCAATTGGCACAATTGAGTCTAGGTTTCGCTTAAATGTAAAATCGCCAGATGCTTCTGCTTTGTATATCAGTGTTTCCCCAAGCACCTGGCTAATCCAATAAAATGTACCTTCTAATATACTTGGTTTTATAAAAAACTGACTTTGACTGTTGGCCACCTCATGACTGTAAAGCCGCTTAACACCTTCACTATCGGCTAAATATAAATATGAACGGCTACCAGTAACGCCATCATAAAATGCTGAAATGTAGCGCTTTTCTCCAACGGCATAAATACCGTTAATGTGCTTACCCGAAAACGCTTCATTTAATTGAGTATCCAGTACAAACTCACCATCAACCATTTCATATAAAGCATAACCAAGGCCTTCTACATTAAACATGCAAAATGCTTGGTTATTTACCGAGGTACAACCAGAAAACGATTTAAGATTTTGCGGGAATTTCACGGCCTTGACTGACATTGGAGCCGACTGCAACCAAAAAGCAGTAGACAGAACATCGCCATAAAACATAATGAAGGTGCCAGTATTTGTCTTGGCACTATGTACATGGGGTAAATCTACTGAATTCACATTTATTTTAAAATCAGGCTCATCATTATCTAGCCAACGCCCTGTATAGCTAATTAAATCTTCACTAAAAATTTGGAGAGTACGATCATGAGTATTAATGTATTTCACATTACTGACCTGACCCACAATAGGTAATCTCTGTGTAGATATGGTATCACCAGCATCCCATAATTCAGTCGGAGCGTTTGGCACGGGCTCCCCTTCCGTTTTATCTGCTGTCGCAATGATATAACCCATAGAGTAAGGCGTGACTGAATAATAATGCCCTGAGGGCAAATCATGGCTGACTTTAATGTCATCCCAATAATCTACATTCCATTCAAAAATCGTATCACTATCCATGTCTACTAAATAAAGCACGCCATTTCGTATTCCAAAACTATTAAAGCCATTTTCTACATTTGGATAGGCTTTTACATACTGTGAACCATCTGGATTAATCGTCACCGCGTTTAAGTGACCATTTGCATACAACCCATGCAAGCTAGCTTCTGTTGAATCGACACTCTCAATTATTATTCCCATGGAAGTATTTGAGTGGCTAAGCCTAAGAAACTTCAAGGTATCTAGGCCGGTGTCATTTAACTCCTCTTCTTCCCAGCTTGTATCAATAAATATAACGTCATCTTCTATTGATGACGTAAGATTGTTTGCTTCATCTTCCATAGGCAAAAGAGATGTATCTTCTATAGACGCAGGAGGGGTGTATTCTATCTCCTCAATTGAAAGCTGTGTATCTAACTCAATGGTAACGCCAGCCCCCCAGGCGGCAGATGACATGGCTAAAAGCAAAATAGCTCGCAATAACATGGGTAACACTCCATTGTGTATCTTTGTTTTTTATTTTTTTAATTTGTAGCTGGGCGCCATAATAAATTAATTCCATGGTGGCTACGAGAAATATTACTAACTGAGAATATACGAAGGGTGGAGAGAAAATAAAAAGTAAAATGGTTCAATCGTGCCTAAATACTAAAGGGGCTAAATCTCTTTAACCCTCTAGTATCATTTAAAAATCACTCATCATCAAAGTCACGCCCTTCATAAAATCCAGCTGCTAGGTTTTCAAAACGCGTATATTTACCAATGAAGGCTAATCGGTCGGTGCCGATTTCACCATTACGGTGTTTGCCTATGATGATTTCACCAATGCCTTTGTCAGGGGTGTCTTCGTTGTACACCTCATCACGGTATATAAAAGCAATAATATCCGCATCCTGCTCGATGGCTCCAGATTCACGCAAATCCGACATCACTGGACGCTTATTGGGGCGTTGCTCCAAAGACCGATTCAACTGGGAAAGTGCCAACACTGGGCATTCGAATTCTTTGGCGATACCTTTTAGTGATCGGGAGATTTCAGATATCTCTTGAGTACGCCCTTCGCTTTTACCGGCAACTGTCATAAGTTGAAGGTAATCGATCATCACCAAGCCTAACTTATTATTGTTCTCACGATATACTCGCCGACACCTTGCGCGCATTTCTTGTGGTGTTAAGGCTGCGGTATCATCGATGTAAAGAGGCTTGTCTTTTAACAAGTTAAAGGCGGACGTTAGTTTTGGCCAATCCTCCTCGTCCAACTTACCTGAGCGCAGTCTATTGGAAGGAATACGCCCCACCGAAGAATACATACGCATTAAGATGGCTTCTTTGGGCATTTCCATACTGAATACTAATACAGGTAAGTCACTGCCCATTAATGCATTTTCACACAGGTTCATAGCAAAGGTGGTTTTACCCATGGAAGGTCGACCGGCAATAATCACTAAGTCGGCTGTTTGGAAACCGTTGGTGCGTTCATCTAACTCTGTAAAACCAGTGGTTAAACCGGTAAGGCCATCTGGCATGTTGAACATTTCTTCAATGTTCTCAAGGGTACGAGACATGATAGTGTTCACATGCTCTGGGCCTGAATCTTTTTTACCGCCCCCTTCTGCCACTTCGGCAATACGCTTTTCCGCATCGCTGATTAAATCTAACGCATCTGCACCACCTGTGCTGTACGCACCGCTTGCTATATCAGTCGCGGCTTCCGCCAAGCGCCTTAGCAAAGCTTTTTCTTTAACGATATCGGCATAGGCTTCAATGTTGGCGGCCGAGGGGGTAGTTTCAACTAATTCAGATAAATAACCCAACCCGCCACTGTTTTCTAGCTCTTCAATGTCATTGAGTTCATCGCTGAGAGTTAGAATATCAAATGGCTTGTCTTGCTCAGCCAAGGTGCAAATCACCTGAAAAATTAGGCTATGTTGATGACGGTAAAAGTCATCCGCCTGTAAGCGCTCTGATACGATTTCAAAAGCCCGGTTATCCAACATTAACCCACCTAATACCGAGCGCTCAGCATCAACAGAGTTAGGTGGCATCTTTAGGTTTTCGACTTGCTGATCCATGGCGATATTGAATACTTCAGGTGAAAGATAAGGCGCTAAGTGTGCCTTGTTTGCCGGATTTGCTCAAGATGAATAAGGGAAGGTGCTTGCAAACTATGCCTCTAAAGGAAGTTTACGCAGAGGAAGAACCTAAAAACGAAAAAACCCGCCGAAGCGGGTTTCTATTTTATCTATTGGCCATTAAGCCAGTAGATTATTCTTCTGCAGCAACGTGAATTGTTAGTACAGTTTTCACGTCAGCGTGTAGCTGAAGATCGATCTCGAACGTACCAGTAGTACGTAGAGGACCGTTAGGTAGACGAATTTCTGATTTAGAAGCTTCGATACCAGTAGAGCTAATAAGGTCAGCAAGGTCACGAGTACCGATAGAACCAAACAACTTACCATCTTCACCAGCTTTAACAGCTAGAGACAATTCTAGTTCTTTCAACTGCTCAGCACGGTTTTGTGCAGCAGTTAGTTTTTCGGCAGCGGCTTTTTCAAGCTCAGCACGACGTGCGCCGAAAGTAGCAATGTTCGCTTCTGTAGCAGGAACAGCTTTACGCTGAGGCACTAGGAAGTTACGGCCGTAACCAGATTTAACAGTTACTGTATCGCCAAGAGAACCTAGCTTTGCAACTTTTTCTAAAAGAATAACTTTCATTTTAAACACCTTACAGGGCTGATTATGATTGTAAAATCACAAATTAAATTAGTTTGCCGTGTCATTTAGTTTGCTGCGAATGTTAAACATTACATCCAACAGAGCCACCAAAATTAGTAATGCGTACATATAAGGCATAAAGAACAACATACTAATGTAAAACGCCATTAGCCATTGTGAACTTAACTGCTTTATTGCCACCACACTATGGACCACGCTAATCCCCATGATAAACAAGGGCACAAGCATAACCGGAATTCCCGATGCTAATTCAGCACTTGAAATGCCTATAAAGAGTACAACTAAAGCCAATACAACATACCCGATGGGTAAGCGAAAACCTTGAAACTCTTTACTAAATTCACCTGGATTAAATAAAGCGGACTGCCAATGACGGGCCATTAATAAGGCACCTATAGCAAACAGCTGCAGCATGGCTGCAATACCACCCAATAACATGGGTAAAATCCAAGGGGTCAGCATAGTTGCTGTGCGCGGATCTTCTGGTGTTAATAATTGACTGTATTCTTGCGCGCCTTTTTGCAACACCTCAAGCCACATGGGGCTTAAGTTTGGCAAAAGCATCACAACAGCCAATCCTAACAACGTCGATACCGCAATGGATTTAGGCAAGGATACGCTGAGGCGTAACACGGTTGCCATTAAGGCACTGCCTAAAACCACCATAAACACGGTAATATCCTGCTGCACCGCATACCAAGCAACACCTGGTAACAATGCGGGCAACAGAACATTGAATCCTTTGCTGAGACCTTGACGAAGAATCACCAAGGCCACAACTGCAGCACTCACCCAATACATCAGGGGAATAGCTGCAAACAATACTGCCATCAGTGCTGCCTGACGGGGCCCTTGCATAGCAAAACGTGCAATGGCATTCATAACAGCACCCTTACCGATTTACTTATGTGCGTCGGTGTATGGAAGTAGAGCAACGTAACGAGCACGCTTGATCGCAGTAGATAGCTGACGCTGGTATTTAGCTTTAGTACCAGTGATACGGCTAGGAACGATCTTGCCAGTTTCAGTTACATAACCTTTTAGAGTTTCAAGGTCTTTGTAATCGATGGCAGCAGCGCCTTCGGCAGAAAAACGACAGAACTTACGACGACGGAAAAAACGAGACATAATTATTCCTCCAATTATTCTGCAGAATCAGCAGCTGGTTCAGCTACTTCTTCAGTTTCAGGGGCAGCTGGTGCAGCTTCATCTTCACGACGTGGACGATCGTCACGACGGTCTTGACGGCTTTCAGCAGCTTTAATTGCAGAGATCTCAGTAACAGCATCTTTAGTACGAATAACCATGCTACGAATAACAGCATCGTTGAAACGGAAAGTGTTGTTTAGTTCTGCAAGAGTCTCGTTATCACATTCGATGTTCATAAGAACATAATGTGCTTTGTGAATCTTTTGAATTGGGTAAGCAAGGTGACGACGACCCCAATCTTCAAGACGGTGAATAGCACCACCTGAATCTTTGATAGAGGCTGTGTAACGCTCAACCATAGAGGCTACTTGTTCGCTTTGATCTGGGTGTACCAGAAATACTACTTCATAATGACGCATAAAATGCTCCTTATGGGTTAATAGCCTTAAAGTTACACCTCTATAAATAAGAAGTGCCTCAAGGCAAGGAGGCCTGTTTTAGTCTGGAAAACACATGAGATGCGTAAGCCTATAAAACAGGGCCGCGTATTATGCACAAAAAAGCAACAACAGGCAAGAATTGTAAGGGGGGCTAGATTCTTTGGTTTTATGACTTATAAACATGGCCTATCAAGCCATGTTTAATTTTAGGTACTTGCCAAAGATTAAAGGCCATGACGGCCTTTAGTCACATACAAAATCAGAGAAGTTAGTACTAGCTCGCTAGCTTGTTTGTATCTTTAAAGTGCTCTTTAGGAAGGGAGAACGTATAAAACTGAAACAGCATCACCCAATCAGATAAGAAACTGTAAAGAGGGTATTTAAAGGTGGCAGGTTTATTATGCTCAAAAAAGAAATGCCCCACCCAAGCAAATCCATAGCCAATGACTGGCAATAGCCACAACAAAGAGTACTGCCCCATCACCAGCGCATAGCCCAGCACACACAAGACGAGTGTACTGCCCACAAAGTGAAGATAGCGACAGGTCGGATTACTGTGTTCGCTTAAATAAAAAGCGTAAAAATCTTTAAAGGTTTTGAACTCTTCAACGGTTTCCATACTCTCACCTGCTTGTTGTTATTAATCACTTTATTATGCAGCCATTAGGGCTTTCTGCCAGTTGCAATTTGAGACGTACATTTCCCATTCGAGGACAAGCCATACAAGGCATGCCCAAAATAGAAAGATCATTGGAATGATTTTACTATATGAAAATAAACATCTAAAAAACTGATTAAAACCCTCAAATTTTTGCCATTTTTAATCTACTGTCTTCAATATAAGATAACAAAACTCTCAATAGGGGCTGAGAAACATGAATTCCGTCGTCAATACCAAGTGGCCCGTAGGGTCACGCATATTACACTGGCTAAGTGCCCTGCTTATATTTGGGTTATTTGCCTTAGGTTACTGGATGCGCACCTTGGATTATTACCACCCTTGGTACCAGCAAGCCCCTGATTTACACAAGAGCTTTGGCATCCTGTTAGTGCTCATTATGCTAACTCGCATAGTTTGGCGCTTTGTCATTACTAAACCCGAACACCTAACCAGTCATAAACCATGGGAATTGAGACTAGCTCACATCATTCACTGGATTTTATATTTAGGCATTCTTTTAATTTTAATAACGGGCTATCTTATTGCTACGTCTGAAAATCGCCCCATTGAAGTTTTTGAGCTATTCAATGTACCGGCTGTGATACAGGCCTTTGAAGAACAAGAAGACATTGCTGGGTTTATTCATGAATGGGCGGCCTATGTAATAATGGCATTTGTCGGCCTCCACATTTTAGGCGCCCTTAAGCATCATTTTATAGACAAAGATAAAACCCTAAAGCGCATGCTTTAACTCAACCTAACCATAACTAGGAGCAACACATGAAAATCAAACTAAAAACCACACTAGCCGCTATTGCCTTAACACTCAGCAGTTCACTCTGGGCTGGCGAGCAGTATCAAATTGATACCAAAGGCATGCATGCTGCTATTGAATTCAAGATTAAACATTTAGGCATTAGTTGGTTAAAAGGCAACTTTAACGACTTTAGTGGTGAGTTTAGTTTTGATGAAAAGAACCCTGCAGCATCTAACGTAGAAGTGTCCATTAACACAGCCAGCCTAGACAGTAATCATGGCGAGCGTGATAAGCACTTACGTAGCAAAGATTTCTTAGATGTTAAAAAATTTCCAAAAGCCTCTTTCAAAAGCACTAAAGTGGTGAGCACTGGGGACGGCACCGCTAAGATTCACGGCGACTTAACCCTACACGGCGTTACTAAAAACATCGTTATTGACGCTAAACAAATTGGTGCAGGTAATGATCCATGGGGCGGTTTCCGTCGTGGTTTTGAAGGGTCTACAAAAATTTCACTGCATGACTTCAAAATTGACTTTAATCTAGGCCCCGCCTCTAAAGAAGTTGAATTAAATCTATATGTGGAAGGTATTCGTAAGTAATTCGAACACATTTCAATAAATAAAAAAGGGGAGCCTAATTATTAGGCTCCCCTTTTTTATTTCAGTTAAATTTACTGTTTAAGCTGTTGCTTCAACATTTGATTTACGATTTAAAACCCAAGCAAATACAGCCCCTGTTACAAACATAATTAAAGAATAACAAGTAGCTGCAATAGCCATTTCAGTATTTTGTAAAAGCGTTAATGCAATCACAATCGCTAACGTGCCATTTTGAAAGCCCACCTCTATGGAAATGGCTTTGCTTTGCGCTTCGTTCAAATTAGCTAACTTGGCTAAGCCATAACCAAATATCATGCAGGAAATATTTAACAATAACGAAGCGATACCCGCTTGAGAAAAGTAGTCAGCCATTTGGTTAATGTTTTTCATCACGATGCCGGCCACAATAAGCAACAAGAATACTACCGAAAAAATCTTAACTGGATTTTCAGCTCTAGCAGAAAAGCTAGGTTTATAGCGATTAATCAACATTCCTAAACCAATAGGAATAATAGTAATCACTACCAATTGAATAATGGTTTTTAATACAGGTAACTCAATTTGTTGCCCTGCCCCCATAACAAGCCCCATAAAGATTACAATCATAAAGGGTACGGTGAATGGCGCTAAGAGGCTCACCACGGATGTTAAGGTGACAGAAAGTGCGATATCCCCTTTGGCTAAAAACGTGTAAAGATTGGATGTAGTACCGCCAGGACAAAGGGCTAAAATCAAAACCCCCATGGCAAGCGCGCCATTTAAATCTAAAGCCAATACGATAATATAAGCCAGTAAAGGCAACATAAGCATTTGTGCCACGATTCCCAATACCACTGCCTTGGGTTTAGAAGCGACCAACTTAAAATCAGCAAGCTTTAGTGACAATCCCATGCCTAACATAATAATAAACAGGGCGGCGGGTAACACCACCTGAACCAGTAAATCTGCTTTCATAACACTCTCCGACTTTTTTATTATCGAAGCAGCATAACGATTTAGGCAATCCGTGCCAACACCCATAAACATATTGGCCAATTTTGCCATTATGTTTGTGGATGTATTGTCATTAGCGGGTCATTTTTTTAACGAAGACCACCACAAATAAAGCCAGAGTAAAACTGCCCACAAATGCTTCGATGGCCGCCACAACTCGACTTGACCCCAATGGTACTAAATCTCCATAACCCAAGGTTGTAAAGGTCACCACGCTGAAATACATCACCTTTACTAGCGAAGTAAGATTATCCCACAGGGACGCAGCGGTATTAAATACCAAAGTATGTCCCCCCTCAGAGATACCGAGAACAAAATAAAATAAGCCGCAAATAAGAATGAAGCTAAGGGACACCAATATGACTCGTAATGGCCTTTCGCCATAACCACAAAATACATCTACCAGTTTTGAAATGCCTCGCTCAAACGACCAGCTAGGCATTTGATAGCGACGCATAATCATTTCTTCATAAAAAAAGTAGCCCGCCAATTCAAACAACCCTTGTAACTCGCTGACTTTTCGCAAGTTACGGCAAATTTCCTCTGCCTGCTCGAAAAAATCAATTGATTCCTGCAGGCGACCGGCATTAGCGGCCTCGATGCCTTTATCTTCATGCAGCAGTTGCTTGCCCCACTCTACATTTTCAATTTTCGCACCGTCCAGGCGCGCCCCCAGCAGGTTAACTTTTTTCAAACAGGCAAAGTGTAAATTGGCTTCTCGACAGTCAGCCTTCATTAATGACGCTTCGGTAAGATCAATTCGAAATAAGTGAGCGTTGCGTAAATTGGCTCGATACAAGTCGGCCCGAGCCAATGAGTAATTTTCTTTAGTGCCATGGCAGACTAAATTTATGCCCTCTAGATTCGCGCGCTTTAAAGAAGCCCCTTCCATACAATGGCCAGCTTTAATAACTTTTTCTAAGGATTCGGCTAAATTTTTGCCCGACTTATCTATGGTAGGGTCATGCCAATAACAAAAGCCCTGACCTTCATCTTTTAGCTGGCATTTATGCCCATCACGAAATAAATACACACACATGGAAACAACTCAGATAGCACTTACCTTGAGTGTAGATCACATACTGACATTGGATATATTCGAAAATAGAATTGAGATAGATAGAAGGATAAACAGAGAGGGAGATCGCTTCGCAATAGAAGCGATACAAGCCCAATAAAGGGCTTTAAATATTAATGATTACAGCTAGGACTATGGATATGACCATGCTCTAATTCATCTTCGTTGGCATCGCGAATTTCTTGAATTTCGCCAGAAAATGCCAATGGAATACCAGCAAGAGGATGGTTAGAATCGATCGTCACCATGTCATCAACGACTTTAGTCACTTCAACCACAACTGGGCCACTTGGACCATCAGCAGTGAACTCCATGCCTACATCTACTTTATCAATGCCTTCAAAAGCAGCCTTTGGCACTTCTTGAACCAATGCTTCATCACGAACGCCATAGCCTTCTTCAGCCGATACGTTCACTTCGTATTTATCGCCCACTTTTTTACCCGCAAGCGCGCTCTCTAGCCCAGGAACAAGGTTATTAAAACCGTGTAAGTAAACTAATGGCTCGCCGCCCACTGAAGATTCAATCACTTCTTGGGTATCGGCATTTTTAACGGTGAATTCTATGGTAACGACTTTTTTATCTTCAATGGTCATAACAATCTCTTTCTAACGAATCTCTAATTTTAATTAAGAAGTATCTTCTATAAACCCTAGTTAATGTTCTTCACAAATCTAGCGGTTTTAATCTATGAAAAATACTTAGCATATCGGCTGCCTAGAATGTCGTTAATCGTCATTCCCAGCATGCTTCGATACCGTTCATCCTTGAACGTGCCTTGTGTAATGCTCCAGACAAACTCAAGATACCGTTCATCCTTGAACGTGCCTTGTGTAATGCTCCAGGCAAACTCAAGATACCGTTCATCCTTGAACGTAAAAAACCTACCGAGACGTATCTTGGTAGGTTTTCAATAGTATTAAATAATTAATATTGCCTATTTAAAGGGCGTTAATTATTCAATGCCTTTCATGGTCAACTTAATGCGACCTTTGTTATCAACGTCTAGTACTTTAACCTTGATCGTCTGGCCTTCTTTTAGGAAGTCAGATACATTCTCAACGCGCTCATCAGAGATTTGCGAGATGTGAACTAGGCCGTCCTTACCAGGCAATACGTTTACAAAGGCACCAAAATCAACAATCTTGTTAACTTTACCGTTGTAGATAGTACCCACTTCCGCTTCAGCTGTTACGGCTTCAAACATGCCTTTGGCTTTTTCTGCGGCTACTTTAGTTAGCGCGAAAATGCTGATAAGACCTGTATCGCCGATATCAACGTCTGCACCGGTTTCGTCACAGATACCACGGATCGTTGCGCCGCCTTTACCAATTGCTTCAGCGATTTTATCGGAAGGAATTTTAAGAGTCAGGTAAGTTGGAGCGTTATCAGGCATTTCTGAACGGTGCGTTGGCATGACTTCGTTCATTTGCTTCAAGATAGTAATACGCGCGTCAAGAGCCTGCTCTAGTGCAATCTCCATGATCTCTTCAGTAATACCTTGGATTTTAATATCCATCTGTAAAGCAGTAATACCCGCTTCAGAACCGGCTACTTTAAAGTCCATGTCGCCTAAGTGATCTTCATCACCCAAGATATCGGTAAGAACAGTGAACTTATCACCTTCTTTAACCAAGCCCATGGCGATACCAGCAACTGGTGCTTTAATCGGTACACCTGCATCCATTAACGCAAGAGACGCGGTACATACAGAAGCCATTGAAGACGAACCGTTAGATTCAGTAATTTCCGATACCATACGCACTGTGTATGGGAATTCTTCAACACTTGGCATCATGGCTTGAATACCACGACGGGCTAAACGACCGTGACCAATTTCACGACGACCCGGTGCGCCCATACGACCACACTCACCTACAGAGTAAGGAGGGAAGTTGTAATGGAACATGAAGTTGTCTTTGATCACTTCGTGTAAAAATTCAACGGTTTGCGCGTCACGGGTAGAACCCAAAGTCACGGTACCAATTGACTGAGTTTCACCACGGGTGAACAATGCAGAACCGTGTGGTCCTTTCAATACGTTAACCTGAATATTCAGGTCACGAACGGTTTTACCATCACGGCCATCAATACGAGGCTCGCCATTTACGATGCGAGTACGTACCACTTCTTTTTGAAGCTTTTTGAACATGTTTGAAACTTCTTCACCGTTTCCGGCTTCTTCAGATACAAACTGCTCTTTTACTTTCGCGTTAACGACATCGATCAAGTCGTAACGAGCCATTTTGTCGCTGGTCTGATAGGCCGTAGCCACTTCTTCACCGGCAGCCGCTTTAATGTCTGCGTACAAAGCATCGTTAAAGGCTGGTGCAGTCCATTCCCAACGAGGTGTATTAACTTCAGCTGCAAATTCTTTAACAGCTGTTACCACACACTGTAGCTCTTGGTGAGCGAACAATACCGCACCCAACATTTCGTCTTCGCTTAATTCTTTCGCTTCAGATTCAACCATTAATACGGCGTCGTCAGTACCGGCAACGGTCATGTCTAGCAAAGAAGTTTTTAGTTTTTCAAACTGAGGATTAATGAAGTAACCCTCTTCACGGGTATAACCCACACGAGCAGCACCGATAGGGCCGTCGAAAGGGATACCTGAAATAGACAAACAAGCTGATGCACCAATCATCGCGGCGATATCAGGGTTATTCTCAACGTCAGCAGAAACAACAGTGGTCACTAGCTGAACTTCGTTCATGTATCCAGCAGGAAACAATGGACGAATTGGACGGTCAATCAAACGACTTACTAAAGTTTCATTTTCGCTTGGACGGCTTTCACGCTTAATGTAGCCACCAGGAATTTTACCGGCAGCGTAATATTTTTCTTGATAGTTAACCGTTAATGGGAAAAAACCCTGGCCTGGCTTAGGTTCTTTTTTACCAACAACGGTAGCCAAAACTTGTACGTCACCCATGGTTACCAAAACGGCACCTGATGCCTGACGGGCAATACGGGCTGTTTCGATAGTGACTTCTTGGTCACCAAATTGAAAAGTCTTAGTGATTGGAGTTAGATCTAGCATATGCTTCCTTTATGATTTTTTGAAACATGTCTTTTATAAATGAACTGCCCTTCCAAGCATTAGCCCTTTCTCTACCGCGATAGAACTCATATTTGAGTGATCAGGTGAAAAGGCGAATGGGTAGAAACACAGTATTTTTATATAAGGTAAGGTTCCAATTATTTATTTAACTTCTTAACAGAGTAATCATTTTTGTTACTACTGCGATTTTTTTGTTCATTAAAATTGTAATAAACAAAAAGCAAAAAGCAAAAACCCCCGTGAGGGGGTTAAAGCACTTTACAAACTATCTTAGCGACGTAGGCCTAGACGTTTGATCAAAGAAGCGTAACGAGAAACGTCTTTACGCTTTAGGTAATCCAACAATTTACGACGTTGGTTTACCATGCGGATCAAGCCACGACGAGAGTGGTGATCACCTTTGTTTTCTTTAAAGTGTGGCTGAAGACCGTTGATGTTGTGAGTCAACAAAGCAACTTGTACTTCTGGAGAACCAGTGTCGCCTTCAGCAGTTTGGTATTCTTTAACAATGCCAGCTTTTACTTCAGCATTTAATGCCATGATAATTTCCTCAATAGTATATGCGTTAATATCGTTTAAGGAGAGTATCCACCGTGCATATAAACAGTGGTATTCACCAAGCTAGTACAAGACTAGCCCCAGATTCAGATAAACCCAAACTCTAGAGTTGTGGCATACCATTCACCTGTAGCAAACGATTGGGTTTCACCAAACCGCCTGCTTTAAGCTCTGCTAATCCCAGTAAGAAGTCATATTTGGCCCCTTGTGGAAAATCGCGAACGCGCAATTGTACCTGAGCAAGAGATAACCCGCTAGCCTCGTGTAAGCCATTATTAGCAAGGTCTTGGTTAGTTAATGTGATCGGTCGGCCATAGGTGATGTCATCGGCCTGACTCATATTCACATATATAATAGGCACACCCTCTATTGCGGTGTAAGAGGCCAGCAAACGGTCGTCTAACGGCGCGTAGTCGCCACTCTCAGCGGCCTCGCGCATGGTTTCTAGCTCTTCAAGAGTGACCATCATTTCCTGACTGTAAGGCCCAGCACCTAAACGACGCAGTACAGCCACATAACCTAATGTGCCTAACGCTTTACTAATATCTTCTGCAAGACTACGTATATAGGTTCCCTTGGATACGGTCACATCAAGCTCTAGCCAATCAGAACCAAAGTCGATTAAAGAAAGCTTATGAATGGTAACTTGACGAGCTTTTTTCTTAATGTCGTATTCAATACCCTTACGGGCCAGCTCGTATAATTTACGGCCATCCACTTTCAAGGCACTGTACATGGGAGGAATCTGGGTGATTTCACCTCTAAACTGGGCAAGAACCGCTTCTATATCGGAGGCGTTGAAATCAGGAATATCGCAAGTACCTAGGGTATCGCCTTCCACATCAGCAGTAGAGCGAGATTCGCCTAGCTGAACTCGGGTGGTATAACGCTTATCACTGTCTAACAGGCCTTGACTAAATTTAGTTGCACCTCCCAAACAAATAGGCAATACACCCGTGGCGATAGGGTCAAGAGCCCCTGTGTGACCCGCTTTGGCAGCACCATATAAGTGTTTTACTTTCTGTAAAACACGGTTTGAGGTCATGCCTGGCGGTTTATCTATTACTAAAATGCCGCTAATTTGCCGACCTTTCTTAACTCTGTTTGTAGCCACTACTTCTCGTCTTCGTCATGATTATGAGCACTGTCTTCGCTCATAGCTTTATTGATCAGGTTCGTTAACTTGTGTCCACGCTCTAGGGATATGTCATAGTGGAAACGAGGCAGTGGCACAATACGCGTGGTCATCACACGGGCCAATTCGGTTCGCAAGTACCCAGCCATATCGTTGAGAACTTTTTCGGTTTCTTTAATAGTGGGCGCATCAGCATCCACCATGCCTGGCTTCATCACTGTGAAGTAAATATCTGCATAGCCTAGATCACTGGCCACTTTAACCGCGTTCAAGGTAACAATGCCCAAACGGGGATCTTTCACTTGAAATTGAAGCATTTCAGCTAGGTCGCGCTTAATGGATGAACCCAAACGCTGAGTACGACTGTATTCTTTAGCCATTTTGATTTATCTCTGTAAAGGCAACCCTTGTAAATGCACACGCACTACAAGGATAGATGGTCTGAACGAAAAACAAGGGACTTATTTTACTGTTCAACCGCAAAATAATAAGCCGCCAGAGTAAACTGTGGCGGCTTAGACTCTTAACGAATTAAGAGTTGTTTACGCAATCAATATGATTGGAAAATTAAAGAGTTCGAGCGATTTCACGCACTTCGAATACTTCAATTTGGTCACCCGCTTGTACGTTATTGTAGTTCTTAACAGCAATACCACATTCGGTACCGATGCGAACTTCTTGTACATCGTCTTTAAAGCGACGCAGCGACTCAAGCTCACCTTCGTAAATAACCACGTTGTCACGTAGCACACGAATTTTCTTGCTACGGTAGATCGTACCCTCTGTCACCATACAACCGGCCACATCACCAAACTTAGGCGAGCGGAACACTTCACGTACCTGAGCAATACCGACAATTTCTTCACGCAATTCAGGAGACAATAGACCTGACATGGCTTGTTTAACATCGTCGATCAAATCGTAAATGATGCTGTAGTAACGCAAGTCCATATCGTTCGTTTCGACCATACGCTTAGCGGCCACATCGGCACGCACGTTAAAGCCAAACAATACTGAACCTGTGGCAAATGCCAAACTAGCGTCAGTTTCGGTGATACCACCTACACCGCTAGATACGATACTGACACGCACTTCGTCCGTAGAAAGTTGCTCAAGAGAGCTGATTAAAGCTTCCAAAGAGCCACGCACATCGGTCTTAATAACGATATTAAGAACAGATGCTTCAGCTTCACCGTTCATGTTGAACAAGGCATCCAGCTTAGCTTTCTGCTGACGAGCCTGAATCAATTCTTTTTCTTTAACAAAGCGATGTTCAGCTAGTTCACGAGCACGCTTTTCGTTTTCGGCCACCATAAAGGTGTCACCGGCACCAGGAGGATTATCCAAACCTAGAATTTCTACAGGAATAGAAGGACCAGCTTTATCGATGGGCTTGCTGTTTTCATCAAGTAGCGCACGTACACGACCGATAGAGGTACCCGCTAGTACATAATCGCCCTTGTTCAGCTCACCATTTTGAATCAATAGCGTAGCAACTGGACCGCGACCTTTATCAAGACGAGATTCAACCACCACACCACTAGCACCGCCAGTGGCCACTGCTGTTAATTCTAACAGTTCTGATTGCATCAATACTGCGTCTAATAATTCGTCAACGCCTTCACCTGTGTGAGCAGATACCGGCATAAACTGAACTTCACCACCCCAATCTTCTGGAATAACATCTTTAGCGGCTAATTCATTTTTAACGCGATCTGGATCTGCGCCTTCTTTATCCATTTTGTTAATGGCAATAACCAAAGGTACACCCGCTGCCTTAGCATGCTGAATGGCCTCTTCAGTTTGCGGCATCACGCCATCATCTGCCGCTACCACTAGAATGATAATATCGGTAGAAGAAGCACCACGAGCTCGCATAGCAGTAAATGCCGCGTGCCCAGGCGTATCTAGGAAGGTGATCATGCCTTTTTCAGTTTCTACGTGGTAAGCACCGATGTGCTGGGTAATACCACCTGATTCGCCGCTGGCCACTCGACTTTTACGAATGTAATCAAGTAAAGATGTCTTACCATGGTCAACGTGACCCATTACCGTCACAACCGGAGCACGAGTTGTTTTCTCAACATCGGTTTCCAGTTCAGCCATCAAGTAATCTTCAAGAGCCGAGTCACTTACTTGCTTATACGTGTGACCCATTTCTTCGATAACAAGAACGGCGGTATCCATGTCCAATACTTGGTTGATGGTGGCCATAACGCCCATTTTCATCAACTCTTTGATCACTTCACCGGCCTTAACAGCCATGCCTTGTGCCAAATCAGCAACCGTAATGGTTTCGCCTTTTAACTCAACTTCACGAACAATTTTTTCGGTTGGTTGCGTAAAAGTGTGCTCGCCTTCATCACGACCACGACGGGCAACAGGAGCACCACGTCCACCACGGGCATTACGTCCGCCCTTACCGCCGCGGTTTTGATAACCACGAGTTTTTTCAGCATCTTTGTTACGGAATTCTTTTTTACGCTCTGGCTTATCAGCCGCTTTAGCTGGCGCAGCTTTATTTGGCGCAGCCTTAGCATCAGCTGTACGAGCCAAAGGTTTTTGGCCACTTGGCTTACGCTTTGGTGCCGCTGCTTTAGCGTCTTTTTTGTCTTCTTCTTTAACAATCGGACGCTTTTTACGTACTTCAATGCTAACCGCTTTTTTACCGCCTGCAGAATTAATGACTGTAGTGGTTTTGCGCTTTAAAACAATTTTCTTCTTAGGCTCCGCGGCTTTTTCACCGTGGCTTTTCTTTAATGCACCCAATAAAACGACTTTTTGTTCGTCGTTTACCGAGTCATCTCCAGACTTATGAGGCAAGCCTGCTTCATTCATTTGCTCTAGCAATCGCTCTACAGGTGAACCCACTGCTGCTGCTAGTTGTTTTACCGTGACTTCTGCCATTGATTCTTCTCCTCCGCCTATCGCTGCCTATTCGGTTTCTTCAAACCAGGGCTTACGCGCGGTCATAATTAATTTAGCGGCCTTTTCTGCATCGATGTCTTCAATACCAACGATGTCATCTACGCCTTGCTCGGCTAAATCTTCCATTGTGCAGATGCCACGACTTGCCAACACTAAGGCCAAGTGTTGATCCATGCCTTCCATATTTAATAAATCTTCGGCCGGCTTGGCGTTTTCTAATTTCTCTTCTGTGGCAATCGCCTGCGTTAATAACAGATCCTTTGCTCGACCCTGTAATTCATCGACAATTTCTTCATCAAAACCGTCAATCTGCAACATTTCGTCACGTTCTACATAAGCCACTTCTTCTAACCCAGTGAAGCCTTCGTCAACCAATACAGTGGCGACATCTTCATCCAGATCAAGCGCAGACATTAATTTCTCAACTAATGTGCCTTGCTCTTCTTGCTGTTTAGCACCAGCATCCTCTTCGGTCATTACGTTAATAGTCCAACCAGTAAGGTCAGAGGCCAGCTTAACGTTTTGACCACCACGACCAATGGCAATAGCCAGCTGATCATTCTCAACCGCTACATCCATCGAGTTAGTATCTTCATCCATAACAATGGACGCTACTTCAGCTGGGGCTAAAGCATTGATCACCAATTGCGCTGGATTATCATCCCAAAGCACGATATCAACGCGCTCATTGCCCAACTCGTTAGTCACCGCTTGTACGCGTGAACCACGCATACCAACACAAGCACCAACAGGATCAATACGCTGATCGTTAGACTTAACAGCAATTTTTGCACGACTGCCCACATCTCGTGAAGCCGCTTTAATTTCAATGGTATCTTCAGTGATTTCAGGCACTTCAATACGGAATAACTCAACCAACATCTCATTGGCCGAACGACTTAAAATAAGTTGTGGGCCACGATTCTCTGGGTTCACATCCATCAAAATAGAACGAACACGATCACCTATACGGAACACTTCACGTGCCACTAATTGATCACGAGGCAGCAAACCTTCTGCGTTGTTACCAAGATCAACAATGATATTGTCACGCGTTACTTTTTTAACGGTTCCGTGAATTAACTCACCAACACGATCGATGTAAGCACGAGTAATTTTTGCACGCTCGGCTTCACGCACTTTCTGCATGATAATTTGCTTAGCGGCTTGAGCAGCGATACGACCAAACTCTGGCGTGTCGATTTGCTCTTCGTGGGTATCACCTTCTTTTAAGTTGGTGTCGATGTCTGCCGCTTCTTGCATATTCAACTCAGAACCCAAGGCAGGCACTACATCGTTGCTTACAATCAACCAGCTACGAAAAGCTTCATAATCTCCAGTACGACGATCTATCGTCACACGAATTTCAGGCTCTTCATCTTCAAAACGTTTTTTTGCCGCTGCCGCTAAAGCTAATTCAATAGCTTCAAAAATAATTTCCTGCTCTACGCCTTTTTCGTTAGAGACAGCTTCGGCAACTAGCAGTATTTCCTTGCTCATGACGTTTGCCCTCTGTAGTCCTATTTATTCTTGTGATCTTGGAATATTAAGTTAGCTTTATCGATGGCATCAATTGGCAAGATATATTCATGTGTGTCTACATGAACCACAATATCTTCACCGTCTTCAATGGCCACAAGCTTGCCTTTAAACTTACGACGCCCTTCAAAAGCGTAACGTAACTTCACATCAACAAACTCACCAACATAACGATTAAATTGCTCTACTGTGAAAATTGGACGATCCATTCCAGGTGAAGACACCTCAAGGTTATATTCACCACTAATGGGATCTTCCACATCCATTATTCCGCTCACTTGGCGACTCACCGTTGCACAATCGTCAACTGTGATGCCTTTTTCGGAATCAATATAGACACTAAGTACAGAGTCTTTTCCTTGTGAAAGGTATTCCACTCCCCAGAATTCAAAGCCCAAGGCCTCTACAACTGGTTTTAAAAGGTCTACTAACTGCTGTTCTTTACTGGCCACATTCACTCCACAGATACAAAAATTGGGCTAAAGAACGACCCGGTTTCATTAACCAGACATTCGAGCCCAATTTTTAGTATTCGCCACAAAAAATTCAAACTTATCGCAGCTTCAAAAAATTGTTAAATGCTGATTGCTTTCGCACCAACAAAAAACCCCTTATCGGAACCACTTTAAAAACCTCTTAAAGCAATCCCACCAGGGGTTTCAATCATCAAACCAGCTAACTGGATTGGCATTCAATAAATGACTCAAAGCGATCATTTATTTCCTAAATACAGTCCTGCATACAGACTACTACTTAGTTAAAACTTGGTTGCGGGAGCCGGATTTGAACCAACGACCTTCGGGTTATGAGCCCGACGAGCTACCAGACTGCTCCATCCCGCGATAATCAGCATATTATAGTGACATCCTGCTTTTTCAGCAAGCAAGGATAGCTACCTTTTATAGGTAATTGAAATACCCGAAGCTATACCTCAAAAAAAAGACCGCTGTTAGCAGTCTTTTTTACCTGTTTAACCAGGATTATTGGTGCGGATGGGGAGACTCGAACTCCCACGCGCTTTCGCACACAGCGACCTCAACGCTGCCTGTCTACCAATTCCAGCACATCCGCGAATTTAGTACTTAGTCAATTACCGGCGCTTCAGAATCTGCAGGCACAAGGTCCAATACTGGCACTTCAGGTTCAGTCACCTGAACTTCTTGAACACTTGGCAAGCCTACATCTTCAATTCCCATGGCTTTTTCTTTAGCAAAGTAAGCTAAGGCGAAACTACTTAGGAAAAAAACCAATGCAAAAAATGAAGTTGAACGGGTCAAGAAATTACCTGAACCACCACTACCAAATACAGTTTGCGAAGCACCGCCACCAAAACTTGCTCCAGCATCGGCACCCTTACCTTGCTGAATCAATACCAAGGCAATGATACCAATGGCTATTACGATGTGAACAATAACAATTATACTTTCCATAATCTTTGCCTAACTAGCTGCTTTACAGATTTGAATAAAATCATTCGCGTTAAGGGATGCACCCCCTACTAACGCACCATCTACATCCGGCTTGGCAAATATATCCGCCGCATTACCGGGTTTCACACTGCCGCCATACAAGATTTGCATATTAGCCGCGATATTTTCATTTTCTTTTGCAAGCTGCGCTCTAATTGCAGCATGCATTTCTTGAGCTTGCTCTGGACTGGCAGTCTTTCCGGTACCAATCGCCCAAACAGGCTCATAAGCAATAACTGAATGAGCAAAACCACTCACACCAACCACATTCAATACCGCTTGAATCTGTTCACTAATAATCGCTTCAGCCACACCCGACTCTCTTTGCTGCAAACTTTCACCTACACAAAGAATAGGAGTGACACCTGCTTTAAGTGCCTGCGCAAATTTATCTGCCACAACACTATTGTTTTCAGAAAATATTTCACGGCGTTCGCTATGACCCACAATGACATATTTACAAGAAAAATCCTGCAGCATTTGGGCTGACACTTCACCCGTATATGCACCTTGAGAATATTGACTCATATTCTGAGCCCCCCAGTTAAGAGGGGTAGATGCCAATAAACTTTTACATTGAAACAAATAAGGTGCTGTTGCAAAGACCGCAATGTCTAGGCTTTCACTTCCTTTCAAACCACGAGCCAATTGGCTTAACAAGGTTTGGTTTTCGGCTAAAGAGCCGTGCATTTTCCAGTTTCCTGCCACAAACTTGCGACGCATATTTATTCACCTACTACAGGAAGGGGGCGATATTACCTAAGAAGCCCCAAGCAAGCAAGCCATGGGGACATATCTTGGCGCCACCTAACGCCCAAAAAAATCAATTTTTAAATTTAGGCGGCGTTACTAACCACTTCCACCAAATGATCGACTAATTTACGAACCAACTCTTCGTCTTCCCCTTCAACCATCACCCGCACAACAGGCTCTGTGCCAGACGGCCTTAATAATACCCGGCCACGCCCCGCTAACTCGCCCTCTACTTGAGCGACCGCTTTTTGAACTTGCTCGCAATTCACCACCGACTTATCGGTTACTTTCACATTCTTCATTATTTGAGGGAATTTGCTCATGCCTTGCTTAAACTCATGAA
Organism: uncultured Bermanella sp.; assembly: GCA_913058575.1. Classification (GTDB taxonomy): domain Bacteria; phylum Pseudomonadota; class Gammaproteobacteria; order Pseudomonadales; family Oceanobacteraceae; genus Bermanella. The sequence continues at coordinate 34,306 of CAJXRF010000013.1, forward strand.
GCTTTTGACCATGACTTAAAAGCGCTTTGAGCACCTGTAAAGCAGCAATGATTCCGTCACCTGTGGTGGTGGAGTTCAAACACAATAAGTGACCAGAGTTTTCACCACCTAACGCCCAATTACGCTCCTGAAGCTGCTGTAAAACATAGCGGTCTCCAACGTTGGCTCGCACAAATGGAATATTCAACTCTTTCAGCGCAAGCTCCATGCCCAAGTTGGTCATCAGTGTGCCCACTACGCCGCCCTGAAGCTCATCCAAATCCTGCTGATTTCGAGCAATCATAAAAATAAGTTCATCACCATCGATAGCTTCACCTTTATGATCCACCATCATCACGCGGTCGCCATCGCCATCAAAAGCAATGCCTAAATCCGCTTCAAGCTCAACTACTTTGGCCTGTAAAGCCTCAGGAGACGTAGAACCCACCTGTTCATTAATATTCAGCCCATCAGGCTCATTACCTATGCTAAATACTTCAGCGCCTAACTCAGAAAACACCGAAGGGGCAATTTGGTAAGTGGCGCCATGGGCGCAATCTAATACAATGCGCATGCCCTTAAGGCTCAAGCCGAACACTGTACTTTTACAGAATTCGATATACCTTCCGGCCGCATCAACAATCCTTTTAGCCTTACCCAGTCTATCGGACGCGACAATTTCCATAGGCACATCCATCAATGCTTCAATGGCATCCTCTGTTTCATCATCGAGCTTACTGCCATTGGCCGTAAAAAATTTTATTCCGTTATCATAATAAGGGTTATGAGAAGCACTGATCACAATGCCGGCATCGGCATGAAAGGTACGAGTTAAATAAGCAATTCCTGGCGTAGGCATGGGGCCCAGCAAGCCAACATCTACACCAGCAGCCGACAACCCTGCCTCTAACGCAGATTCAAACATATAGCCTGATATCCGCGTATCTTTGCCAATCAAAATATGTCGCTTACCTTGACTGGCAAATACCTTTCCTGCAGCCCAGCCCAGCTTCATAACAAATTCTGGTGTAATCGGGAACTCACCAACACGACCACGAATCCCATCCGTACCAAAATATTTACGATCCATCTTTAATGCCTTCACTATCATTATTTTTATATCAGCAGTATTGCTGACACGTAGCAATTGAACAACGCCAAAGCGCTTAAAAATTCAACTACTCTTGTTTTTTAGTTTCAAAATAACTCAACACCTATTGCCAAGCTTTGGTTGCCTTAACAATCTCTAAAGCCTGCACAGTTTCTTTTACATCATGCACTCGAACAATATGCGCACCATTCATGGCTGCAATTACCGCTGCCGCCACACTTCCCATAACTCGATCATCAACACCAGCACCGCCCAAGGCATCACCAATCATGCTCTTGCGCGACATACCCACCAATGTAGGAACACCCAGTGTTTTAAATCTCTCTAATTTAGCTAATAACTGATAATTATGCTGTGCAGTTTTACCAAAACCGAAACCTGGATCAATTAATATTTGATCATTCTCTATCCCAACTTGATTACAAGCCTGAATTCGCTTCGCTAAAAATACATACACATCATCTAAAACACCCGCATAAGCTGGGTTTTTCTGCATATTACTTGGCTCGCCCTGCATGTGCATTAAACACACAGGCAAAGACATTTCCCTGGCTGTATCTAATGCACCCTCTCGCTGAAGAGCACGTACATCATTAAGCAAATGGGCCCCCGCTTTCTTAGCAGCCAGCATGACTTCTGGGCTACTGCTATCAACACTAATGCAAACATCTATGCTGTGACTCATTCTTTCCACAACAGGAATCACTCTGTCCAATTCCTGCTGCAAAGTAACAGCCCCTGCTCCTGGGCGCGTAGACTCACCGCCCACATCAATAATAGCAGCGCCTTGAGAAACCATGGTTTCTGCTCGCAAAATTGCAGCATCCAACGTCGCAAACTTCCCCCCATCACTAAAGGAGTCTGGCGTAGTATTTAGAACCCCCATCACCTTAGTCGATGAGAGGTCTAAAGTTCGGTTACCACAGCGCAATTTCATAACAGTTTCATCTCTACACAGGGCTCATTATTTAACTACTATCCTATTTCAGACATAAAAAAAGGCAATGCCAATGACATTGCCTTTTTATTTTCTAGGATTACTTATAGTTCGTTTGTTGCATCGCCGCCGGCTGGTTTATCGCTATCAGCTACATCTACTTTAACTTGTGTATCTGCAGCCTCCGATGCTCCATTACTGCCGCTATCATCATCACTCCAAGATTGAGGAGGACGAGGCTTTTGGCCATTCATGATGTCATCAATTTGAGCGCTATCTATGGTTTCATACTCCATTAATGCATCTTTCATGAGCTCTAATTTATCTTTATGCTCTTCAAGTATATCCGTAGCACGCTGATAACAATCATCTAACAATGATTTAATTTCTTCATCGATGACCTTTGCTGTCGCGCCAGAGATATGAGATGAACCACCTTGAGCACCACCTAAATAACTCTGCTCTTCTTCGCCAGCGTACAATTGAGCACCTAATTTTTCAGATAACCCCCACTTGGTGACGTAATTACGAGCATATTGAGTAGCACGCTCGATGTCGTTTGACGCACCCGTTGTCACACCGTCTTTACCTAGAGTCATTTCCTCAGCAATACGGCCACCGTACAAAGTACTAATGCTACTGACGATGCCGCGCTTACTAATAGAATGGCGATCTTCCTCCGGGAGGAACATGGTGACACCTAGAGCTCGGCCACGAGGGATAATCGATACCTTGTACACAGGGTCGTGCTCAGGCATTAATCGCCCAACAATAGCATGACCTGCTTCATGATAAGCCGTGTTTTCTTTCTCTTTATCGCTCATCACCATGGATTTGCGCTCTGCACCCATCATGATTTTATCTTTGGCTTTCTCAAACTCTTCCATGGAAACAGTGGTGCGATTAGAGCGAGCCGCAAATAAGGCCGCCTCATTTACTAAGTTCGCTAAATCAGCACCGGAAAAACCTGGGGTACCACGGGCAATCACTTTTGCATCAATACTGTCTGATACCGGTACTTTTCTCATGTGCACTTTAAGGATTTGCTCACGACCTCGAATATCAGGAAGGCCCACCACCACTTGACGGTCAAAACGACCAGGTCGTAAAAGAGCAGGATCCAATACATCAGGGCGGTTAGTGGCAGCAATAACAATAATGCCATCGTTACCTTCAAAACCATCCATCTCAACAAGTAACTGGTTTAGAGTTTGTTCACGCTCATCGTTACCACCGCCAATACCCACACCACGGCTACGGCCCACGGCATCAATTTCATCGATAAAGATTATACAAGGGGATTGTTTTTTGGCCTGTTCAAACATATCACGCACACGAGATGCGCCGACACCTACAAACATCTCAACAAAGTCAGAGCCCGAAATAGAGAAGAATGGAACCTTGGCTTCACCAGCAATGGCTTTTGCTAGTAGGGTTTTACCTGTACCAGGCTGCCCTACCATCAAAACACCACGTGGAATTCTGCCACCTAAACGCTGGTATTTAGCTGGGTCACGTAAAAACTCAACCAACTCTTGGACATCTTCTTTCGCTTCATCGCAACCAGCAACGTCTGCGAAAGTGGTTTTAATTTGATCTTCGCCCAATAACTTAGCTTTTGACTTACCAAAAGCCATGGGACCACGACCGCCACCGCCACCGCCTTGCATTTGACGCATGAAAAACATGAATACAGCAATAATGACCAATATAGGGAAAGACGCCACTAGTAGCTGAGTCCAAATGCTTTGTTGTTCTTGCTTTTTACCCAGCACTTCAACTTTATGCTCGAGCAAATCATCCATTAATTTAGGATCATGAGTGGGGCGAACCGTCTCAAAACTTTGACCGTTACTGAATTCACCCAAGATGCTCACGCCAGAGATGGTGACCTTTTTAACCTGTCCGCTTTGGACCAGCTCTATAAATTGGGAATATGCTACTTCTTGATTACTAGCAGGGGATTCCAGTTTGTTGAAAACCACCAACAAGACGGAAGCAATAACGAGCCATAAAATTAAATTCTTTGCCATGTTTACTAGGTCCAACCCCTAATTCGTTAAATATTCAACACTCACGGTAAGTGCCACAACATTACTACATCTTTATATAAATAGTTACCAACACATCACTAGTCTGGCCAATAAATGAGGCTTCACCAGTAAACATGATCATAACAGCCTATCACGGCTAAATTCTTACCTAACTAACCTTTGAAACCCTTGCCGAACAAGTAAACCTCACGGGAGCGAGCACGAGAAGAATCAGGCTTGCGAGTAATGACTTTTTGAAAGTTTCCTCGCATGGATTTTAAATACGCTTCAAACCCTTCACCTTGAAAGACTTTTGCAACGAAATTGCCACCTGGCTTCAGTACCTGGGTACCTAGATCTAAGGCCAATTCCACTAAATACATGGCTGCTGGCTGATCTACTGCATTCATTCCACTCATATTGGGGGCCATATCTGAAATTACAAGGTCTGCTAGCTCACCTTTCATGGCCTGTAAGATCGATTCATAAACACTCTCTTCGGTAAAATCACCTTTAATAAAGGTAACACCTGCTATTGAGTCCATCTCTAATATGTCCGAAGCGACCACTTTCCCACTGCTGCCCACCAGTCTAGCCGCCACTTGTGACCAGCCTCCAGGGGCGCTGCCCAAATCCACTACCGTCATGCCTGGGTGAATAAGGTTATCTTTTTCCTGTAATTCCAATAGCTTATAGCTGGCACGACTACGATAGCCATCCTGTTGAGACTGCTTTACAAAGCGATCATCAAAGTGTTCTTTTAGCCAAGCTTTACTGGTTTTTGATTGGGACATGGTTAGTGTTACTGAAAATGTGTTAAGCCTGATATAATACTAAAATTCGGCCCAAAGGTCGTAAATTCATTCAAATATAGATAACTTACTTAGAGAAAGCTGCATTAATGGCACTATCACAAGATCGAAAAAAAGCATTAAAAACCATAGGGCATAAATTAAACCCTATCGTGATTGTTGCCGGAAATGGCCTAACCGAGAACGTATTGATGGAAATCAATCGTGCCCTTGAAGATCACGAGCTGATAAAAGTAAAATTTTCAGTGGGAGATCGTGAGCTTAAAAACGAACTAATAGCACAAGTTGTGAAGTCCACTCGCTCTACTCTCGTTCAGGGAATTGGCAACATTGCTTTACTATTAAGAGAAGCTAAAAAGCCTGACCCTAAAAAGTCTAATTTGCTGCGCTAACCATTTTAATGCTGCATAAATTGCAATTAAGACCCGTAAAAAGGCCTTAATTGCTTCTATACCTATATCCAATTTGAAGTGTCAAATCAGGACTTGCACCGATCTGAATATCCTCCACTAAACCGAATGACAACTCATTACCCCGAGAAACCTGCCAGAATATGGCGCCAGAAAGTTGAGAAGAGGGCTTACCCAAAATAGCCGACTCACTTTTATAATGAGCACTACTGCCATTCATTTGCATCACTAAATCGACAGAGTTAAAAAACCGATAGCCGTAGCTAACACTTCCAAAGTACACCCATTGGTTTTGAATCTCAGCAAGTACTCCATTTGTTTCGCTATAGCTCAACCCAACACTGGCTTGCAATAAATGACCCGCTTCCAATCGATAACTAGATGACTGCAAACTCAACCAAGTAGAAGATGGGCTCATCAACTGGCTATGATGAGACTTTGCATAACCCAAGCGAATGGCTTTAAGCCATTGATTGTATTCATCCAGAGCATATCCCAGGTAATATGAATTGCGAGTCGTACTTTGGCGCTCAGAAATGGTTAGATTCACATTTTCGGATTGATAACTGTATTGCAAATGGTTTTGCGGGTAGTCCTCGCGTTCCCAATTTACAAAATCAAAAGCACCATGCCAATCTTCAATAGTAGAGTCCCAATTGCCCGCAGCAAACTCTACTTGAGTTATTTCAGCACCCAATAGAAATCCGCTGACTTGCTTTTCAATTTGCAAACGCTGGCGATTAATTTCCCCGTCCACCACCGCCTGCTCGTTGCTCAGCAAGCTCTCCTCATCATAATAAAAAATATTAGATCGCTCAGAACTAAGCACTAACTGATAAGAATCAGATTCCGCTACAGAAGGCAAACAAGGGATAAAATGAAATTGATGAAATGGGCTATTATTACTAACGCACAACCTTGAATCTGCCCATGTTAACTGGCATAAAAAAAACAACACAACTGAAATAAACCTGAAAGAATTCACCGCATTCCCTTTGGTAAAACAACTCTCTCTTAACTTAAGAGTAGGGCTGTTTTCGGGAATGGCAAATTAAAAGGCTACCTCACATGCAAACCTGTTTTTTAAAACGTCTGAAAAATAAGAGCATAGTGATAAACAATAAAAATATATCTGAATACCCTCCGCCACCTTGAGATGAATTAATTTCTACAATTTCTCCCTCCCCCCTCCCTTCATACCATTGGTCAAAACCGTTTGAACTATTGGGTGAGGTATCAGCTAAATACTCTTCAAAATTTGAAACACCATCCCCATCACTATCTAAAGATGCATCATTTAATAAAGGGTTAAGGTTATTAATCACTTCCCAGCCATCAGGCATTCCATCACTATCACTATCTGTATTTCGAAGTAATGTACGGTGCTCTATATACTCTTCCCTATCAAGTAAATCATCACCGTCTGAATCATCTTCAGTAGGGTCTGAATTAGCATAATATTCCTGCATGTTTAATAAACCATCACCATCAAAGTCTAATAGGCCATCATCAAAATTATATTTATCAAACCCATAGGTATCTTCAAAGATATCTGCCATACCGTCACCATCACTATCCTCAACTTGCGCAATAGCCAAGCACTCCACACTACCACTGACATTTGTAGCTACAACCTCAGTAGCCATACCCGTCAAACTATTTAAAGTGTAAAGCTTCCTATTTGCTTCAGCATAAAACCAAATACTGGCACCATCACTGCTCATTCCATGCTGAGCACTTAGGCTTAGTCCAGTAGTACCAACTAATGTTGGTTCAGCCGTATCTTTATCAATTGAATATAGATTTCTAGCATTATCATCAACCATATATAGCAGCCCATTGTGATGAGTTATCGACCAACCATACCAATTCCCAACCATCCCCACCAAACTTGCATGAGCAGTTACTGGGTTCAATTCATATAAATATGAGGGTCGATTCCCACCAACAAGCCAAAGACGCCCTGCATTATCAAATGTCATTCCAGGGTTATAGGCTGAAGATATACCTGTATCACCCACCAGTGTTGCGACGCCTGTAAATTGATCAATTTTATATAGATAATAAGAACTATCCTCCAACGCAAACAATTCACCTGTTGGGCTAAACGCTAACGCTTCGAAATCGCCAGATACATTTAAAGGCCCTATTGATGTTACATTTCCTGAATCTAAGTCAATTTGAGTAAGCGTAGATCCAGCAATGGTGTAAGCATTTGTATTAGTAAGTAATGAGGGGATAGAGTTCGAGTTCGATGGATCAGTACCGGATCTGTATTCTTGAAGATTTATCCACCCATCACCGTCTAAATCCAAACGATCATCCATTTCAAATGGATTTAGTGAATAGATATTCTCCCAACTATCTGGCATACCATCTAAATCACTGTCCAATTCTGCAGAGCTACTTAGCGAACTAAAGGCCATTGTAAATAACAATAGCAACAAGCTAGCTTTTATCTTTTGTTCTGCTCCTATTTTAATAATATTCATAAGCTAATTTTCCTTAACCAACTATTTTTAGCGCTAATTTCTAACACAACCATTTCCTGTTTACAGAGTTTCGAGAACAGTAATAATTTAAGAATTTATTATTTCTAAAAAAAGAAATATTAGTCAATTTATTAAATCTAAATTTCTATTCAATAAATCAACTAATACTTTATAGACGTAAAAAAGCGGGCTGACGCCCGCATTTTTCTACTCAAGGTTAAGGTGTTTCAACAGCCTGAACATTTACCGTATCAACAGAATCCCAAAGACTAGGAACATTACCAATAAAGTCTAATGTATCACCGTTCACCAAGTTAGAGTTTACTGTGCGTAAACTAACGGTTAACTCGGTACCGTCAAGGTTAATAGAAGCCATTGTATTCGTAGTATCAATTGCAGCAGTGCCGCCATTGGTATTGGCCAAGCTCATAATAGAAGCAATTTGAGCACCAGTAATATTCGTATTTTCATCGATTTCACCAAATGACTGACCTAACATATCATTGATATCAATGGCATGTGTGAAGGTATAAGTAATAGTAATTGCTGTTGTTAGCCCAAGGCCTGCTGTTAAAGAAGTTGGCGTTGCTGTGCCGACAATTTGACCTAAATTATCATAAGCAGCAAAAGCAGGTGCTGATAAGTTCGCATTATCCTCTGCCCAACTGTTTCCAAACACATCTTGAATATTCTCAAAATTAAGCTCAGCATGATTACCAGAACCTGCAGCAGCAGAAGCTAGACCATCTTCATTGTAATCACCCAACGAAAATACAGGGGTGCGATTTAACTCGAGTAAGTCATCAACACCATCTATCGTAAATGGAATTACTAGAGTATTTCTGTTAACTGTTTTTGAATTATGCTCAGCCTTGCTGTTTACATCCATTACAACTGGAGTACCGCCCAAAGTAACGACTATAGAACCCGCAGAAGGATCTAGCATTACATCTTCATTAAATGTAATGGTTAAATTAGATCCGTTATAAACAGCTTCTGTCACCATTGGCGGCATGGAGTCATTAATAACCACTTTTGCATTTGCAGAGGCTTGTGAAATGTTACCAGCGGCATCTTGAATTTGACCTGTAAAATCTATCACTCTAGCGGCTTGTCCATCGGTATTAGCAAGTGAAAAAATATCCTCAACATCAAGAGCAATTAGATCGGCATTTACAGCATGGCCATCTGAAGCCACTGTAATGTCATTCATAATAGTCCAGCCTGTTAATTCGGTAACGGCATCTGTAGTAGGGCTATTTTCTAAGGCAGCTGGCAAGTTCGTGTCATCAGCATCAGCTACGGTCCACGCTAGGTTTTCAGTAAAAGAGACCGCAATAGTACGGGATGCAAGTTGAGACCAAGCATCATAAGCAGTCTTATCATATATCTCTGAATTAGCTGAAATATAGGCTTCATTATTGTTCTCTTCATCAGAGAAGTTAGACTCATAAAGATTACTTAAATCAGGTGTTGAATCGGTAACAATATCTTGGTCAGCCAGCATACCGCTGTTAATGTTCAATAGAGGTAAACCAACTAACGCCACAGCATCAGGGTTAGCCAATTCAGCACCATTACCATATTGCTCACCAAATATAGTTGAAGAAGATTGTAAATCTAATTCTTCATACGCATCCTGCAAACCGGTAGTCGCAGCAACGTTGTCTGCCAACACAACTGATGTAACTGACCCTTCATTCCCAAACTCATCCATAGATTGAACGTATATAGTCTGGCCAGGCGCAACTCCGCGAACTAAAAACGCAACATTCGTCGAGGCAAAGTCAGAGAAGTCACTGTCATCTTTAGCGCCAATAATGCCAAAGCCAGCACCAGAAGATAAAACGCTAAAATTAGAAGTTGTATCAATTGTTTGTGCGTCTGGCGAACTCGCATCATCTATTTCAATATTGGTCTCAACCGCGTCATTGCCATCTAGCACCCAATAACGATAATAAGCGGCATTACTTGGTGTAAACGATACTCTCGCAACATTCGTTTCTACACCATCATTCAAACCAATTCCATCTGTCACTGGCTCGCCGTTATCATCTAATTGAACAGTTCCGGTGTTATCCACAATTCCAGCTAAATCTAGAGCTGCAATCAATTGAGTCAATCGATTATCGGCATCATTAATATCTGGATCTACGTCACTATCCGTTGAATTCAACTGCTGTATACCATTTGCTACAGCTTGCTTATCAACATCAGCAAATGCACTGCTTGCCAAGTCCAATTCGTTAACAGAACGCTCCGAACTATCATCCTCAGTAAGCTGTGAAAAATTCGTAACAACTGCCGCGTCTTGAAGTAAATTACGGAACACTTCAACTTGTAAATTTAAAAAGTCTTCGTTGTCATTTACATTATCGTAGTCGTACGAAATGTTATTACTGGTAATGTTACTATCTTCGTCAAGTGTATTAGATGCTGTATCTTGGAAGTCCACTTTCAAGAGGTAAATATCAAGCTCATTACCTGCTGTAAAATTGTTCGTGGCAACTAATGTCAATGTTCGATTATTAGCTGAAACACTCGCAGCTACACTAATGTATTCGCCAGCGGTTACATCGCGAACAACTACTGAATTTTCATCTACCTTATCAGCTTGAATACTTTCACTAAATGTAATGTTTAAAGTATTGGTTACATCATCATGCAATTTAGCGCGATTACCATTCATGGCCGCTTCTTCAATGGCAATAACATATGGACTAATATCATCTGCATTTGTAATTTCAGAAACCAGTACATTACCAACATGGATCACTTCAACTTCGTCATCTGTCACGACACCATTGCTGCCGTAGTTATTAGTATCAACTTCAACAACGCTGTATCCACCAACAATAAATACTAAATCAGAATCCGTAGGTGCACCTTCAATTGAAAAATTACCTTCTGCATCTGTTGTGGCAGGAAAAGAAATTGAAGTATAAGAAATAGCATCACCATCGCTATCATTAGCCACATCGTTACCATTAACATCTATTAGCTCTAAATTTATAGACTGATTTGAAAGTGCTTCTCCTGTTGAGTAATCACGTAAAACACCTGATACTGTCGCACCATTTTCACCAATAATAGGTAATACAGCTTCACCAGCACTGGCAGTAAAGCCATCGATAAAGCGGTTAGTGCTACTACTGCTAGTTTCAGTATCCGTTCCTTGATCGGTACGCCCTTGATCAATCACAGCGCTGGGATACACCTCAACAGTGGCCCCTAAATAGCCTTCTGGCGGTACAATCGTAATTCTTATTTCACCGTCTAAATAAGTACCGTCTTGAGTAACCACCAAGCTACTTACTTCAACACCTTCAAATTCATAGGTTCCACCAGTACTTGTTACCGTCGAGCGACTTCCAATATAAACCGTAGCACCGACAACCGGCTGACCATTTGTATCTTTAACATCACCCTGTACTTTACCTATTGGCGCACTGGTATTTACACTGTTATTACCTACAGCAGCAGCGACTAAAGATTCTGACTCAGAATCGTCTCCTTCAACAAGACAACCAGTCATTAGCATTGTGGATGAAGTAAGTGCGATAGCTGCAGCAAGTTTTGCTTTTTTAAAAACTGATAATTCCATTTATATTATTCCAAGACTGAGAATTAAAGATCACACCTAAGTGCTTTTAATTTTATAAAAATAAAATTAAAAATATACTTTTGGCGCTAAGTCGGGGGCGGAGTATGTCAGCGTCCAATAAAGGGCACAAACTCACTAACAGAGCAATAATCAGTCAAAGTAGGTAAATATAGTTAGTTTCAAAACGGCAATTGAAATTAAAAAATAATACTTATTCTCAGACAAATTCAGCGTGAAAGGCGCATGCAGACTGAGAATGACAGAGGAGAAAATGAAGGAAAAACTATCGCGTAAAAAACTCGATCAAATAAAAAACTACGAAACATTATGGCAAATGGCTTACACCATTCGTATTCTTAGTATTACCAGGGAGAGTGCTAATTGACTCGTCACCACACTTTAAGGTCACACTAAATCACTAGATAAAGGTATTTCTAATTGATCAAATAGTACACCGGTAATAACTTTGGCATTAGACACAATTCCTAAGGTTAAAGTATCGAAAGTAAAAAAATAAATGTAATTTCACTAGCGCATATCCCTAACAATAAAAATGATAACCACATCACACTTATGCATCATTATTTTACTATGGATAAACCTCCAAACTTAAGTTATTCGAAATCAATGAGAATAAAAAAGTTCGTAAATCATTGCGTTTATGACTATCTAAACTGCATTAACAACTGAATCTTCATTTCCTGAAAAGTCTGACGAATAAAATTTAAGTTCCCCCGTCATAACTCTTCTAATATTCAAACAAGCACAAAAAAGGCCAGCAAAGCTGGCCTTAAATACACTCAAACGTTATGAGAAATTAATCACACCAAACTCGAGCATTTCTAAACATACGCATCCAGGCACCATCTTCATTCCATTCATCAGGGCAATGGCTATTTTGAACAGCACGGAATACACGCTCTGGATGAGGCATCATAATAGTAACCCGACCATCGGCAGCCGTTAAACCGGTAATGCCCTGTGCAGAGCCGTTGGGGTTGGCAGGATAGCTTTCAGTGGTGATTCCAAAGTTATCAACAAAACGAAGTGCCACATTTGCATTTTTATTCACGGCTTCTAAGTCAGCTGTATTTGCAAACTCAGCATGTCCTTCACCGTGGGCGATGGCGATTGGCATACGCGAACCTTCCATGCCTTTTAGCAATATAGAATCACTTGCCTGTACTTCTACCATGGCAACACGGGCTTCAAATTGCTCAGACTGGTTGCGCACAAAGTGCGGCCAATTCTGCGCGCCAGGAATAAGCTCGTGCAAGTTCGATAGCATCTGACAACCATTGCACACACCCAATGCAAACGTATCGCTGCGCTCAAAGAAATTTTTGAACTGCTCACGGGCAATATCATTAAACAATATAGATTTAGCCCAGCCTTCACCGGCCCCCAATACGTCACCGTAAGAGAAACCACCACAAGCCACAAGCCCACGGAATTTTTCAAGGGTTACCCGACCCGACAACACATCACTCATATGAACATCTTGCGTGGCAAAGCCTGCTTTATCAAAAGCCGCCGCCATTTCAATTTGACCATTCACCCCTTGCTCACGAAGGATAGCCACTTTAGGACGTTCTTTATTTGCAAATGGCAATGCTACGTCTTCATCTACGTTAAAGGTTAATTCAGCGTGTAAGCCTGGGTCATCGCTATCAAGCAAGCCATCATATTCTTGCTTAGCGCAATCTGCATTGTCACGCAGCGCTTGAATTTCATAAGAGGTACGCGACCATAAACGCTGCAAGTCAATGCGGGTTTCATTCAGTAACTCTGTGCCGTTCAAAGACACCCGCACGCTGTCAGCATCATTTAGACTGGCCACCACATGCGTGCAGTCATCAAGACCAGCCGCTTCTAATTGCATCATTACAAATTCAGTGTCGGCTTTGCGAATTTGAATCACCGCGCCCAACTCTTCAGCAAATAAAGCAGGAATCACATCACTTTCATTTTTAGCAATAGCATCTAGGTTAATGTCTATCCCCACGTGACCTGCAAAACTCATTTCTGTTAACGTGGCCCACAAGCCACCGTCTGAGCGGTCGTGGTATGACAATAAAATATCATCTTGATTAAGACCTTGAATCACTGCAAAAAATGCCTTTAGATCTTCGCTATCGTCTACGTCAGGGGCAACATTTCCTAGCTGATCAAAAACTTGCGTTAAAGCAGATGCGCCTAAACGATTTTGGCCACGACCTAAATCAATTAACAAAAGATCGGTATCTTCATCATCGGCACGCAATTGAGGCGTCAGAGTTTTTGAAGCATCTGCCACAGGGGCAAATCCGGTTACCACCAAAGACATGGGGGAAGTGACTGTTTTTTCTTCCCCTGCTCTCTCGCTCCATTTGGTTTTCATAGACATGGAGTCTTTACCAACCGGAATGGTTAAACCCAATTCAGGACATAATTCCATGCCCACCGCTTTCACGGTCTGGTAAAGCTTATCGTCTTCACCTGGGTGGCCTGCCGCACACATCCAGTTGGCAGAAAGCTTAACGTTTTCTAATTTTTCAATGTTAGCAGCAGCAATGTTGGTTACCACTTCGCCCACCGCCATACGACCAGAGGCCGGTGCATTAATTAACGCCATAGGCGTACGCTCACCCATGGCCATGGCTTCGCCATTTAAACCATCATACGAAGCTGTCGTGACTGCAACATCCGCAACAGGTACCTGCCAAGGACCAACAAATTGGTCCCGCGCCACCGTGCCAGTTATGGAGCGATCACCAATAGTAATTAAGAAGCTTTTGCTAGCGACACTTGGCAACTGCAATACACGATGTGCGGCATCTTTTAAAGTAATGCCATCAAGGTTCACAGCTGTTAGGTCTAAATCAAAGCTTTTCACATCGCGATGCATACGCGGCGCTTTACCTAGCAAAACTTGCAAAGGTAAATCGACTGGCTTATCACCAAAGTGACTATCTGAAACGGTTAAATGCTGCTCTTCGGTGGCTTCACCAATCACTGCAAATGGACAACGCTCACGATTACAAATATTTTCAAACTGCGCCAAATTTTCAGGGGCTACCGACAAGACATAACGCTCTTGCGACTCGTTACACCAAATGGCTAACGGGCTCATGCCTGGTTCATCGTTTGGCACATTACGTAATTCAAAATTACCGCCGCGACCGGCATCGTTTACCAATTCAGGAAATGCATTTGATAAACCACCCGCACCTACGTCGTGAATAAACACAATAGGGTTTTGTTCGCCCATCTGCCAACAACGGTCAATCACTTCCTGACAACGGCGTTCCATTTCTGGATTACCACGTTGTACCGAGGCAAAATCTAAATCTGCATGACTATCACCAGTATCTACTGATGAAGCCGCACTGCCGCCTAGTCCAATTTGCATGGCTGGGCCGCCTAATACAATCAGCTTGCCTCCCACTGGAATTTCTTTTTTCTGAACATGTTCTTCACGAATATTACCGTACCCACCTGCAATCATGATGGGCTTGTGATAACCACGCACCTCATCACCTGCTTGTTCTTCAAAAGTACGGAAATACCCGCACAAGTTCGGTCGGCCAAATTCGTTATTAAAAGCCGCGCCACCAATAGGGCCATCTAGCATAATATCCAAGGCTGAAGCGATGCGCTCTGGCTTGCCGTAAGTACTTTCCCAAGGTTGGGTATAGCCTGGAATTTTTAAATCTGAAACCGTAAACCCAGTTAGGCCCGCTTTTGGTTTAGAACCAATACCTGTAGCGCCTTCATCGCGAATTTCACCACCAGACCCTGTGGCCGCACCTGAAAAAGGCGCAATGGCGGTTGGGTGGTTATGGGTTTCCACCTTCATTAATATCGCCATCTGCTCTTGATGGTATGTGTATTCTTTACTTTCAGGGTTTGGAAAAAAACGACCCGCCACTGAGCCACGAATAACCGAGGCGTTATCTTTATAAGCAGACAAAATATTTTCACTAAAACACTCGTAAGTGTTTTTGATCATTTGAAATAAAGATTTCTCTTGCGCTTGGCCGTCGATATCCCAGCTAGCATTGAATATTTTATGGCGACAGTGCTCAGAGTTTGCTTGTGCAAACATCATTAATTCGATGTCGTTAGGGTTACGACCTAGCTTTTTGTAATTTTCTACTAGGTAATCAATTTCATCATCAGCAAGCGCCAAACCTAACGCTTTATTGGCTTGTGCAAGCGTTGCAGCACCGCCGCTTAAAATATCTACCTGAGTCATAGTCGAAGGCGACGCTGTGCTAAATAAAGCAGAAGCCGAATCGAAGTCGCTTAGAACAGTTTCAACCATGCGATCAAATAAGTGGACTTGAATGCCTTTTGTATCACTGGCACCACCCTCTTTTTCAGAAGAGGCCCAATACGCGACACCACGTTCAATACGCTTAATTTTTGTCAGGCCACAGTTTTTAGCAATGTCCGTAGCTTTAGAAGACCAAGGGCTAATGGTTCCCATACGAGGTACCACTAACATCATTGCAGTAGATGGTTGTTCGCTTTGAGCAATCGGCCCATAACGCAAGATACGCTGCAGAACCTCAAGCTCATCTTTGGTGAGTTCTTCAGTGGTTTCTACAAAGTGAACAAATTCAGCGTACACAGAAGTGACGTCTGAATGAGTAAGTTGAATTTTTGCAAGCAGCTTTTCACGACGAAATGTGGAAAGTGCAGGAGCACCGGACAGTTTGAGCATAGCTGTTCAGCCTACAGATAGGGTGGTAAAAAAGAGGGCGTAATTCTAATGGAAAGCTCAGGCCGCCACCAGCACTTAACAGGGCAATACCAGTGATAATGTCAAGACTAAATTGACCAATTGGTCAGTTTTAGACAAGAAGATAGGCTTATAACTAAATGATCTAAAAGAAGGCGAATCAACAACCACGGGGCTTGAGGGTTGATTGAGTGAAAAATGGCCTGTTTTGTCAGACAAATAGATTTGGTAGTTTGCTAATCAGCTAATAAAATATGATGCAGTTCACAATACTGCCGAATCTGAGGGGGGATAGATGCAGCATTTTCACGTTTCAAAGCAACAATGGCTCATCAAGCTCTTCTTTGCACTATGTCTATTAGCCGTGGTTTTAATATTGGCCATTGGCTCGGGCAATAAGCACCAGTATAAAGATGTAATTGAAAGTGGTGTTTTAAAGATTATCACTCGTAATAGCCCAACCACCTATTTCCAAGACCGAGATCAAATCTCTGGCTTCGAATATGAATTAGCACAAAAATTTGCCGACTACTTAGGTGTTGAACTGCAAGTTCAGGTAGCCGACAGCCTAGAAGATTTAATTACTGAAGTTCAATCAGGCAATGTGGCCCTTGCCGCAGCTGGCTTAACGATAACGGATCAACGCCAGTCACGTGTAACTTTTGCCGATAGCTATATGGATGTGACACAACAGCTTATATATCGCAGTGATCGTAAAAAACCTAAAAGCCTAGAAGCCTTGTTAAATAGCACTCTGGTGGTCACTGCTCACTCTAGCCATGCTCAGTCTTTGCTTCATTTGCAGAAAACGTCCATGCCGCAACTTACTTGGATCGAAAGAGACGATGCGGAAGTAAGTGAACTTGTACAAATGGTTGAAAATGGCGAAATTGATTTCACCATTGTCGACAGTAACGAATTTAATGCGTTGTCAGGATTTTACCCTAGAGTGAAAGCCGCCTTTAATGTTAGCGAGCCAGAACAGTTGGCTTGGGCCTTTGCCAAATTTAGTGACAACAGCTTATTGGAAGAAGCCCGTGAATTCTTTTCGCTTATGCGCGAAACCGGTTTACTGGCTCAACTTCAAGAGCGTTATTACGGTCACTTGAATCAATTTGATAACGTCGGCACGCTTACCTTTTTACGCCAAGCCGATGAGCGCCTAAGTAAATACCAACCCTTATTTGAAAAGTCAGCAAAAGAACATGAACTTGACTGGCGCTTGTTAGCTTCAATTGGTTATCAAGAAAGTCACTGGAGAGCCTTAGCAAGATCTAGAACCGGTGTCAGGGGGTTAATGATGTTAACACTTACCACCGCGAAAGAAGTGGGCATTAAAAACCGCCTAAACGCTGAACAAAGTATCACTGGCGGCAGTGCTTATTTCGCCAAGCTTAAAAAGCGCTTTAAAAAGATTAATGAACCAGACAGAACTTGGTTAGCGTTAGCAGCCTACAATGTAGGGGCAGGGCATGTTCGCGATGCTCAAAAGATTACGGAAAGCCAAGGCGGTGACCCTGATCGTTGGATGGATGTTAAAGAACGTTTACCATTGCTGACCAAGAAAAAATATTATAAGAACACTCAATACGGCTATGCCCGTGGTTATGAGCCAGTTAACTACGTGCAAAACATACGTAAGTTTTACGACCTGTTAGTTTGGCGCGACCAACCTGAGCCGGTTTACACCATGGTGGGCAAAGACACTATCTTTACTGCCAGCTCAGACTACAAAATGATTCCACCGCTTACGGTTAACTAAATTCTTTAAAACCACCCTAAAATTACAGAAGCAAATTCTAGGGTGTGAATATAGTCAGCTTATTTAGCCGAGCAACTGCAGCAGCTAAATTTCAACACCCTATTCTGGCGCACCTTTCAACAAAGCCTCACGAGCCTCCTTCTTTAATTGCTTTTTTTGAGCGCGGCGCATTTTAAAAAAGTCTTGTATGATTTTTACACTTTGTTCTTCCAATATTCCGCTTATCACTTCAACCTCATGGTTAAAATAAGGTTGCTTAAACGCTTCCATTTGAGAACACACCACACCCGCTTTAGGTTCAAGTGCAGCAAAAATAACTCGCTTAATACGGGCATGAACAATGGCACCACTGCACATGGTGCAAGGCTCTACGGTGACGTATAAATCGGCATCTACTAATCGGTAATTTTCAATTCTCTTTGCTGCGTCTCTTAAG
Source organism: uncultured Bermanella sp. (assembly GCA_913058575.1). Classification (GTDB taxonomy): domain Bacteria; phylum Pseudomonadota; class Gammaproteobacteria; order Pseudomonadales; family Oceanobacteraceae; genus Bermanella. The sequence goes on from CAJXRF010000013.1 coordinate 52,608, forward strand.
GCCATTACTTCCGCATGGGCACAAGGGTCATGGCTTGATATGGGCTGGTTGAAACCACGCCCAATGATTTCACCATTTAACACCACCACTGCTCCCACAGGCACTTCCATTAAAGTCGCCGCTTTTTGAGCTTCTATAATCGCCTCGGCCATGAAAATTTCATGGCCGTGTTGGGTAGCGTCTTGAGCTTGTAAATTGTCTATGGGCGGTTGAGTGTTTTTCAAAAATAAATCACTTAAATAATAATGTTATTGCCAAGCCATGCTAAAAGGCACTTGGGATTCATGCCAAAATTGCATCAAACGCTGTGCGGTTTTTTCAGGCACTTCCACCATAGGGGCATGACCTACATTAGGCCACACCTCTACTTCTACATTTGGCATGTATTGAAAAAATTTATCCACACTGGAAACATGCAGCACTCTATCTTCCTCGCCCCATAATACTAAACTCGGCACATTAAGATTTTCAAACACATGCTGAAAGCCACCTGAATATTTTGCCGCTTCAGCTTCCTTGCTAATCTGTTGGAAAATATGGTCATTGGCCTGCTCTTTACTTATGGCTTTACGAGCTAACACGTTAGTGGCTGGCCAAGGTAAAAATGGCACCTGTTCCATGGCAAAATTCATGAGCACTTCCATATCATCAGGACTTCTGACAATAAGCGGGTTTTTCTGATTGGCTTGCATAATATGTTGCAGCTCACTGGGTGTGTCACCATAAAAACCCACCGCATCCACTAAAGCTAAGCTTTTTACTCGTGCAGGATGACGATAAGCATACAAAGCGCTGATGCCGCCCCCCATGCTATTGCCCACTAGGTGAAAGCTTTTTAATCCTAGCGCATCAATAAATTCAGCTAAACGGCGGCTTTGCTTATCAAAACCATATTGCGCGTTTTCATCAAAGCTACTGTCACCATGACCGGGTAAATCAGGGGCAATCACATGAAAGCCGTGAAGCTTTTGTGTCATACGTGTCCAATTGTCTTTGTCGGCGCCAAAACCGTGTACCAACACAACTACAGGAAGCTCTGGTGCATCTTTATCAGTGCTGGATTCTAAATAGACCCAAGAATGGTCGGAGAGCTGTATTTGTTTTTCTTCAAATCCAGCCATGGAGCGCTCAACACCTAACCCCATTTCAAATATCGAATTCTCAAAACTGGCGCAACCGAATAAACTGGTGAATAAACTGAGGGTGAGTAGTATTTTTATTATTTTCATGAATGCTCCTTTAGCTGGCAAAGGTTAGCGAGAGTTGCGGTATCAAGCAATAGAGAGCACTGGAATCCTGCTACAAATTTACTGATGTCCACTTTTCACAACAAACTGAACGTGGCCGACTTAATATTTATTAAATCGGCCACAAAAGTTAAGCAGATCGCTAGGTATTCATGAAACCCAATTCAGTTAACTCATTAACTTAGTCAATCTTCTGCGGGAATATAAAACCAACACCAGTAACAACGCCCAGCGTCCATCAATGGCACCACTGCCACCAGACAAATTAGATCTTGGTTGGCTCAACACAGGGTGACTAGCCGCTTGGTTATGGTTTTGAATGCCTCTAGCAGCGCGCGCCTTGCTTGCCAACTGTTCTGTTTCAATACGTTGTTTGTTAGTGCGTTCAATACCGTATTGCTTGAACTGAGCCTCTTCTAATACCAGCATGGAAGTGTAAGGGGTGACCAATCCATATTGCTTTGCCAAGTCCACCACTGCGTCCTTTCGATCTGCACTTTCACCAAACGCCATTTGCTCATTCATAACAGCTTGAATTTGAGAATAGGCCCATAGACGTTCTATTTCAGGAAAGTCTTGGTTTACTTCGGGCAAGATCACTGGAATTTTGTATTCTACTTTTTCACCATTGCGCTTAGCTGTTACCACTAGCTCGCCTTTTCCTGCTTTCCAATAGTGGGCGAACAACTGCAATTGTTGGCCGCGGTACAAACTGCCCATGTTATTTGGCTGAACATCGGTTACTTCAATACCATTAAACTCAACCTTCACATCTCGCAATGCTTCATGAGACACCTTAGATGCGGCTTTCTCTAACTGCCCCAATATGTCGTCGCTGTTGGAAACTGAAATAGCAAAACCATTAGAGGCAACACTCATGGCTTTTAATAAAGGTCGGTTCGCGCTGTTACCCATAATAAAAGTAAATAGACGAATATCTTTTTTATCTAAGATCTTTAAAAAGGCTTTTTGATTGGTTTCCCCCACGTTGGCCACGCCATCTGTTACTAACCAAATGGCCGAAGTTCGGTCTGCATCTAAATCACTTAAACTGGTACGTATACCTGCCATTAAGTTAGTACCACCATCAGGAGTGACGTTATCGAGTTTATTTGCAAGCAATGACAAATTTTCTTGAGTGGCTTGTAAAAATCCCCCACTTAAATTCACAACACCTTGGTTAAATAAAATAATACGCACTCTATCCTGGGGATTAAATTTTTCTAACCCGCGCTTAACGCCCTCCACAAGAGTATGAAATTTTCCAGACATGGAGCCGGATATATCCAACACCAAACTCCAATCAGTGCCTGTTTGAATTACGCCTAAATCATCATTAGGAGTCAGGGTCATCATCACGGTTCCAGTGGCGTTTTTAGCACTTTTATAAGTCACTACATCTAATGCCCCCGGTGTGCCTTCTTCTAAACGCCAATAAAACACTATGTCTTTATCAAGGTTAAAAGCGCTATTTTTCGGGGCTTTTATGGTCTTTTGAAAAGTAGTTTCATTGTGCTCATTGGCAGCTGAAGCAACCGCCACTTGTTCACCTAATTGCGAATCACTGGCAAGCGCAGCGCTACTGGATATTTGTGCTCGCCACGTTTGTGCACTTATTTGCTGGGTCTTACCAGATGGGTGATTAGGCAATCTGACGGCATCCACCGTAAAGCCACTATTGAGCTCTAGATTAAAATCAAATTTTTGTTCAACGACACTCTTTTGCGTCCAAAAATGGGTTTGCTCGGTATCGGTACCGCCCTCTTCTAATGGGTACACATAACGACCAATGCCGTGATCCACTTCTATGGCTTGCCAGTACACCAACTTAACTTGTGCATTTTCACCTGGCTGTAAGTTGGCCACTTTAATATCAAAATGCTGATACCCCTGCTGCTCGGTCACAGCAACTTTTCTGCCCGACTGTTTTTCAGCTTGGTAAATCTGCTGGGCACGTTCTTTTTCTACCACCTCACCATGGATGGCCTGACCGTGAACCCAATAAGTAAATTGCCCGACGGCAGCGTTTTCAGGCACGGGAAAGCGGTATTGTGCATCAAGAACTGTCTTAGCCGGATTTGAAAATACCTGCTCTACAGTGGTCATTGCATAACCATCGGCTATTTTTACATTCACCTGCTGTGAGATAATTTGTAGCGATTCATTACCTCCTACTGGGGTTAATAGACCTGCTGCACCAGATACGCTGCTCACAAGAGCCGTTGAGGCGGCTACTAGCCATTTAAACCCTCTACTCACTAAACTCATTTCCTTTTTCATGTAGATTCCCACCTTTAATTAAACACCGTTCAAAATAAAGTTAAAATAATAGACACCGTTCAAAATAAAGGTATTATTGTGAACAGCGTTCAGAATAATACCGAACAAACTCATGAAGTCAATAATTTTAAACGGTGTTCAAAATATGGCGAGACGTAAAGATCACTCCCCTGAAGAGCTTAAGGCCTTAGTTATTGGTGCCGTCTTAGGCTTTTTACAGAATGAACCCGCTAAAAAGCTTAGTCTTAGACAGCTTGCAAAAATGGTAGGGTACTCACCTGGCACCCTTATCAACCTCTTTGGAAGTTATGCACACCTCATTTTGGCGGCCAATGCAGCCACCCTAGACCTTATCGCCGATAAGCTCAGCAAGGCTTTGGTAAACACCCAAAATCCTCAAGACCAGCTATCTGTGATTGCCCTTGAGTACTTAAACTTTGCCAAACAACACCCTTTTCAGTGGCAGATTTTATTTGAGCATCACCTAGCAGAGGAGGATGAGGTACCCCATTGGCAACTAAGCCGCATAGACGGTTTGTTTACCCTCATTGAAAAATGCTTAGAACAATTAAACCCGCATTCGCAAAATGATGAACGCCATAAAGCCTCTAGGGTCATTTGGGCTGCGGTTCATGGCATTTGCATGTTAGAAGTGGATAACAAATTGTTTGCACAAGACTCGGTTACAGGTGAAAGTATGATCAATTCGCTATTGAGCCATTATTTAGGTTCGTGGAAAATATCTAATCAGCATCAAGGAGATGATCAACAATGAGTCAGCAAGGACAGTTTTCATTACTAAGTAAACGCCGATTTTTACCCTATTTTATTACCCAAGCACTGGGTGCGTTTAACGATAACCTTTATAAAAATGCTTTATTGTTATTCATTACCTTCGGCAGTATTAGCGCACAAGGTGATTCCGCTTTGCTTACTAACTTGGCGGCAGGTTTATTCATATTACCGTTTTTTTTATTCTCCCCTATTGCAGGGCAAATAGCCGACAAACGTGAAAAATCTCAATTAATCCGTTGGATCAAACTTATGGAGGTGGCCATTATGCTAGTAGCCGCCGTGGCCATTGTGATTGGCAGCATTGGCTTAATGATGACGCTATTATTTTTAATGGGCTTGCAGTCGGCTATTTTTGGCCCGGTTAAATTTTCGTTAATGCCGCAACAACTTTCTTCCGAAGAATTAGTGGGTGGCAATGGTTTAGTAGAAATGGGCACCTTCTTGGCTATTTTATTGGGTACCATGAGCGCTGGTTTATTTTTCGATTTAGACAATGCCAAGTACTGGATTGCTTGCGCTGTAGTTATCTTTGCTGTGCTGGGTTATTTTTCTAGTCGTTATATTCCGCAAGCCCCTGCCAATGACCCGCAATTAAAAATCAATTGGAACCCGTTTACTGAATTAGTAAATACCCTTAAACAAGCGCGCAGTAATCGGCCTGTATTTTTATCTATTATGGCCATCAGTTGGTTTTGGTTTGTGGGCGCCAGCTATTTAACTCAGTTTCCAACTTTTGCTAAAGACTATCTGGGCGGCAGCGCGCAAGTGGTGACCCTGTTGTTAACCTTGTTTTCGGTGGGTGTGGCAGTGGGCTCTTTATTATGTGAAAAATTATCCGGCCATAAAATTGAATTAGGTATCGTGCCCATCGGCTCCATTGGCATGAGCCTATTTGGCATAGATTTATATTTTGCCATTGCCAGCATTGAAGTAGTTGAAAACATGAGCGCCATGGCCTTTATTGAGCAAAGCGGTAATTGGCGCATGATGCTCGACATTGCGCTTATTAGTGCCTTTGGTGGTTTGTTTGTGGTGCCGCTTCAAGCGCTGATTCAAAATAGAAGTGAAGAAAAAATACGCGCACAAATCATTGCCGCCAATAATGTTTTAAACGCATTGTTTATGGTGGCCAGCGCTATCTTTGCCATCTTAGCGTTAGTAGTGGTTAAAATATCCTTAGTGGAATATTTCCTAGCCTTAGCACTCATGAACATAGTGGTAGCTAGCTACGTTTACGCTCAAGTGCCTGAGTTTGTATTGCGTTTTTTCATCTGGATATTGGGTCATAGCATGTATCGCGTAGAGCAAAAAGGCCTTGAAGTTATACCTGAAGATGGACCCGCTGTTTTGGTGTGCAATCATGTGAGCTATGTAGATGCTTTATTGATTGGCGGCGCTTACCATCGCCCAGTACGCTTTGTTATGGACAGAAGCATTGCCGAAATGAAAGGTTTAAAAACCTTTTTTAAATGGGCAAAAACCATTCCCATTTGTTCACCTAAAGCCGACATTGATGTATATGAAAATGCCTTTAAACGCATTAAAGAAGAATTAGACGATGGCAATATTGTGTGTATTTTCCCTGAAGGGAAAATTACTAAGGATGGCAATGTTGATACTTTTAAAGCAGGTATTGAGCGTATATTAAAAGATTCACCAGTACCGGTGATTCCATTGGCACTGGATGGATTATGGGGCAGTTACTTTAGCCATAAAGATGGCCATGCTCTTACCACCCGGCCAAAACGGTTTTGGTCTAGGGTGTCGCTAACTGCAGGCAAGTTACAGCAGCCGCAAGATGTGTCGGCGCAATCTCTTGAAAGTGACGTGAAAAGTTTACTGGTATAAAGTTAGCTGACTATTAAAAACCAAAAAGCCCCTATCGATTTATAATTAAATCTATAGGGGCTTTTATATTTTCGCTTAAGTTTTTTTAAGAATTAAAAACCGAAAGAGCGAGAAACAGTGGCTACGATTCGAGCATCAGCAGTATCACCATAAGAGCTAGCAATGTCTGTATCTTCAGCTGCTACTTCGAAATCAAACCCTTCGAAGCTAGTTTGGTATGCTAGTCGATAGTGCATATAAGACGCCTCACCATTCCAGCCTAAAACAGTTTTATCGCTAGCTGTTGAAGTAGACTGGTCGATACTTGCACGAAGAGTATGGCCAGGAGCCACTTCATAGCTATGCGCTGCCATTACGATGTAATGACCCTCACCAGAACCAAAATAGTCCCATGCATACCAAAGGTTTAGTTCACTTTGTCCAAATTCAGAGGCAAAACCAAACTTAGAGTAAACTTCAGAGTAATTACCATCTGATGAATCAGCTTTTTCTTCAGCTACGGAGGCATCTTGACCATGGTAAGTGTAATGAGCAATACCCGCATCTACTGATACAGTATCAGTTAGCTCTAAATACTGACCCACATAAAAATCCCACTCAAGATTTGTATCATCACCAAAGTCTACATTGGATGCCCAAGTACCCGCATACAAGCCAGAAGCTTGAGAGTAGTCAAAGCTACCCTGAAGAGCTGGACTGCTATCAGTTTGTGAAACACCGTTAAAGGTGTAATCAGATGCTAGTGTACCTGTAGCAGACAAATCAGCCATGGCAGATGTAGAAATGGCAAGTGCGCCCATGGCTACTAGTAATTTATTTTTAGTCATTATGTTTTTCCCCAGTTTTACTTTCGTTGTTATATTTTTACTTACTAACTTTAAATGTTGTTGGACATATTTCATCAATCGTCCAACAACATTTTTCCCAACAAGGTGTGATAAAGCTCTCTGTCTCCTATCACACCCAGTGTTTGCTTCTCATCATGCTCATCCTGTATAAAAACCGAATGACCAGTATGGTAACGAATTTCCATCACATCACGCATGGGCGTATTGGTACTCACACATGTAGGTGCATAATCTAAATCATCAATGGAGTCATTTTGTTTCCACTGTTGAGTGACAAAAGGCTGGCCCTTGTAAAGCACCGTCATTTGATCTTGGCTTAACCAATAATCGTGGCGACGGCTTAAACAATATCCCTTCTCTGTAAATTCTGTATCGCTCATGGCACGCATAATCGAGTGGGCTTGCAATACATGAATAGGGTTAGTGTGTGCCACAAAGTCTTTTACGTAATCATTTACAGGATTTAAAACAATATTCTGTGGCTTGCCATGCTGTACGATTTGACCATCTTTCATAATCGCAATGTTGGTACCCAGTTTAAGGGCTTCATCCAGATCATGGCTGACAAAAATAATGGTCTTGTGCAATTTTTCTTGAAGCTGCAATAGTTCATCTTGTAGTTGGCTGCGTATTAATGGGTCCAGTGCAGAGAACGGCTCATCCATAAGTAAAATGTCTGACTCGGTAACCAAAGCTCTTGCTAGCCCCACACGCTGCTGCATGCCACCAGAAAGTTCGTTTGGCTTAAGCTTGCGCCATTTGTACAAACCCACTAATTCAAGTTGTTCTTTTACGCGTTTGGCTATTTCTTTTTTATTGAGTTTTTGTAGCTCTAATGGAAACGCAACATTTTTTTCCACCGACAGCCAAGGCATTAGGGCAAATTTTTGAAACACCATGGAAATACGCTGCGTGCGAATTTCCCGCTGGGTTTTGTTATCTACCTGACTAAAGTCCACCACTTCGCCGTTATGATCCAAATTCACACTGCCGCGACTTATAGGGTTTAAGCCATTAATACAGCGTAATAAACTGGATTTACCAGAGCCTGATAAGCCCATTAATACGCAAATTTCACCCTTGGCGATTTTAAGGTTGGCCCCTTGTACACCCAACACTAAGCCTGTGTCTTTACGAATTTGATCGCGGCCTTGGCCCTTATCAAGCAGCTCAAGTGCCGCCTGTGGGTTTTTACCAAATACCACATCTAAATTTTTAATTTCTATCATGCTTGATCACCCCCGCTCTTTTTAAATAAGCGATCTAGCAATATGGCCAATAACACAATGGCTAGGCCGGCTTCAAAGCCGCTGGCAATGTCTACCGTATTCAGTGCTCTTACCACGGGCTTACCTAAACCATCGGCTCCTACTAACGCGGCAATGACCACCATAGACAATGACAACATAATGCATTGAGTCACACCGGCTGCAATATTAGACGCCGCGGCAGGTAATTCTATGCGCAATAATATTTGCCATTTATTGGCACCAAACGATTCACCGGCTTCCACCAATTCATGGGGCACTTCAGAAATACCTAAGTACGTTAATCGAATGGGGGCAGCAATGGCAAAAATAATAGTAGAGATGAGTCCCGGCACCACACCCAAGCCAAATAAGGTAAGGGTTGGAATTAAATATACAAAAGTCGGAACGGTTTGCATTAAATCTAAGATAGGCCGCAATATAGTGTACAGCCAACTATGATGGGCTGCGTATATGCCCAATGGCAAACCAATTATAATACAAAAAAGAGTGGCATATAAAACTAACGATAGGGTTTGCATGGTTTCCATCCAATACCCTAAATTCCAAATTAACAATAAGGAAACAATACTGTAAATAACTAAGGGAATTGAGCGATGCAGTGCAATAACAAGGATACAAATAATAGCAATGAAGGCCACAGGGTGTAGCCATAATAAAGCCCCGGTAAAGGCCTCGATGATAGCTTCTAAAGAATCAGAGATAAAATCAAATACAGCCGAGAAATTATCTACTAGCCAATCTACAAACGTTTCGATGTACTTCCCTAAAGGAAGTTTATTTTGTTCCATGATACCACTTTGTTTCTCACACAAACCTGAGCTCGTGTGAGTTTTTTATGAATTTAGCAAGCTATTAAAAATCATTAATTTTGTATAAATGTTTATCAACAGCCTGTTAGCTCGACTTTAAAATGGAGCCATTTTTTAGTTTAACGACGCCTGAGCAGCTTGTAGTGCTGGCTTACCATCAAGAGTGGTTACATCTTTTAGCCAAGCATTTAGGGCTTCAGGATTTTTCTTAAGCCAATCTTTAGCGGCTGCTTCTGGTTTTTTACCACCATCTAAAATAGCGCCCATTAATTCATTTTCCATAGCTAGGGTAAAATCTAGGTTTGTTAGTAACTTACCAACGTTTTTACATTCAGTGCTGAAGTTTTTACGAGTATTAGTAAAGACGTTTGCACCGCCTAAATTAGGACCAAAGAAATCATCGCCCCCTTCAAGGTAAGCTAGCTCAAAGTTGGCATTCATTGGGTGTGGCGCCCAACCTAAGAAAGCAATCCATTTGTCACGACGTGTTTTACGTTTTACTTGAGACAACATGCCCGCTTCACTTGATTCAACCACTTCAAAATCTTTTAGGCCAAACGCATTTTTATCAATCATAGATTGAATTAAACGGTTGCCATCGTTACCTGGTTCAATTCCGTAAATTTTGCTTTCAAACTTGTCAGCGAATTTAGCGATGTCTGCAAAGCTTTTCACGCCAGCATCATAAACATACTTAGGAACAGCCAAAGTATATTTAGCACCCACTAAATTTTTGTTAATGGTTTCAACACTGCCACTATCGGTATAAGACTTAATGTCGGCTTCCATGGTAGGCATCCAGTTTCCTAGGAAAACATCAATGTCATTATTTTCCATGGACTTATAGGTAACCGGTACCGATAACATTTGAGTTTTGGTTTTATAGCCAATGCTTTCTAATACCACTGAAGTTAATGCGGTGGTGGCAGTAATGTCTGTCCAGCCTACGTCAGAAAAGCGCACGGTATCACATTGATTGGCCTGTACAGTGAAGGGTGCCGCTAGGCACGCTGTCAGTAATAGTGATTTAATTTTCATTTTCATCTCCGTTTTTATTGTTGCTTTTATCATTAATTAAGTGCGCTTAGCTTCACTATCACGCTGCTTGTTTTGCCAGTTTTCTTCCATACCAATGCTTGCGTCAATTGGGGGCAATGTAAGACCCTTTATTAAATCCGCTGCACGCTCGGCCACCATGATAGTGGGCGCATTTAAATTGCCATTGGTAATGGTGGGGAAAATAGACGAGTCCACCACTCGTAAGCCCTGTATGCCATGCACGCGGGTTTGTGAATCCACCACGGCCATGTCATCTTCACCCATTTTACAAGAGCAAGATGGGTGATAAGCGCTTTCTACATTTGATCGAACAAATTCATCAATCTGTTCATCGCTTTGAATACTTTCACCGGGTTGAATTTCTCCATCACGGTATTCATCAAAGGCAGGCTGATTAATAATTTCACGAGTCAGTTTTACGCAGTCACGAAACCCTTCGCGGTCACCTTCTGTATTTAAATAATTAAACTTAATTAGCGGATGATCTTTAGGGTCATTGCTGCTTGCTCTCACAAAACCACGACTGGTGGGTTTGTTATGACCGATATGAACTTGAAAACCATGGCCAGCAAAGGCTAATTGTCCATCGTAGCGCATGGCGGCTGGCAAAAAGTGGTACTGTAAATCAGGCCATTTCACACCCGCTTTAGAGCGAATAAATCCGCAAGACTCAAAATGGTTAGTGGCCCCTAAGCCCTTTTTAGTAAAGAACCAACGAGCACCAATTAAAAACTTGCTAAATAACCCCAACTTACCGTTAAGGGTAATATCTTGTTTACACTTAAACTGAAAATAGAATTCCAGATGGTCTTGAAGGTTTTCACCCACCCCAGGTAAGTGGTGTTTCACTTCAATGCCCGCGTCTTTTAATACGTGTTCAGGCCCAATACCCGATAACTGTAAAAGATGAGGAGAGCCAATGGGCCCTGCGCTTAAAATAACTTCCTTTTTAGCGGCTACTTCAATTATTTTTCCCTTACGTTCATAGCGAATGCCCTTGGCGACTTTATCTTCCAATAACACCTTATGTACCAAAGCATGGGTCACCACGGTTAAATTTGGGCGACTCATGGCTGGTTTTAAATACGCATTGGCCGTTGACCACCGCACACCATTTTTAACGGTCATGTGCATGGGGCCAAAGCCTTCTTGCAATTTGGCGTTGTAATCTTGCGTATGAAAGTACCCGGCTTCCACGCCAGCATCTATAAATGCTTGGTAAAGGGGGTTTTGCATTTCATTGCCGTTATTCACGGCCAATGGTCCGCTGTCACCGCGGTAATCGTTAGCACCAAACGACCAGGTTTCGGCCTTTTTAAAATAAGGTAAGCAATGCTGATAATCCCAACCTTGTGCACCTTTTTCAGCCCATTCATTAAAGTCTTGAGCATGTCCACGCACATACACCATGCCATTAATAGACGATGACCCGCCTAGAACCTTGCCTCTTGGGCAGTGCATTCTGCGATTATTAAGATTTTCTTCAGGCTCAGATTCAAACTGCCAATTATATTTGGCGGTATTCATAGGGATAGATAACGCGGTGGGCATTTGAATAAAGATGCTGCGGTCACTGCCACCGGTTTCTAACAACAAAACACGGGCATTTTTATCTTCACTGAGACGATTCGCCAATACACAGCCAGCGGAACCGGCCCCTACTATGATGTAGTCGTATTGAGCATTCTCTGATTGGGTTTGCATTATCTTGCCTTAAATCTTAAAACGCACTGCATTTTCACTAAAGCCATGGCGCGTAATTCATACATCTCTACATTAGGCGCCATCTTAATTGCTTAGAACCTAAAACGGGCTTTCCAGTGGGTTCATACCCACATAAATCGATTTCACTTGAGTATAGTGGTTAAGGGTTTCCATTCCATTTTCGCGGCCAATACCCGATTGCTTGTAACCGCCCACTGGCATCTGTGCAGGTGAGGCACCATAGGCGTTTATCCAACAAATGCCTGCCTGCATTTGATGTATAACGCGATGCGCACGCTGAATATTTAAGGTAAATACACCCGCCGCCAAACCGAAACCGGTACTGTTGGCCCTTTGAATCACCTCTTCCTCGTCTTCAAAGGTTAAAACAGACATGACAGGGCCAAAGATTTCTTCTTTGACAATGTCCATGTCATCGGTGCAATTAATAAAAACGGTGGGCTCTACAAAATTTCCGTGAGGTGCTGACTGCGGAGAAGCGGCTTTTCCGCCAGTTAACAACGTGGCCCCTTGGTCAAGGCCCTTTTTGATATAACCCATCACTAGGTCGTGATGTTTTTTTGATATGAGGGCGCCAAAATTAGTCTCTTCATTCATGGGGTCACCCATGATGATGTTTTTCTCTGTGCGCTCTTTAAGTTGTTCAATAAACTTATGATGAATACTGCTATGAACAAACACTCGGGTACCGTTGGTGCAAATTTCACCCTGTGTATAAAAATTCCCTAACATGGCGGCCGATACGGCTTGCTCTATATCGGCGTCTTCAAAAACTATCAGAGGGGATTTGCCCCCTAGCTCCATGGTGACGTCTTTCAGGGTAGTAGCAGCAGCCGCCATAACCTTTTTGCCTGTGCCCACTTCGCCGGTAAAAGAAACCTTAGCCACATCAGGGTGATGACTTAACCAAGAACCTACCTTGCCGTCGCCATGGACCACATTAAAAACCCCAGCAGGCACACCCGCCTCTATATAAATTTCGGCCAGTTTATTAGCCCCAAGCGGGGTCTCTTCGGAAGGTTTAAAGATCATGCTATTGCCACAGGCCAAGGCCGGGGCTGATTTCCAGCAGGCAATTTGCAAAGGGTAGTTCCATGCGCCAATGCCGGCACACACCCCTAATGGTTCACGACGGGTATAATAAAAGTCACCATCAACATCTTGCTGGTTGCCCTGAATAGAAGGGGCTAAACCGGCAAAAAACTCAATGCTGTCAGCACCGGTGACGATATCTACCGCCACAGCCTCTTGAAAAGGTTTGCCAGTATCTATTACTTCAATTTTGGCAAGCTCGTCATTGCGCTCGCGTAATAGGGCCACGGCTTTCAATAATATTCGGCTGCGCTCTACTGCGCTAAACGCAGACCATTTTTCAAAACCTTGCTGAGCACTCTCAATGGCAGCCTTTTGAATGGCTGTATCGGCCACTTCTACTTCATAAACCACTTGATTGGTGGCTGGATTAATCACTTTAAACGTCTCTGCGCTGTGATTATCTAAGTACTGACCATGTATAAAATTTTTAATAAGCATTGCTTTTCCTAATATTAGGTAATGCATCGGTAACGCAGACATACATAAATAAAAATATAGATGTTATAAGGTTGCGATCACACATTTTTCGGTGTAACGGAATCTTCCATTTTCATGGATATGATTTTTGTTAACCCCAAAAAATTCAATGGTGATGCCAAATAAAGGCAAAAACAGCGGAATCCAGAGGGCCCATTCGTAGAAAACACGCTAAAAATGGTATGGCGTTTTATCGCCACAGTTAAAGCTATAAATTGTAAAGATGGCGATTTTAACCCGCTGAAATTAATTAATCAAACCGGCAAGAAATCACATTTTCAATTTTTAAGGGAAATAACGCTATTTACGGCCAATATCAGCTGTTTATTAAATGCCGCCTAAAGTGAAATACCCTTCGAATTGACACGATATAGCGTGATGCTGAATTATGAATAACGACGTTAAAACAAGTAATCAAGTTCAAGCAGTCTTCATTCAGAGGGGGCGACATTTTTTAAGGAAAGTATCCTTTGGCACAAGTATCAATAGATTGTGCAACCCGCTGGGCCGTGGGGGGGGTTACCCATTCAAAGGAAAGTGTGGCCTGCTTAAAAAATGGTTGGCATCAATATACTGAAACGGTAGCGAGCTTTATGCAGAATTTTGCAGAAGACAAGCCAGTTGACCATGCGGAATATAAAAAACACGACGACTTTTCGAATGCAGTGGCTAGCTCATTTCAAACCCCATTTATAATGATTATGTTAATTTTAACTAGGCTCAAGACCCTGTTTAATTTTTACTGCTATTGAAAACATTAACTAAACAATAATTCATAAACTTTATTATAAAAATATTTAGCAAAAGTCATTAACACAACCTCCCTTAATTAATGGCTAAAAATATAATCATATTAGGGTAACAGGAATCAGGTTTACTCTAGATAGGCACTTGCGCAGTGCTCAGCCATTTTTCATTCAGCGGTGCAATGCGCATTTTTTGTCGCACGTTTTCTGCATTGCTTTTGCCCGTTACGCGCGCCAACAAACTAAACGCCACTTCAACTGCCGTACCTGGCCCTGTGGAGGTGATTTTATTATCATCACATACCATAGCTTTATCCACAAAAATGGCGCCATTACCTTCCAATTGTTGTTTGCGAATGCCATTTTTTTGGTGGTAAACCGTTGCCTTTTTACCCACCAGCACACCCGCTGCGGCCAGTGCTAAAGAAGAAACACAAACACTGGCTATGAGTTTATTGTGATGGTGAAAATACCGTATTACATCTAGAAACGGCTCACTCAAGGCATCTTCATAAAAGCCAGCGGGTTCAAAGCCACCCGGAATGGCCAAAGCATCAAATTCATTTAGGTTAATATTTTCAATTAAATTATTCAGTGTTAAATTTAAACCAAATGTGGTTTTAATATTTCTGTGAAAGCCCGCATCCGTTAATACGATTTTTTCACTGCCCACTAAATTGGCCCAACCTAAAACATCTGTAAAAGCAGCCATTTCCATGGGCTCTACACCATTGGCCACTAGCATTAATATTTTCTTCATCATAACCCCTTTTTAATTTTTTAAAGATCCAGCGTTAATTTTTCGCCTTTGGCGCGGGATACACAGACACACACTTGCTGAGCCTGCTCGGTTTTATCTAGATAAACATCCCTGTGATCCGCCTCACCACTCAGCACAGTGGTGGCGCACATACCACATTCACCGCGCTTACAATCAAAAGGGACTGAGATATTTTTATCCATTAACGCATCAAGAATGGTTTGATTAGGGTCTACCATAATCACTTGATTAGATTTTTTAAGGCTAATTTCAATGGCCTTGTCATTAGGCTGACTGGCAGCACCGAAGCTTTCAAAATGAACATGGCTCTCAGGCCAGTTATGCTCAGTTGCCAATTCACGCACCTGTGAAATCATGCGTATTGGCCCACACATATACACATGGCTATGGGCGTGACTATTTTTAATTAAATACTGTAAATCTAAACGTTTTACTTGTTTACCTTGGCTAGTATAGAAATGCGCTTTAGACCCTGCTAATGCTTGCACTTCTTTTTTAAAGGCTAATTCAGCTTCGCTTTTAGCCGTATAGTGAATTTCAAACGATGCATTTTTATCCACCAATTCACGCAGCATGCTTAAAATAGGGGTAATACCAATGCCACCAGCAATCAACACCACATGCTGGTTGTTGGGGGTAAGTGAAAATTCATTTTTAGGGGGCAATACATTCACCACCCTGCTTAGCCTTAGCTGTTGATGCAAAGCTTTCGAGCCACCGCGACCCTGCTCTTCATTTTGTATGGCTATTTCATAAAATCGATTTTCCTGAGACGACGATAATATTGAATAATGGCGCATGACAATTTTACCATTATCAAGCGTCACCTCTATGGGTAAATGCGCCCCTGCCTCAAAGGCAGGTAAGACAGTCCCTTCTTGGGCCTGTAATTGATACACATTAATGCGTTTACTTTTTTTAGCCACTTGGCTAACGCGTAACGCCATTTTTCCATTGGCATCTATGGCACTTTTTATTTCGCCTTTTACTTCAAGCTCCTTCACTTTAAGCTCCCTTGGGTTGTGAGGAGAGTAATCTTGAAAATTCCAATTCACGCCTTTTGGTATTTTAGTTTCTTGCCATTTTTCAACGGACAACTCCCAAAATCGTTTGGTGCCAGAGGAGTGATTGGTATCATCTTGTTGGTTCCATAAAATGTTGGCATTGCCAGATAATTGCAAGACACGGCTATTGTAAAAATCTACAATGATAATGCCCGCCTTTGGGTATACGTGAATATTGCCCAAAGTATTAAACATGCTATTACCTTGATAATCGGGAATTAATAAGCGGCGATTACCTAATACTTTTATAAATCCAGGAAAACCACCACGGTGTGAAGCATCTACATTGTGTTCATTTTTTTCTTTCGTAAGGCTTGCGGAGCTGACAAAAAATGAATCACTTTGGCTAATAACATCAATTAGCTCAGGGGTTAGCTCATTACCCATTAAAGGCTTAGGCAATACTTCTAAATACGAATGTTCTTCTATTTTAAGGTTACGACGCTGAATAAATTTAGGGCAATTTGGGTAAGCTTGCTGCACAGTAATTTCAAACAACTGATTCGTCAGTGACGCAGCTTCACAATCAGCACATTGCCCTTCTTTGGAGATATTTTGAATACGGCCATTTACCCTAAAGCGGCGACGTGTACTTAATTCAATGGCCAGTATTCCCACTTGTGCATTATGTAAAATATTACGCCACAAAGGGTCATGTTCATTGATGAGCATTTTGCTGGTATCCAATAACAATGCACCACTGTTAGTGGCTTTTATAAAACCTGGTGTGCCAAACAACACAGATGACCAAGGCAGCCCTTTTTGGTCGACACTGCTTACTACCAACATATTTTGCTGTGCAATAAAAGGCATGGCACCCGGCAAAATATTACTACTAATGACCTGACCATTACGCAACGCTATGGCGGACTCATTAGCCATGGCTTGAACGTCCAGCTCCCCTTGGTGAAATGATAAATAGTGACTCATAACAAGACTCCTTAAAGCAAAACTGGAAATAATTATTTAGCTTACAAATAAAGAGGACCTCACCTTAATTGGCGAGGCTCTTTACACGTATCTTTTATAAATGTTTAAATTCGACTGCTTAAAAACTTAAAAAGTAATCACCGTAAAGCCGTCGGCTACCAATCGATGCACACTTGGCAAACCACGAGTGCCCGGAACTGCATTCTCGGTTAGGTAGTAGTAACCTGAAGACTCCACATCTTCGGCGGCACCAAATACATCAGCACAACCACAAGACACACCGGCTACAGTATCCTTAACTGCTTCAAACAAACCGTGTACAGGGTTTTCTGGATTAGCCAATTCGGTGATCCAACGGGTGCCGGTGCCGTTAAACATTACTTTTACTTCAACATCGTTTTGCTTGAAGTCATAGGCGCTGGCTAGGGCGTTAAATACGCGACCTAACGCTTCTTCTTTACCGTGAGTTGGGTCTGACAATACTAGGATGGCTGCTTTCATGATTTTCTACCTTTATTTAATGTTGCGATAAACCGAGCTGGCTAACCGTCTGTGAAGCAGTATCTTTGATTCACCATTGACAATAAATGAGGTAAATTACATAAAACTACTTCACCAAATGGAGTAATAGATTGTTAGAGGTGCCCTTTGAACAAGCTTCACGCCATGTCCACCTTTGTTCACATATGCGATTACGGCAGCCTCACCAAGGCCGCCGATGCTATGAATACGTCCTTACCTACAGTGGTACGCACCCTTGCTGCCCTTGAAGCGCATCTAGACACTCGGTTACTTAATCGCACCACCCGCAAAATCACCCTCACTGAAGAAGGCAAAACTTACCTACAGCGTTGTCGTGGTATTTTGATGGATATCGATGAAGCAGAATTAGAGCTCAGCGCCCAACAAAGTAAACCCAGTGGCAAGCTGACAGTGACGGCCTCAGTCAATTTTGGTAACCAGCACATAAGCCCGTTAGTTAACCAGTTTTTAAAACGCCATGAACAAATTAAAATTGATTTATTGCTGATGGATAAAAATATTAATTTAGTAGAAGAAGGCATCGATGTGGCCATTCGCATTGGCCCTTTGTCTGACTCATCCATGGTGGCCAAAACCGTGGGCCATGTTCGCCGTGTGACATGCGCTACCCCCAAATTCTTAAATGCACACCCTGCCATTAAGCATCCCAAGGACTTATTAAAGCTACCCTGTGTGCGGTTTTCCCCATTAAGCCATGGTGGCAACTGGAACTTTTATGAAGGGAAAAAGGTACACAGCATTGCCATTGACGGCCCCTTATACTGCACACAAGTGTCCTCCATGCGCCAAGCGGTACTCGATGATATTGGGCTGGGGATATTTTTGTCTTATCAAGTGGATGCACAAATTTCCAGTGGCGAACTGCAAACAGTATTGGTTGATTACGAGCCCGCCCCTCTACCTGTGAGTGTGGTGTATTCCCATGCGAAATTAATGTCCACCAGAGTGAGAACCTTCGTGGACTGGATAACCCTTAAATTGCGCGAACAGATGCGTGAACCCTAGCCCTGTGCTTAAAAACCAACCTTAAGCTCACTTTTGGCCATAAAGGACATATTTTAGTAAAGGTTTATTAATGAATGCCGATGGGAGTAGTAACTTCAACTTATAAATAGATCCACCATGAATATCTCAACACATTTAGGCATTATTTCCCCCAGCGTAAATGGCACGCCTTTTAAGAGCGACCTGCAAGAGAATAAAAATGACATCGCCCCGCGAGATACGGGCAGCAAAGTCGTACTTAGCAGCCAACAATTTCAAAGCTTGGTACAAGAACCAAATGTATATTCCGAGCCTAAGCGCATTACCCGGCTTGCCTTTTCAAACCCAGTTGAAGTAAGCAATAGCACCAAACAATTTGCCCAAAGTAGTTTAAATACCCATTTGGGGGTGAGCTTAAGTGGCGGGGCTTTGCGTTTATCGGAACTGGTGGACAGCGGCAAAAATAGCTACGAGCAAGACATTCGCCAATATTCCAATTATGAGAGCTATCAAGGCAGAAGAGACAGCCGCGAAGCCATCAACATTGAAGATTTCAAAGACCTTAAGTACAACAAAAATGAAAGCTTAACCTTAAAACTAAAAACCAAAGATGGCGATACCATTAATTTCACCTTGCAAGGTTATACAGGGTCCGGTGAAACACCAGATAAAGAAGGTGCCATTTTTAAAGGAGTAAAGGTTAGCTTTGAATTTGAGGGTAAATTATCACAGCAAGAAAAAGATCAACTAAATACCTTTACTCAAAATATAGATCAAATGGTTAAGCAGCTTTCTTCAAGCAAAGATTTTGATTTTAACCAATTAGACTTAACCAGCTTAACTTCATTTAGTGACATAGATATTGCATTTAAACCCAGTGGCAGCGCTAAAGAGATCACCACCGAGCTAAAACTTAATTATAAAGACACCGAAACCGAACGCTCCATCGATGTTGATTTTCTTGGCCATCAATCTCAGTTAGACATAGATAAAACATCGTTAGGCGCTGGTGCCAGCAGCCAGCAACAGCAAAAAGGCCTACAACAGTACTTAACCATACTTGAAGACAGTGCTCGGGAAGCTCACGCGCAAGATTCAGCCAGCAGCTTAATGAAAAACGTTTTCGAGGCAGGCTTTAAAGGGCTAGGATTAGATGAAGCTGAATCAAACAATAAGAACGCCATTGATGCCAGCAAACTCAGCCTTAATAGCATAGAAAATGAAAGCATAAAAGACATTCACAATAAAACTCTGGTGCCTCTACCAGATTTTGACTTCTCCTTTGATTCAAAAGTTGAAAACCCCAATAAAGAAAATATGCCTTTAGAGTATCAGGGCTTTAAAGTGGACCTTTCTATGGTCACCCAAATAAAAGAAGATCAAAATGAGCAAAAAACCACCGCTATTCAAACACAAAAATTTGAATTAAGCGGTGCCTATTACAGCCCTCTAGATGGCCTTGATCAACCTGATTTTGAGAATCAAAATTACAAGTACACTCAAATAGACAGAAGCTCTGAAAAAGTTACCACCATTCAAACAGAGCACGGCCAATTGCTGTCGGCCATTACCACTGAATCAGGTGAGAGCAGCAGTAAAACCTTAGAGTACCAAATGGGTAAATTAGTAGACGAAGATGAGGACAGTTCTAGCTTCTTAGAGGTCACTGACTTTACTGAACTGGCCAAGCAAGAGTCTGAACAACAAAGTCATGCGCTTCTGAAAACCGTCATGATTGACCCCTTCGAGACCACTCAAGCCGCTAATGACACCAACACCTTAAGTATTACCGACTAAGTAAGGCCTGTTAGCTACTTCAAGCTTGTCAATCGCCCACCTTTATTGCCACAAAATGTCACTGTATTGCCGTTAAAAAACCCGTAGCATAAGAGAATCGTCGATTAAAGGATTCCTCTGTGATCATTAAGCACAGTGACAAGATAGCGTCCCCTAAAATAATAAAAGACAACTTTAAAAAGCTAGGCTATGTGTGCAGCGATGACATTGCCATGTCTGTTTACCTTGCCTGCCAATTGCAAAAACCCATTTTAATTGAAGGCCCCCCTGGTGTAGGAAAAACCGAGTTGGCCAAAAAAACCAGTGAATATCTTAATAGCGAACTGATTCGCATGCAGTGTTATGAAGGGTTAGACGAAGCCAAAGCATTATACGAATGGAAATACGGCAAACAACTGTTATACACCCAGCTATTAAAAGACCAATTGGGTGATGTGATGCGCGGTGCAAAAGGACTGGATGAGTCGGTAGGCCGCTTACATCAATTTGGCGACATTTTTTATTCCGATGAATTTTTAGAACCCCGACCTCTATTACAAGCCCTACGCAAAGAAGACGGCGCTGTTTTATTAATTGATGAAATTGATAAAGCCGACCAAGAATTTGAAGCTTTTCTATTAGAGTTGTTATCTGATTATCAAGTGAGCATTCCCGAAATAGGCACAGTAAAAGCAGTGACTAAACCCATTGTGATACTCACCAGTAACAATACCCGTGAATTGGGCGACGCCTTAAAGCGCCGTTGTTTGCACTTATATATTCCTTTTCCTGACCCTAAATTAGAGCAAGAAATCATTTCAGTTCAAGTGCCCGAAATGGACAACCAGCTTCGTGATCAATTGGTTAATTTTGTAAGTGAACTGCGTAACCTGCCTTTAAAAAAAGTGCCTGCGGTTAGTGAATCTATCGATTGGGCACGAGCCCTGCTTTTACTAAACGTTAATGAACTGGATCATGGTTGGGTTAAGAACACGCTTAATCTTTTATTGAAGTTTCAAGACGACATAGAAGCGGTGGAACCTGAAATTCATAACCTATTAAAAAATGTAAAAAAAGCCGTTAAGTGACTGCATGATGATTAGTATGTTGAATAGCACAACACCTTTAATCCCATTGAAGTCTTAACGAGTAAATTAGCATGCAAAAAATATTAGGTGACTTCATTCATGCCCTTCGCCATGCTGGCTTACCCATATCTCCTGCTGAAACCCTAGATGCCTTGCAGGCTGTACGATTAATTGGCCTAAAGGATCGCCATGCGTTAAAAGCAGGGCTAACCATGACACTGGCCAAAAACATTCAGCACCAAAGCCAATTGGCTACTTTGTTTGATGTCTTTTTCTCTAGTATGCCTTCAGAGATAAGTAACGTTGATTCCCTACAGGATCAAAGTGAAGAGTCATTAAATGAGGCGCAGGATTCAAACGACAATATAACCAGTAACGCGCAGGATGAACAAGATAATGACCAAAGCCATCCACAAGATTCAACACAGCCATTATCAGCCTTAGCGCAACAACTACTGAACAATGATCAAAATGCTTTGCAAATGGCCATTAGTGCAGCGGCGGAACAAGCGGGGGCAAGCAATATGCAATTGTTCACTCAGAAACCTGTGGTGAGCTTTCGTATTATGCAAAGTTTGGGCGACGGCCTATTAAATAAGGAATTGGCCCAGTTAGAGCTTGATGATAAAAATACTGTTTTAGTAAAAGAGCTTCGCAACAAACAACTAAACCTGCGTCAAAATATAAAAGATTATGTGGAGCAGCAGTATTTATTGTTTAGCCAAAATAAAGGCAAACAGTTAAGAGAAGAGCAACTTCAAAAAGTTAAATTAAGTAACATTGACCACAACCATTACCAGCATATGACGGTGCTGGTTAGAAAAGCCGCTAAGCAACTGGCTTCTATGCACAGTCGGCGTCGGCGCGTGACTAAACGTGGATTATTAGATGTTAAAAAAACCATTGCCGCGAACGCGGCTTACGATGGTTTTTTATTTCATACTAAATGGAAATCTACCCGTATAGATCGACCAAAAGTCATGGTGATATGCGATGTAAGTGGGTCGGTGAGTCGCGTGGCGCGATTTCTTTTACTATTTTTATATAGCCTGCAAGACGTATTACCCAGAGTGCGCTCGTTTGTCTTTACATCTGACTTAACCGAAGTCACCAAGAATTTTGAAAAACAATCTCTTGATGAAGCCATGTCAGAGATCATGAACAAATGGGCAAACTTACCCACCGACTACGGCAAAGCCCTAAATGATTTTAAAGAAAGTGCATTAAAAGATATCGATAATAAAACCACAGTTATTATGTTGGGAGATGCCCGCAATAATCACGGTGATGGCAATACAAAAGTGTGGCAGGAGATTTACCAGCGCAGCCAGCGTGTATTATGGCTAAACCCTGAAGGGAAATACAACTGGGACAGTGGTGACTCGATAATGGGTGAATACTCGCCCTATTGCTCACGAGTAGAGCACTGTAGTTCACTGCGAGACTTGACACGAATATTAGGTTCGCTGTTAAAGCACAGCTAAATATTCATCTAGCTGTGTTTTAACTCTGGTTATAATTAGCTCACCAACTCATCTTCCACTTGCATCAACAAATTAGCCAATAGCCTTTGTACTTCTGAGAACTTAGGGCGCAGTGACATAATTTCATGCATACATCTATTTTTAAGTTCAGTAAGGCGTTTAGTTGGCTCGCCCGCTTCCTTGCCAAAGTTAACTTGCCCCAGCAAATCTTCCATTAGACAACCCAATGCGCGTACTTCAATACTCTCGATGGCTTCCTTTTGAAAGCTAGGCAAGAAAGATAAATTTGAAGCAGCGCCAAAGTCCCCAAATAACACATGGGCGCGCTTATTTCGCATTATATTGTGAGCATACACATCCCCATGACTCACTCTATTTTTATGTAAATGACTCATAGTGGCAGACATTTTATGAGAGACTTTAATGACATCTAGTAAAGTAAATTCAGTGCCTTCTATAAAGGTGTCTCGGGTACAGCTTTGCAAACTGGGTGGTAAACCTAGGTTGTAGAATGTATCAGGAATTAATTCCATGACTAACCCAAGCTGATCTTTTTGAGCAATGTGTGCCACTACTTTTATAAGACTTGAATGACTACCGGCACTTAAGCAGCAGTTTAATTCATCACTTGGGTAACCGTCGCTGGTCACTTCACCCTTAAAAAGCTTAACCGCTATATTGCTGTCTTGCCCTTTAAGGCTTGCTGGTTGCTTAAGCCATTTGGCCCGATAAATCACCCCTGAAGCCCCTTCACCTATTTTCTCAAAAAGCTCAATGTCATCCATACCAACGCTTGCCACATTGGCTGCTGAATGTACTTGTGAGTTATTGCCTAAGCCGCGATTAAACGCGTTACCGGCAAAGGCGAGCCAAGACAACTTAGGTAACTGTAAAAGCCAGTCAGGGAGTGAAATTAGCTGGTTAGCACTCAAACGTATTAGCTCTAAATTTTTACAAGCGGCCATGGTGGTCGGTAGCGTAATTAGCTCGTTTCCTGCTAGGGCTAATTTTTGTAAACGGTACAGCTTACCCATGGAGTCTGGCAGCGTCTCAATCTTATTGTCAGTTAATATTAGCCAGCGTGTTTGAATCGGTAAGGAATCTGGTGCCACGCTTGATATTTGATTGGCCTTAAATCCGATCATTTCAAGTTTTGGACATTTCGCTAGAACAGGAGGCAAGTGATCAAACTGATTATTAGATAAAAATAATATTTTAAGGTTTTTTAATCGATGTAAATCATCCGGTAAATCACGCAAGCAATTGTTAGATAGATCAAGAATTTCCAATGTGTCTGCCAACTCAAATATTTGAGGAGGGAATTGGCTTAAATTTTCAGATATTTGTAATCGAGTAATAGGGGCAAGCTGCTGAGATTGTAAATACTCAGGATTAAGTTTCCCTGCTTGTAGCGCTTGTAATGTGTGCAAAATGGCAACCAGAAATCATTTTATAATTGCTGCGCATGATAATGTATTCCCATAGAAGGGAACAGCTAGAAACCACTTAATGATATGAATATCGGACAAATACGAATATTTGATCTAAAGCGTAGCAGAAAACGGAGGCAAGCTTAAACTCTGTTCACACTTATCAGGGAAAAACGCCGATCAATGAAGCTCATTAAATTTCGTCAAAGTAAGACAGGATTAAAAGCACCTTGCGTAGCCCTGTCATAGTCCACCTATACCCTGAAATGTCAGTGCTTTTTAATTTCCTCATACTCGTCATAATTTACGAGTTTATCTAAAGTACCATCGCCATTAGAATCGTAATTTGATGTCATCATTTTAAAGCCATTAAACTCTTGCACCTTAATAAGAGCATTTGTTTGATAGTTGTAAAACTCCACTAGATAACTGCCATCATCCCGATAATATGTGTATAAATCTTTAATTCCGTCTCCATTAGTATCTGACTTTCTTACTATAGGTTTATCGTTCTTGTACTTGGTACGAGTCTCTAGTGCACCATCAAAGTTTAAGTCTATTTCTGAATAATTAACGCGCCCCCTTGATGAGTAATATAAAAACTCATCCATTTTCCCATCAAAGTTAGAATCAATTTCAACCTTAGATATTTTATCTCGCAGGTAAATCCATTTTTCATCTAGAACCCCATCATGATTATGATCTGCACCACCCTGAGTTTCTGAAGTATTATAATAAGAATGAACGCCCCCAGAGCCAACTAGTATGCCAATCACCAACGCGATGAAAAGGCTAATTTTACTGTTACCAAAGGTGATTGCTTTAACCTGCTCAACACTCGCCTCAGGTACTTGAGTAGCCTGCCATGTATCAACTACTGTGCGAGCTGCAACAAAGTTTTCTTCTTCCACTAGCACACGAACGAAGTCACCTGCAAATAACTCTCCTACGCCACCCTGCAAAAATTCACCATCAACACGGCAATGAATACCAGATTGCGTAATTAAGTCAGAAATCATCCTGGCTTCTAGTCCGTTAGGCGCTTCATATACACACTTCATTTGATCTGTACCAAGGTTAAATTTTTATTGATACAAAAAAGTCGATGCAAAACACCAATCGCGCTAATACTTGCTAAAAGACTTAATTGAAAGAAGTTCGTAGAATGTGGGGATTAGCGAACTATTAAAGCTCAAAGCTTGCCTTTCGTTCTAACCCTTCACTTTTATCAGAAAGTATGATGGACTCTCCGCCCTTGTCAAACAAAGGTTCAACATGTTCAGCAATTTTTCGATTCAAGTAGCTGTCTTCACATCGCCCCTGCTTTTCTAAAAAGTGTACTGTATTCCCCACTATCACTAATGATCCTGATACAACTGCAGTCGCGCCTAGAAATACACCTGCCACTACTAGCTCTCCTACAATGCCACCATTATTTGATTGAGGATTAAGTACAGGTTTATCCGTCACGTTTAACGTATAGCTTCTCGATAGTAAATTACAACGCTTATAATCCACACTCTTATTTACTTTTGGATAAACGGCGCATCCTTGAATGACTATAAGCATCATTAACAGAAAAAAACCTAAATATGGTTTCATATCTAAACAATTCCTTTTGATTTAAAGCTCCATTGTTAAAAGTCACATAAGCACAACAGAGAAGGGCAGAAAAAAATTTTGAAAGACTGAAGTGTGGTGAGCTAAATAAGGGGGTTGAAAATTTTTTAGCAACACATTCACAAGCTCACGACTACATGAATGTAGTCGTGAGCTTGTTGATCAGGGCATCAAAGCTGAGTGCTCTTAAACTATTGAGACTATTCCCACTCAATAGTTGCAGGTGGCTTAGAGCTCACGTCATAGGCAACACGACTAATGTGCTCGATCTCATTGATGATACGGTTAGACACTTTCTCTAGCAATTCATAAGGAAGGTGTGCCCAACGAGCGGTCATGAAGTCAATGGTTTCAACCGCGCGTAAAGAAACTACCCATTCATAACGACGTTGATCGCCTACTACACCCACTGATTTAACCGGCAAGAACACCACAAAAGCTTGTGAGGTTTTGTGGTACCAATCGAAGTTATGTAGCTCTTCAATAAAAATGGCATCGGCTTCACGCAAAATATCGCAGTATTCTTTTTTCACTTCACCCAAAATACGCACACCAAGACCAGGTCCTGGGAATGGGTGACGGTAAACCATGTCATAAGGTAAACCTAATTCTAAACCAATTTTACGCACTTCATCTTTAAACAATTCACGTAGTGGCTCTACCAAGTCCATCTTCATGTCGTCAGGTAAACCGCCCACATTGTGATGGGATTTAATCACGTGTGCTTTACCGGTTTTTGATGCGGCGCTTTCAATCACGTCAGGGTAAATAGTGCCTTGCGCTAAGAAGTCTACGTCTTTAATGGCCGTGGCTTCTTTATCAAATACTTCAATAAAGGTATTACCAATAGCTTTACGTTTTAACTCAGGGTCCGATACGCCTTTCAAAGCACCCAAGAATAAATCGGCGGCATCTGAACGAATCACTTTTACGCCCATGTTTTTAGCAAACATGTCCATAACCATGTCGCCTTCGTTTTTACGAAGCAGGCCGTTATCAACAAATACACAAGTAAGCTGATCACCAATGGCTTTATGTAATAGCGCGGCCACAACAGAAGAATCTACGCCGCCTGACAAACCAAGCAATACTTTTTTATCGCCCACTTGTTTTTGTACACGTTTAATTTGGTCTTCAATAATATTGGCAGGTGTCCACAAACCTTCACAGCCCGCAATGTCTTTAATGAAATGCTCAAGCATACGACCACCTTGAAGAGAATGTGTCACTTCAGGATGGAATTGAACGCCGTAGAAATTTTTCTCTTCATTATACATACCGGCAATCGGGCAGCTTTCGGTGCTGGCCATGAGTTTAAAGCCTTCAGGAATCGCAACCACTTTATCGCCATGACTCATCCAAACGTCTAAAAGTTTTTCACCTTTGTCGTTTACATGATCACTGATGTTTTTAAATAATTTGCTGTCGCCTTCAGATTTAATTTGTGCATAACCAAATTCACGAATATCAGACGCTTCAACTTTGCCGCCCAATTCTTGCGCCATGGTTTGCATACCATAACAAATACCTAATACCGGTAGACCCATTGTATAAACAACGTCAGCTGCTTTAGGCCCGTCCACTTCAGTGACTGACTCAGGGCCACCCGCTAGAATAATGGCTTTAGGTGCAAACTCTTCAATATCAGCCGCAGGCATATCCCATGAACGAATTTCAGATAACACTCCCAATTCACGTACACGACGTGCAATAAGTTGTGTGTACTGGCTGCCAAAATCTAAAATTAGAATTTTCTGTGAATGGATATCTGTCATAGGGTTTACTCCGGTGACCTTGCTGCCTATTTTTAACAACAAGAATTTTGGTTAAGTAATTTTAATTCTTTAAAACTAAACGCTTTTTGCCGTCCTAGCATCGCGCATTACCTACATCCCTGTAAGTAAAAAGCCTGTTGAAATTCAACAGGCTGAAACTCTAATTTTTTTCGGACTTCAATGGTTTACCAACAGGTGTAGTTTTTAACACCGCCAGGGCGAGCCCAGCAAGCCGTCTTTAACCTAAACGATAATTAGGGGCTTCTTTGGTAATTTGAACATCGTGCACGTGGCTCTCTTTCATACCCGCACTGGAAATTTTCACAAACTCAGGCTTGGTACGCATATCATCAATGGTGCCACAACCTGTGTATCCCATGGCTGAACGTAAGCCGCCCATCATCTGGTGTACTACGTTGGCCATTGGGCCTTTAACGGCGATGCGACCTTCAATGCCTTCAGGCACTAATTTATCGTTGCCCGACTTAGCGTCTTGGAAATAACGGTCGGCACTGCCTTGACTTTGACCCATGGCACCTAGTGACCCCATACCACGGTAGCTTTTATAAGCACGGCCTTGGAAAAGTTCTACTTCACCCGGCGCTTCATCGGTACCCGCCAATAATGAACCGGCCATAATCACATAAGCTCCGGCAACAACGGCTTTAGCCATATCGCCAGAAAAACGAATACCACCATCGGCAATCAGTGGAACGCCGCTGCCTTTAAGTGCGGCAGCCACGTCGGCGACGGCACTGATTTGCGGAACACCCACACCCGCCACAATACGTGTGGTGCAAATTGAACCTGGGCCAATGCCCACTTTCACGCCATCGGCACCTGCTTCCATTAAGGCTTTCGCTGCAGCGCCTGTGGCAATGTTGCCACCAATCACTTGTAGTTCAGGGAAAGTCTCTTTAGCCCAGCGAACACGATCAATTACACCCTTAGAGTGTCCGTGAGCGGTATCCACAATCACCACATCTACACCGGCTTTCACCAATGCAGAAATACGATCAGGGGTTTCAGGGCCTGTGCCCACGGCTGCGCCTACGCGCAATTGGCCTTGGTCATCTTTACAAGCGTTAGGATGCTCTTGTGCTTTATTAATATCTTTAACGGTAATCAAACCCGCCAGCTTACCGGCATCGTTCACTACTAATAATTTTTCGATGCGGTTTACTTGAAGCAACCTTTCAATTTCTTCACGGCTCTCACCTTCCTTCACCGTGATTAAATTCTTTTTGCTTGTCATCACTTCAGACACTTTTAAGTTCATGTCATTGGCAAAGCGAACATCACGGCCGGTAACAATACCCACCAGCTCATCACCATCGACCACTGGCACACCAGAGATATTGTTTTGCAAGGTAACTTCACGAAGCTGGGCAATGCTAATATTACTAGAAACTGTAATAGGGTCTTTCACCACACCACTTTCATAGCGCTTCACTTTACGCACTTCTAAAGCTTGCGCTTCGATGGTCATATTTTTGTGAATGATGCCCAAACCGCCTTCTTGCGCCATGGCAATGGCCAAGCGAGATTCGGTTACGGTATCCATGGCAGCCGATACCAGAGGAATATTTAATTCAATATTTCGAGTTAACTTGGTTTTTAAGCTCACATGATTAGGCAGCACTTCGCTGTAACCAGGAACTAAAAGTAGATCGTCGAACGTGAGAGCGTCTTGGGCAATGCGCAACATGATGGGACCGCCATACCTGAATAAGAATGGCGCGTAATTCTACTGTAAATAGCTAGGGCGTGAAATCAAATTCTATTCCAGTTGCCATGAATTTAAGGATATAAGCTTTAAGT
>CAJXRF010000014.1 GCA_913058575.1 uncultured Bermanella sp.
CTGTAGAAGCCAAAGCTGCTGAGACTAAGCCTGTAGAAGCCAAAGCTGCTGAGACTAAGCCTGTAGAAGCCAAAGCCGCTGAGACTAAGCCTGTTGAAGCCAAAGCTGCCGAAAGTAAGCCTACCAAAATTAAACGCGCACCTAATGACCCAAGGGAAATTAAACGCCGTAAACTTGAAGAAGCAAAACTGGCAGAAAGCCAAGAAAATTCAAACTAAGTGGAAGCTGGCTTTAATTAGCCACTACGCTTAGCCAGAATGAAAAAAGGGATGCATCGCATCCCTTTTTTATTATTTAAATTAAGCCCCACCTTAAAAAAACATTCTTGGCTCCTGCTCTAACTGCACCTCGTAAGCCTTTTGTACTGAGTTTTTAATCATGCTCGCTGCCGCCAAAACATCTTCGGAACTGCCGCCATTATTTATTAACACCAATGCTTGTAAGGCATGAATCTGAACCAAACCAAAGGATTGCCCTTTCATGCCTAAATTATCAATCAGCCAGCCGGCCGGTAACTTTACACCACTATTTTGAGGGTAATTAGGCATTCCCGGAAAACGTTTAATTAACTCCTGAAACTGTTCAGTACTGACAACCGGATTCTTGAAAAATGAACCCGCATTAGGCATATCAACTGGGTCTGGCAGCTTACTTTTTCTAACCTGAACCACCCAATTAGATAACTCAATTGGAGTTGGCAAACCTTTTTCTTTTGCCATTTTATCAAGCGGTGCGTAGCCCACTTGTACGCAAGGCTTTTTGGACAGTGAAAACTCCACCTCTGTAATCAACACTTTACCGTCTAATTCCTGCTTGAAGCAACTCTCCCTATAAGCAAACCCACAAGACTCTCCTACCATCATAAATGGCTCACCATCAGACAATCGAATCCCATGAACTGCACTTATAAAATCTTTAACCTCCACGCCATAAGCCCCAATGTTCTGCACTGGAGCAGCGCCTACCGTTCCAGGAATATAAGACAGGTTCTCAAGGCCGAACCAACCCCTAGACAAACAAAACAACACAAACTCATGCCAGTTATAACCAGCCCCCACCTTAACTGTTACGTCAGCAGTAGTTTCATTGACCACCTGCAATGCAGTATTTGAATAGTTAAGCACTAGCCCCTTAACATGGCTTGCCATGACAATATTGCTGCCTCCTCCTAACACCTTTACTAAAAGCTGATTAGCCACAGCAAAAGCCAGACAATCCCTCACCTCATCAACCGATGAAGCTTGAGCAAAAAATTCAGCCTCAGCATCAATGCCTAGAGTATTAAGATTTAATAGTGAATATGACGATTCTATTTTCAAAACTACTGCCTTTTCCAATATTTCCTATAAACCACAATTAATCATTCAAATCAATTCACGGCTAATGATTGCCGTAAAAAGCCTATTTTTAGCACTTCAAACGCCTATTTAGACATAAAACAAAGTTGGCAAATTATATGCTTACATAACAACCATTGAACTCAATTAGACAAGCCAACATGAATAGCCGACCCAAACTGGTTAAAAATGAAAGCGCCGTACAAAAGCAACTTTCCCAAAAAAAGGAAAATAAAAGCAATGCACGTTTTTTAATGGGCCTTAATAACCGTGTCGCGATACTCGATAAAAGAATCGATCAACTAGAGGCAATTCTCCATCACACTCTCAAACACCACATTGGCTATAAAGAATTAGCCATTACATTTGTATTGGCACTGCTTGTTTTTACGAGCGTCATACTAGCAATAAGGGAGTTTCTACCCAATGAAACCTCTATGCACAACCCTTCCACTCAATCTACAAGCACCCATCAACTACCGAATTTAAACACTAACACCCATAAAGCAAACCAAAAGAAACGACTCTACTCCTGGCCACTTGAAAAACAAGATATCACAAAAGGACTTCAATACAGCCAACACAAACACGGTGTTCAAATATCAGCCCAACTAGGAGACCCCGTTATTGCCATCGCTAAAGGGAGAGTTATTTATAGTGGAAATGCCATAAACAGTTACGGCAATTTAATTTTAGTCCAACATGAAAATGACATTATCAGCGTCTATGGAAACAACTACACAAACTATGCAAACGAAGGAGATAGCGTAGTCAAAGGGCAGCTGATCGCCGCTGTAGGGGAAAGCAACAGCAATTCGGCAAAACTCTACTTTGAAGTCCGCTACAAAGGTAAGCCTGAGGATCCTTTTCTTTATTTCCCTTAAACGTTACTTGGCCAACTTCTCTTCAGTCGTCAAAGCTCGTGCCTTATCTGCCATCATGACAGGTATCTCATCTTCCACCTGAAACGCTAGCCCGTCAGGCTTACACACCAACTCAGACTTTTCTTTATCCCATTTTAATGTCCCTTTACATACAGGACAAACCAACAATGAAAGTAACTTCTTATCCATTTTAGCGCTCCAAACAATTTTCTAATTTATTCATAAACTCATCTAAAAACTCATCAGACAAACCCGCTTGTATTTTTAGGTACCACATATTTTCTCGGGAAAATGACTGTATTTTAACCGCATCCTTTTGCGTCATTAGGATTTGCCCTGTAGTTTCGGAAAAATCAGACGCCTGATACGCATAGTGATCAGGGAAAGCCTTAAGCGGCCTAATTATGCCAATTTTTTCTAACGATTTTGAGAACTTAAGAGGATTACCAATACCTGCAATTGCCAGAGCATCTTTCTCTATGTTCAATTCATTTATAGGGACATGAACACCCGTCTTCACATTCACCCAACTAACAGGTGAAAACTCAAAATTGTTCCCACCACCTTCAACACCACTTAAAGCCACCATGTCCACTTCGTTCAACCTCCCTCTGGGCTCCCTTAATGGCCCCACGGGCAGTAACTGTGCATTGCCAAGCATTCTAGCTCCATCAAGCACACAAACTTCTAAATCTCTAGGTAAATCATAATGCTGCATACCATCATCACTTAAGACAACATCAACCCCTAATTGCATAATTCTCTCTAAAGCTTGTTTTCTTTTTGGGTCAATCACAACCGGAACGTTTAGCGAGTGAGCCAACATGTAGGGCTCATCACCCACCAGTTCGCACTTGTCGTTTAAGGAAATTAAATGAGGGAAGCTTTGAATGCTTGCACCATAGCCACGGCTAATAATGCCCGGCCTAAAACCTTTATCTTTAAGGTGCTCAACCAACGCTTGGACAAGAGGTGTTTTGCCAGTCCCTCCTACAGTGATATTCCCAACTACCACCACAGGCACTTGGGTTTCAATTTTTTGAGCTTTTAGGAAACGTGTACGTTTTTGCCTAGCGACACAATAAAATAAACAGCTAATAGGAAACAATATCCAAGTCCATTGGAAGCGCCCGTACCAAGAGAGCATAAATAAACGCTCTAACACACCCTTGCCCCCATGCTATTTATCCCAAAAGAAACGCAATAATTATCGCTAAACACTGAACTGCATATCATAAAGGTTCTTATATGCACCATTTTTATTTAGAAGCTCAACATGATTGCCTTGCTCAACGATTTCACCATCATTTAACACCACTATAGTGTCCGCTTTCTCAATAGTACTTAATCGATGGGCTACTACGATACTGGTTCGATTTTTCATTAACACTTCAAGTGCCTGCTGAATAAAGCGTTCAGATTCGGTATCAAGAGCGCTGGTTGCTTCGTCTAAGATTAGAATTGGAGCATCTTTTAAAATAGCACGAGCAATGGCCAACCTTTGTCGCTGACCACCTGACAGCATGACACCGTCATCACCAATAAGGGTCTCCATTCCTTGCGGCATTTGCTCAATAAATTCCAAAGCGTGGGCCGCTTTTGCAGCTTCGTACACTTGCTCTTTGGATTTTTCAGCTAAAGCACCATAGGCAATATTATTATAAACTGTGTCATTAAACAGAGTGACACCCTGACTCACTAATGCCACTTGGCGGCGCAAATTATCCAAATCGTAGCCTCTGATATCAGTACCATCCAATAAAACCACACCCTCTTGATAATCATAGAAACGTGAAAGCAAACCAATAATGGTGGATTTACCGCTTCCAGACTTGCCCACTAAAGCAATATTTTTACCGGGTTCAATAGATAAATTAAGATTCTTTAATACCCATTCTTCACTGCCGGAGTATTTGAAATTTAATTGCTTAATTTGTAAATCACCCTCAACTCGAGCAACCGATTTAGTACCTTGATTCATTTCTTTAGGGTAATCCACCACCTTAAAAATGCTTCTTGCCGCCACCACACCTTGCTGTATTAATGCATTAATACCTGCAAGCGTGCGCATTGGCTTTGCTAACGTACTGGCCGCTGTCATGAAAGCCATAAGCTCACCAAAATCCATACTGCCACTCACCCTTGGATCAAGCGCCACCCACACCAAGGCAGCGATAGCCGTGGCCACTATCAATTGCATAACAGGAACACTTATGGATTTTACACGGGCAAACTTGATGGTTTGAGTTTTATTGGCCGAGCTTGCGTCATTAAAACGACTTATCTCATAGTCATGACCCGAGAACATCTTAACCTCTTTATAAGCGTTAATTGCCTCTCCGGCCACTTGTGTCACGCGACCCATGGTTCCCTGAACATTTTTACTGTATTTTTTAAAATACCCATTGGCCTTACTAACAACCAAACCAATGAAGGGCGCTGCAGCAAAGAAAATAAGCGTAAGCTTCCAGTTCATATAAAACATATAAACCAGTAGAAATATGACCGTTAGACCCTCTCTCACTAAGCTGGTCACTGCACTGGTAATAGATCCGTAAACCTGCTCAGAATCGAAAGTGATTTTAGATATAATGTGTCCTTTGGCATTTTGATCAAAATACTCATTGGGCAGCAAAAGATAGCGATTAAACAGGTCGGTGCGTAATTTATGTACAACTCCCCGACCAACACAAGCTAAAAAATAATCCCCTAAAAAACTCCCCAATCCTCTTAAAGCAAAGATGCCTAAAATAATACCAACCAGCAGCATTCTGGTATCAAAAGTTGGATTTTCATAGGCTTCCTCAATTAAATCCATCAAATGCGCCAACATAGGCGCCGTAGATGCGTAAAGAGCAAAACCCAACATCGCTATTAGGTACATGCCTTTTTGCTGGAATGCATAAGTGAGAAGGCGCTTATAAAGCGCCCAGTCGGAAGTTTCTGGTGTATTCATTATTTATTTAGCTTGTTTGCTGGTAATACTCAATCGAGAAAAACCCAATTGACCGGCGGCATCCATGGCTCTAACCACAGATTCATGAGGGGTTAAAGCATCGGCCGTAATAACAAAAGGCAACGCCCTATCCCCTTGAGATACTTTTTCTATTGCCTGCTTCAGTGTTAACAATTTAGCACTAATCAGACGTTGACCATTCACACTGTATTGCCCATCTTTATCGATAATCACCTCAACAAGTTTATCAGGCGCATCTACCACCTCCCCTTGGGCTTCTGGTAGCTGTATTGCCAAATGGTTTTCCTTGGTAAATGTCGTGGTTACCATGAAAAAAATTAACAACAAAAATACGATATCGATTAAAGGCGTTAAATTTAAATTAAGCTCTTCTTTGTGTTGGCGTTTAAATTTCACGGTTAATTCCCCTCTGGGGTCTCAGCCACTTCACGGTCACCGTGCAATACATCCACCAATTTCACCGCTTCCTGCTCCATAAAAACAACTATTTCTTCAATACGGCGCTGAAAAATCCTATAAAAAATCAATGTAGGGATAGCCACCAACATACCGGCGGCTGTTGTCACTAACGCTTCAGAAATGCCACCGGCCAACACGCCGGCGTTACCCGTACCCTGTGCCATGATTTCATTGAACACAGAGATCATGCCAAACACGGTACCCAATAAACCCATTAAAGGTGAGACTGCCGATATAGTGCCCAGAGTATTAAGGAAGCGCTCCATTTCATGGATAGAAATAGAAGCTGCCTGCTCAATAGCCTCCTTAGTAATATCACGCCCATGCTTAGAATTCGTTAGACCCGCCGCTAAGATAGCCCCTAAATGGCTATCTTGCTTTAGTTGCTTTAAACGCGCGCCATCTAATTCGTTATTTTTAATCCATACCCATACTTGGGCTAAAAGGTGTTTAGGAGCCACTTTCTCAGTCTGCAATGTCCAAAAACGCTCAATACAGATCGCCACTGCCAAAACAGAAGCCAAAATTAGCGGGATCATCATCCAACCGCCAGCAAATACCAATTCTTTCACCTACATCTCCTAACGATTATGTGCTTACTTAAAAATAGGGCGGTATGTTGAAACACTTATGCTCTCTTGTCTAGGATCAAAATCAACTTGTATCGCTCCATGTGAAGCAGTTGAATAAACTTCTATGGACTGACTGCTCAAGCGTTGAACAATTTCAGAGTGTGGGTGGCCATAATGGTTCAAATTCCCAGCAGAGATAATCGCAATATTGGGGCTCACTGCATTCAAGAATGTTAGGGTTGATGATGTCTTACTTCCATGGTGTGGCACCAACAACACATCCGCTTTTAGAGGGACGCCCTGCCTCACTAAAGCAAGCTCAGCTGCCTTTTCTACATCACCCGTCATAAGTACTCTACGGCCCCTTAAATCGGTTACTCTTAATAAGCATGAGCCATTATTGCCTGCTTGATACTCTTCTGCTTTAAAACGCTCAAATTTAACGTCGTCCCACACCCAACCAAAAGCATGACATGAGTGTTGCTCCACCAAGGACATACTCATATCAGCAAGAAGTGCCTTGCCTCCTGAATGATCAATATCAGCATGGGTGATGTGCAGTATGTCTAGGTATTTAATGTCACGAAACTTCAAATGAGGTGAAATTACATAGTCAACCATGGCCATGCCATTCATAAAGCGCGTGCCCGTATCCACCAGTACATTAAAGTTTTCTGTCTCTATCAGTGCCGCACTTCCCTGCCCTACATCCAACACTGTTAATATAAACCCGCCCTTTTCAGGACGCTGTATTGGAAAAGCGAGGGCAACCAACAGTAAAGGTGTGGCTACCACTCGAAACTTTAGCGCCTTAGGAAAAATAAAAAGTAGCAAAGCAAAAAGGAATAATATTTTATTATTCTCATGTATAGCTGGCGCCCAAGTGACTACATTCTCAACACTTACAAGCCCTTCCAACAACCAACCAAGGCAAAACTCAACAACCACTAAGAGGTTTTCAAACCCAAGTAGGGCCCATCCAAGACCCAATACAGCGGCAGGCAAAACCAAAAAGGAAATGAGCGGAATGAAAATTAAATTTAGCAGAAAACCAACCGGCGCTAAGCCTATGCCAGCGATTAACAAAATGAAGCCCCCTGCATAAAAAGCAATTTGCTGCGCTGTCAAAAGCTGGGCAAACCTACTACTTCCTACCCCCATTCCAAAAATTAATGCAGCTACAATCACAAATGACAGCCAACTCCCCACTTCCATAAATGCCAAGGGCTTAATAAAGATAATGGATAAAAGGGCTAAGAATAAGTATTGGGATATGTGCCTATTTTTTACCCTTAAAAGCATTAACAATACAAATAGAAGCATAATACAGGCGCGTATAACGGGAATATTAAAGCCTGATAAATAGGCATAAAATACCGCTGCAAAATACCCAGCCATAACACTCAAGGTAGGCCCAAACACCCAATGCCTTAATAGAAGAACTCTTTGCGCCCAAGCAAATAACAATGTCACCACTAAAGCCAGCATACCCACATGTAGCCCAGATATAACAAACAGATGCCCTAAGCCAGAACCATTAATTATTCGCTTAAATTTAGCAGGCAATGTTTTTTTATCCCCGAGCAAAAGGGCCCTTAAAATAGGATAGTGAGATTCTGACAGTGTTATATTTATTTGTTTTGCTAACGAATAAGCATCGCGAGTTAACTTATGATTATAGGGCTGTTTAATATCCACTGAGCCATAAGCCATATAACCTTTAGCAAGCATCCACCGCCTATAATCAAAGCCCACTGGATTATAAAATGAAGAGAAGGGTTTCAATTTAAGAGCAAGAGACCAATGATCTCCACGCTCAATATTCCAGGGGCACTGATAACAACTTATTTTTAATTTTTCAAAAGGTCGTTGAGAGTAGAAATCGAACTCGAGTCGACCTTTTTGTTTTGAAACCCGACCCACTTCACCTGTTAACTGCCAATTTTGCCGCCCCTGCTCCAAAGTTAGAGCACTATTCTCCACAGCACTCCAATGCCACCCCACCCAAATGGCGCCTAATAAAAAGGCATAGGTTAAACTTAATAACTTATTATTATAGAAAGCGAAAAACAAAATTAAAAAAGGC
This sequence comes from uncultured Bermanella sp., assembly GCA_913058575.1. Classification (GTDB taxonomy): domain Bacteria; phylum Pseudomonadota; class Gammaproteobacteria; order Pseudomonadales; family Oceanobacteraceae; genus Bermanella. Next base: position 8,316 of record CAJXRF010000014.1, read on the forward strand.
GAAACTAGAAGGGTAAATAATGGCCAAAAACTAGACAGCAATACAGAGAAACTGAAAACCAATAGTGCACTTTTCATCGCTAGCAAGTCCTATGCAATCCGTGCATAATTAACGCCTTGATTGCCTGCAATTTTTTAAAAGAGTCACTTTAGATTCCCTAAATAGCGCTCTACAGCAGTAATAACTAATCAATCGCATCAACGAACAATATCAGCATCTGAGAGCCGTATGCCCAAAAAAGCATTAAAAAAACTTTTCCCTAACCCTCAGACTATTCAACAACACCCCTCTTTGCAATTTTTAGGGACCATGCTCCATGAACCTAACCTATGGCATTTGAACCGTCGTTCAGTTTCGAGAGCGTTTTTAGTCGGTATTTTCTTTGCGTTTATGCCCATGCCATTCCAAATGGTTGCAGCAGCAGCGGTAGGTGTTTTCGTACATTCCAACCTTCCCATTTCAGTGGGTTTAGTTTGGATTAGTAACCCTCTCACCATTCCGCCCATTTTCTACTTTACCTATAAAGTCGGGGCTTCTGTGCTCGGCATTCCAGAAAGGCCTTTTGAAATTGAGCTATCGGTAGATTGGGCACTAACAGAGTTGGGCGCTATTTGGGAACCGTTAATTCTTGGCTCACTTTTATGTGCAGTAATCTTTTCATCGATTGGCTACGTGGGAATACGCTTATTCTGGCGATTTAACGTACTGAGAAGCTGGAGAAAACGCCAACAAAAGCGCCTTTAATTAGGCGCCATACTAAATGTTTATTATTAAGCCAATTGCGACTCTACTATCTCGTTTAGCCCTCCTCCTTCCAATCGAAAACTTTTTTGGGCTAACGCTGCAAAGTTTAAATCATGAGTTACCGCTACAAAAGCCGTTTTAACCTGCCCATTTAGCTCCTTAAGCAGCCCCTGAACATCTTTTGCAGTATTGGTGTCCAAATTACCCGTCGGCTCATCCAGTAGAACCAAGGCAGGGTCCGTAATTAAAGCCCGAGCAACCGCCACCCTTTGTCGTTCTCCTCCTGATAACTCCGAAGGTTTGTGCTTAGCTCTTGTTAATAGAGCAACTTTATCCAGCATCGCTTGTGCTTTTTTTAAAGATGCCCTCTTGTCCATTCCATGTATCCACAATGGCATGGCTACATTTTCCAGTGCGGTAAATTCAGCCAACAGATGATGAAACTGATAGACAAACCCTAGATGGCGATTTCTGAGTTGACCAAGCTTACTTTCAGTCAGCATCGCCACATCCTCCCGCCCCCATAAAACTCTTCCCGAGGTGGGCAGATCTAACCCTGCCAACATATTCAGCAAAGTTGTTTTACCAGATCCTGACGCCCCAACAATAGACACCCAGTCTCCTTCAAATAAAGAGAAATTCACATTATCCAACACCCTGATAGGCTCTGGACCCACCTGGTACTCTTTAACCAAATCTTCGCATAATAGAACGCAATTAGATGTCATAACGTAAGGCCTCTGCAGGTTTTACTTTTGAGGCTTTATAAGCTGGATACAAGGTTGCTAAAAAGCACATAACTAACCCACTTGAGGTCACAATCAATACATCGCTCCACAATAACTGAGAAGGCAGATAACTAATGAAATACACATTGGCATTTAGAAATTGAATGCCTAGAATTTGTTCTACCCAGGCAATGACATCTGTGACGGTCAGCGCAAAGAGAATGCCCAATAGCGTACCAAGCACAATTCCCACGACACCAATCACAAACCCCTGAACCATAAAAACACTCATAATGGCACTAGGAGACATTCCAAGTGTTCTCATAATGGCAATATCGCCCTGTTTATCCGTCACCACCATCACTAAGGTGGATACAATATTAAAGGCCGCCACTGCAACGATAATCAGCAGCAACAAACCAATCATGGTTTTCTCCATTTTTATTGCCTGAAATAAATTCCCATGAGTGCGGGTCCAATCGCTGGCACGAAGATTACCCTCTAATTCGAACTGTAAATCCCAAGCAATTTTAGGCGCCTTAAACAAATCAGCTGTTTTTAAACGTAAACCCTGAGCTTGGTTATCCATGCGGGCCAGCTTGGCGGCATCTCGCATATGTATATAGGCAAAACTGGCATCCAATTCAGCCCCCACCGAGAATATACCGCTCACAGTAAAGCGCTTTAGCCTTGGCATCAGACCCGCTGGAGTAAGACTGGCTTCAGGCATAATTAAGGTAATTTTATCCCCTAAACTGGCGCCTAACTTTTTAGCCAGTAAGTCCCCCAAAATAACCTGATAACGCGCATCATTAAGGGAGTAAAAATCCCCCTGAGTCATAAAATCAGGCAATATCGACACCTTGCGCTCCCATTCGGGTTCAATGCCATTGACCATCACCCCCTGAACTCGCCCTTTACTGCTCATCATCCCTTGAATTTGAACAAATGGTGCCGCCCCTAAAATATCTGGCTGAGTCATGACCTTGCTGGCCAATGTTTCCCAATCTTCTATGCCGTCACTGCCATACAAGGCTGCATGAGACACCATGCCCAAGATGCGTTCACGCAATTCGCGATCAAACCCATTCATAACGGATAAAACCAGTATTAATACAGCAACCCCTAACGTTAATCCGGCCATAGAAGTAGCTGAAATAAACGATATGAAGTGATTACGCCGTTTTGCGCCGGTATAACGCAAACCGATTTTTATTGGGAGTGTTTTAAGCATGAGCAGAACATGACAACTAAGAAAAAAGCTAAGACTAATGAAAAGGTCGTTTAAATGAAATGGCCTTGCCGCTTTTTTGCCGCTAAAATAGCATTAATTCCTTTTAGAGCAATTACCATGCGCTTCTTTTTTAACCAAATTGGACTAGCCGCTATTTTTCTGCTGATTTCACACGTCGCCTGGGCACAAGAGGCGACTCAAGAAGTCATAACCACCAACCACGCCATTACGATTCCCTTAAGTAAAAAAAATCGAACCAGCGAAATATTGCTACCTGAACGTGGAGACAGCAAAGAAAAGGTAGAATCGACTTTTGGTGAACCAGAATCAAGACAAAAACCCCGAGGCAAACCACCCATTAGCAGTTGGAGCTATTCAAGTTTTAAGGTTTATTTCGAATACGACCATGTCATCCATAGCACCGTCAAACATTAACTGATCATCAGCAGCCCATTATGCCGAATTACTTCCCTGCTGAATGGCATCCCCAACAAGCTATTCAGATAACCTGGCCGCACCCCAATACCGATTGGGCATGGATTATCGATGAAGCGCAGGCTTTTTATTACAAGTTGGCCAAAACTATATTAACGCTTCAAAATCTTGTTATTAGCGTGCCCAATAAAGAATTACAAAAAGAATTAGAATACTCTTTTAAAGACTCTAAGTTTGAATGCCGTATTTATATCTGCCCCAGTAACGACACGTGGACCCGAGATCACGGCCCCATCAGTATCTTCAATGAAAGTTTGCTTGAAATTCAAGATTATCAATTTAATGGCTGGGGCAATAAATTTGAAGCGCAGTTAGACAACCAAATTACCCCCACTCTTTTCAAAGACGGGGCTTACAAAGGTGCCCACTTAAAGAAACATCATTTTGTTTTGGAAGGTGGCAGCTTAGAAAGTGATGGTGCAGGATCACTACTGACTACAACGCAGTGTCTTTTAAACAAAAATCGAAACCCTCGCTACGCTCAAAATGAAATAGAAAACCTATTAAAAACACAGCTGGGTTGTGACAATATTTTATGGTTAGAGCACGGTGACCTAATAGGCGATGACACAGACGCTCATATTGATACATTAGCTCGTTTCACTCCTAATAATGGCATTGTCTTTCAAGGATGCCAAAACCCTCTGGACGAGCACTTTTCTGATTTAAACAAAATGAAAGAGCAGTTAAGGTCCTTTAGGAACGCTCACGACCAACCCTACACGCTATTTGAATTACCCATGCCCAATGCTATTCATGAAGATCTAGGAACAACTGAGGAACAAAGATTACCTGCCAGCTATGCCAATTTTTTAATCCTAAATACAGCTGTATTACTGCCCGTTTATAATGTGCCACAAGATAAAGAAGCCATTGATGTAATGACTCTTGCCATGCCAGAGCACGACATTATTCCCATCGACTGTACTTTATTAATTCGCCAATATGGCAGTCTGCATTGCATTACCATGCAAATTCCCACGCCAATCAGAGAGACCTCCAAAGCATGAGAACAATCAATGTGGTGGGCATTCAACAAGTGTGCTTTTCTGACAAGAAAAAGTCCTTTGAAAAGACTCAAAAGTGGATAGAAAAGGCCTGTGCGCAAAAAGCTGAACTAATTGTCTTGCAAGAACTGCACGCCACCGAATATTTTTGCCAAACAGAAGATCCTGGTAAGTTTGATCTCGCCGAACCCCTAGATGGACCCACCGCACAGTTTTTAAGCCAGCAAGCCAAAAACACCAACGCAGTCATTGTAGGGTCAATTTTTGAACGCCGTGCAGCGGGTATTTATCACAATACCGCCTTGGTCTTTGATAAGGATGGCTCATTAGCAGGCCATTATCGAAAAATGCACATACCCGATGACCCAGGGTTTTATGAGAAATATTACTTCACACCCGGAGATTCGAATGGCTTCGAACCCATACAAACCAGCCTAGGAAAACTAGGGGTGATGGTTTGCTGGGATCAATGGTATCCAGAAGGCGCACGATTAATGGCCCTAAAAGGTGCAGAAATACTCATCTATCCCACCGCAATAGGATGGGATAAGTCAGACTCCCATGACGAGCAAATGCGTCAAAAAGATGCATGGATAGGCGTTCAGCGAGGCCACAGTATCGCTAACAACCTCCCCTTAATTGCCGTCAATCGGGTGGGGGCTGAAGCTGATCCCAGCGCTCAAAGCAATGGCATTAACTTTTGGGGCCATTCGTTTATCAGCGGCCAACAAGGAGAGCTAATAGCCATGGCAGACCATCAAGACGAATGCCTAATAAGCGCTGAAATCAACCTAGATCAAACAGAACAGGTTAGACGCATTTGGCCTTATTTTAGAGACAGAAGAATCGATGCCTACCAAGGATTGAACAAAAGGTATTTGGATGATAAATAAGGGTTTCAACTTTTGGTCAGCATGCGCTACTGTTTAATTAACCACTCACTCCAATGAGAGCACATTATGCGTTTTGACCTCGGCCTTGCCTTACTCATTATAAGTTTAAGTCCCACTGTGCTAGGTCAGGTTGAAGAGCTCAGTAATACTGAAATGACCGAGGCCTACATTAAAGATGGGGCCATTGTGGTTAAACAAAGAGTCAAGCAACAAGCAAAGAAACCCACCCCCATTAAAATTAATTTAACGGTAGGCCCCGGTGAACCCACTGTCACACAGGCGGAGCAGGTACAAGAACAAGACAAGCAGAATATAAGCCAAAATGAGCGCTTAGAAAGAGAACTGAACGATTCATCCAGCCAGCAACAGTTGCAGCAATTTGAACTAAATCAAGTTAGCTCAAGTGTTACCTTACAGGAAATGCAAAATAATACGGCTCTTGCTCAACAATCACGAGCCCATGAAATTGTTCGCCAAGGATTAGGGTTAACGAATGACACGCAGATCACCACTGATCTTATGGCACAGTATTTACAAACCTTTACAGGCACCTACGTCACACCAAATGGCTCGCAGCAGCTAATTACAGATCAAGGGTATCAATTTAGCACCCCTAACCCCAATGGTCAGCTTGGTACCGCGATCTACCCAATAGGCGACACCATGAGCGTAGAAGTAACCGACCAGCAGGTCATATGGAATTTGTTATTTCCTCAAAAGCCATAGCCGAGTTAACCGAATAAATCATATCCTGAAGCTGTACTGCTGGTTTCTCCTTCATCTAACCAGAATACGGATTTACTGAAGGTTTGCTCCATTAACCTAGCAAGACTATCGCTGATCTTTTTCTTACTGTTAGTGGCCAATAAGGCCTCTATTTGATGCTCTTCAATACCTAGGCACAAAGCAAAAGATAACTCATCTAATGCATTCTCCTGCATTAAGGCCACGGCATTTTTGCGACGCACGTCCAATAACTCCACACTCACCTCCAATTTCAATTGCGCCCATTGTAGCTAGGCTACACCTACTAAAGAAGGAGTATCTACAGAAAAAATAGCGCCTATCCTGCAGAAATTACATCCGATTACAAGATTAATCATGAGAAGGCTGTTTTATTTAACAATGTCTGTTATAAACGATGCAATATTGGTTTCGAACACCAGCCATCCGCCATAATATCCAACTATAAAGCGCCAATAGATATGTCAGAATTTGCTACAGACCAACTATTCCAGATTGCGGAAAAACTTAGCCAGGATTTCTCGTTATTTCCTGAGCAAGATGAAAAGAATACCAAACCTCACATTCAAGGAATCTTGAGTGAGGAACAGGTTCAGAAAAAGCTCAGTGCACTGCAACAACTAAATATTGATGACTACATTCAAGAGGTGGTTGCACCGAGTGAATCTAGTCAACGCCTTAATGCTAAGCAAATTGTCCACAAGCTTACTAATCGCTTCATCACTGAACAGGAGGTGGGTCCTCTTTACATTGCTGAAGTTGAGCTAGCGTTTAACAACCAATTCCGCCGCATTGGCTTTATTGGACAAAACCGCTCAGAGCAAAACGGTGCCTGGTCTCCTGAGCATCACAATAAAGCTGTCCAAGCTATGCGAAATTTCGCCAAGCATGCCATGCCTATTGTGACTCTAATAGACACGCCTGGGGCCGTAGCCGATGAACAAGCCAACCTAAACAACCAAGCACACAGTATTTCACGCCTAATATCCGAGATGTCTAATACAGACACACCCACGGTGGGTATTATTTTAGGTGCCGGTTATTCTGGTGGTGCCATTCCACTCGCATCAACAAACGTATTACTTTCATTACGTGACGGTATATTCAACACCATTCAGCCACAAGGCCTTGCTAGTATTTCTCGCAAGTACAACCTTTCTTGGCAAGAGTGCTGTAAATATGTAGGTGTATCGGCTTATGAGCTATTGCCTAAAAACGTTATTGACGGCATTGTCGATTATGCTCCAAGTGACCGCATTGATCAGCTTCAAAACCTTTTGAATGCTATTACTTCAAGTATCACCAGTATTGAACGGGGCGCTGAAAAATTTGCACGGGAAAATCCATATTTAATGGATCACTACCAGCGAAGTGTACAACGCTATCTAAACCCTTCAGACAAGTTAAGTGCTATGGAAAAAGACGCTAGCTTAATGCTTGCCTCTTCTCCATCTGAGCATCACAACCTGTTCCGCATGACCTATCGTTACATGCGTTACTTAACACTTAGAAAGCGTATTTCATCTACCACTGTGGGCCATTATAGTCGCCTCGCTAAAACCGAGGCCACTGTTCCAAGCGGCAACTTGAACGAACGCCAAGAAGAAGAGAAACGTAAGAAATTTCAGAAGTGGCTGCAAGCCCCTGATAAAATCCGTTATGACGACGAACTTAATAAGCTTTGGAAAAACTACTGCCAAAAGAACCAAGAGCGAACAGAAACTCGTGGCTCTATTTCTCGCATGTTCTTTGGTAAGCCAGAAGACAACTACATCAAAGCAAAACAAGAGTTCAGTTTTGCGCTTGGTCTTTACTTGTTTAATCGCTGGAAATCTGATGCCGACATCAACTTTGCAGAACTGATTAACTACCTACAAAATGATCAGCAAAGTCGCTTCCTATTAACTCAAGACGATTTAACCGATAGCCAATCTATTGCTAACTTTATTAAGAAAAAAGAGCATAACCTTGCCGCCTTTATTCACAGCAAACTGGATTACGAGACCCAGGCCTTGTTATCTGAATACAAGCAAGGACAAGCAAGTGACAAACTATTAGCTGGTATTACTGAATGCTTAAACAACATTATTAGTGATGAAAAGATTGCTAATGATGTCACCGACAGCATTTCTTTAACCCCGCACACTGCTCAATTAATCAATAGTGTTGCCAGTGGGTCAATGGAAGTTAACCGTAGAATTCTAGAAGATGCCCTAGCCCCATATCTTCGAATTAAAAGCACTGATGACTCCATTAAAAAATCTGATGCCAGCGTATTGGATGCCATTTTATTGGACGATTTACGCACAGAATTCATCAGCATCAGCCAAAACCTTATTATGTTTGGCAAGCTTTACGATTTTGTTATCAATAATTTAGTAAAAGTAGCCAAGGAAGCCAAAGAAACTCACAGCCTTTCATTCCAAGCTGTTAATGAATTTATTAATCAAGGTCTTGACCATACTAATCAGTTAAGCATTGCTGAAAACCATAAAGAAGCATTTGCTGATTGGTTCCAGTACTTTATTGCATCCAACCAAAAAGGTGCATTCTTAAAGCAAGTTGAAGAGTGGAAGAAACTCAGCTTCCCTAGAATCAGTGATACTTTGTTTGTAATCATTACCTTCTTCTTTGAAAAGCTACTGGCTGAGTACTATCAGTCAAATCAAGGGCAAAACTATAATGGCCGAATCAACCCTTATAGCATTGGCCGTAAAAAAGATTTTTGGAACCGTTTAACCATCGCGTATTTCGACTTGCTAATTCAAGACGTGTTAGATGATGTTAAAAAACAGAAAACCACACAATCTCAAGCATTTGTTGATCGCTTCTTTAATGACTTTGAAGAAATAAACGACCACCTCATGACATCTGATCCAGCAAATTTCCCTGGCTTCAGAGGATCCATAGAAAAAGCACTAAGCAATGACATCACCCCATGCGGTGTTATTACTGGCTTTGGCACCATACAAATTGGCGATGAGAGCCGCCGAGTGGGCGCCTTGGTTTCTAACCTTGACTTCCAAGCCGGCGCATTTGATATGGCCAGTGCCGAGAAATTCTGTAAATTACTGGTTGAGTGCGCTAAACACAATTATCCAGTGGTTTGCTTTGTCTCCTCAGGCGGCATGCAAACTAAAGAAGGGGCCTCTGCCCTATTCTCTATGTCCATTGTAAATGATCGTATTACTCGCTTTGTACGAGACAATGACCTTCCAGTAGTTGTATTTGGTTTTGGTGATTGCACAGGTGGTGCTCAGGCCAGTTTTGTAACCCACCCAATGGTACAAACCTTTTATTTCTCAGGAACCAATATGCCGTTTGCTGGGCAAATTGTTGTACCGTCCTACTTACCTTCAACATCCACATTGTCTAACTATTTGTCTCAGAATGGTGAGTCAATGGTGGATCTGGTTAAGCACCCATTCATCGAAGACTTAGACAATCAACTTCGTGCAGTTGACCCAGCCATTCCAGTGGCTAGCCGAAGCGTAGATGAAGTACTTGGACGAGTACTTAAAGGCTTTGTGACTCCAGAAAAAGCTGAAGTTCAGGAAAAAGAAAGCCGCGTTAAAGAAAAAATCTTTAAAGAGGTTAAGAAAGTACTGATTCACGCACGAGGCTGTACTGCTGAGAAACTGGTTCGAAAAGCACAAGAAAACGACATTAGCGTTGTTTTAGTTCAATCGGACCCAGACATGAGCAGTACCGCTGCCGATTTATTAAATGAAAATGGGCGATTGGTGTGTATTGGCGGCAATACCCCTGATGAAAGCTATTTGAATGCCCAAAGTGTTATGCGTATTGCTGAACTTGAAAAAGTAGATGCACTGCATCCAGGCATTGGCTTTTTATCAGAAAGCGCTCAATTCGCAGCCTATTGCGGCAATCATGACATTAACTTTATTGGACCGAAGGTTTCTTCCATGGAAACCATGGGGAATAAATCTAACGCGATCAACACGGCCATCAGAGTGGGCGTACCTGTTGTACCCGGTTCCCATGGCATTGTGACAACATCAGCTATGGCAGCGCGCGTCGCTGATGAAATTGGCTACCCTGTTCTATTGAAAGCCGTTCACGGTGGTGGCGGTAAAGGCATTCAAGTGGTCGAAGACCCAGCCAATATTCATGAGTTATTCCATCAAATCTCTACAGAGGCACGCAGTGCATTTGGAAGCGGCGATGTTTATCTTGAGAAATTTGTGACGTCTCTGAGACACATTGAAGTTCAGATTTTACGAGATCAGGAAGGCAACACTAAAGTTCTGGGGTTAAGAGATTGCTCTGTACAGCGAAACAATCAAAAAATCATAGAAGAATCGGCCTCCACAGCCCTACCTAAGCACCTAGAAGAAAAAGTATATGACTACTCAGCCAAGCTTGCTGATGCCGTCGATTACAATGGTGCCGGTACGGTTGAATTTATTTACAACCTAGACGTAAATGATGTGTACTTCATGGAAATGAATACTCGTCTACAAGTAGAGCACCCTGTTACTGAATTAGTAACGGGCATTGATATCGTCAGCAAGCAATTCTCCATTGCTGGTGGCGGCTCCATTAAGGATTTAAAAATCAATAGCAAAGGCTATGCGATTGAAGTGCGAATTAACGCTGAGAAAGCAGTTCAGCAAGGCACTGAAATCAATTTTGTTCCTAATGCCGGTAAAATAACTAAATTCTCGCTACCCGAAGACAAGAATATTCAGATTCTAAAATCGATAGATAGCGACAAAGAAGTTACACCTTTCTATGACAGCATGGTGGTTCAAATTATTTGCTACGGAAAGGATCGTAACGACACCATTGCGAAAATGCTTAAGTACTTAGATAAAGTAGTCATTGAAGGTGTTTGCACCAATATCCCAATGCTTAAAGATATTTTGCAAGACGAGATATTTATTAATGGCGTTTACGATACCAACTACTTACCTCAGTATTTAAACCGTATTGATCAGGCTAAATTGGTGGAAGACTTTGAGAAAAGTGCTGGTCAAACTGGCCAAAATGTAACCAAAGAGTCTTTAACCATTGAGGGATCCACTGAACTAAAAGTATTGGCACCTGCTAGCTCAATCTTTTATAGCTCACCCTCTCCAACTGAACCCTCTTATGTTAAAGAAGGCGACATAGTTTCCGTAAGCCAAACCCTATGCTTAATGGAAGCCATGAAGATGTTTAGCCCTCTTAACCTTAAGTCATTCAATGCTCAAGGCAGTGCTCTGTATGATGCTGACTTACAATATCAAATTGTAAGAATTCATAACGCTGAAGGGCAGCAGGTCAATCACGGAGACCTACTTTTCGTTATTAAACCTGTTATGCACTAACTGCTATATTACACAGCTTCTCTTGCCATAAAGAGAAGCTGTGCTCCCCCTCTTCTGTACTCATTCCCCTCAGTAAGCAATTAACTCTTTTTATTAAGAACTGTTTCTCGTCTTTCGTGTCAAATAGAGTCTGTAACCCACATGAAACTTAACAGAGCTTAAGCTATTATAGGCTTATTTTAGAAACTTTAAGCCAAAGCATTTAATATAACGATTAAAGTGCTATAAATAGCCATATCTACCACTGTTTTATATGTGGCACCTATCAATAAGGAATTTCATCTTAATGTTGCGTCATCTACTACTTTTTAGTTCTTTTTTCTATCTGTCAGTGGCTGCACAAGCCGATACTCCACCCAATGAAGTTTTAGAACCTGCAGCCGAACATGCATTAACCAACCGTGCCGTTGTCCATCACCTTTATCAGCATCACTACTCTCGCAAATATCTAAATGATGAGTTTTCTGAAAAAGTGTATCAGCGCTACTTAGACATTCTTGATAACACCCGCTCTTACTTCACACATGCTGACATAGAAGAATTTAATGAATTACGCCTTAAGCTTGATGACGCCATTAAAACCAATGATTTAGACCCTGCCTTTCTTATCTACAATCGCTACCGCCAAAGGGCCACTGAACGCTTAGACTACGCCCTTGTTTTAGTGGATAAAAGCATCGCTAATTTTGATTTCAATAAAGATGAAAGCTTAAACCTTGACCGCGAGAAATCTAGCTGGGCTAAAGACAGCGCAGCTTTAGACCAACTGTGGCGCAAACGCATTAAAAATACCGTACTAAACCTTAAGCTAGCGGGTAAAGAAGAGAAAAATATTCATGAGCTATTAAAAAAACGTTACACAAGCCAACTTAATCGTATCAAACAAATAAACTCTGAAGACGCCTTCCAGTCTTATATGAATGCATTAACTTATACGTTTGATCCACACACACAGTACATGTCACCGCGTAACAGTGAAAACTTCAATATTAATATGAGCTTATCCCTTCAAGGTATTGGCGCCGTGTTACGCAGTGAAAATGAAAACACCATAGTCGAAAGATTAGTCACTGGAGGACCTGCCAACAAAGCTGGTCAACTTAAACCTTCAGATAGTATCGTCGGTGTCGCCCAAGGTGACAAAGAAATGGTTGATGTCATTGGCTGGCGTTTAGATGAAGTAGTCGATCTTATTCGTGGTCCTAAAGACAGTACAGTTCGTTTAGATATTGTTTCAGGCAGCGGACAAACAGAAAAACATAAGGTCATTTCAATTGTTAGAGATGAAGTAAAATTAGAAGATCGTGCCGCTCAAAGCGAAGTCATTGAAATTAAGCGTGAAGATAAAGCTTATAAAGTGGGTGTTATTGATATCCCTGCTTTTTACGCTGACTTTGAAGCTAAAAATGCTAATGACCCTAATTATCGAAGCACCACCCGTGACGTGAGCAATTTAATTAAAGATCTGCAAAAAGATGGCGTTGACGGATTAATCATTGATTTACGAAACAATGGTGGTGGCTCTTTAGCTGAAGTGAATAATTTAGTGGGGCTTTTTATTCCTCAAGGCCCCACCGTTCAGGTTCATTATAGTTTTGGGCACACCCAAGTACTAGAAGATAAAGACCCAGCTCAATTGTATCGCGGCCCTCTTGTAGTGCTCACCAACAGGCTAAGCGCCAGTGCCTCAGAAATATTTGCCGGAGCGATACAGGACTATGGCAGAGGCCTTGTCGTAGGCAGCCAAACATTCGGCAAGGGTACTGTTCAAACCCTAATACCACTATTTCGTGGGCAGATGAAAGTCACCAACGCTAAGTTTTATCGCGTCAGCGGCGAAAGCACCCAGCACAGAGGTGTGATACCCGATATTCTCTATCCGGAGATTTATGATGTTGAAAAAATCGGTGAGAGCGCACTAGAAGAAGCACTGCCTTGGGATAAAATTGCAGCCTCTAAATACAAAGAACAAGGCAATGTATCTAAAGATTTAGACAGCATTAGAAAAAAGCATAGCAATCGCATTAGTAAGGACCCCGATTTTGCTTACTTAAGTGAACAAGTGGTCTTCCTTAAAGAGCTAAGATCTGACACCACAATCTCTCTAAACAGCAAAACACGAGAAGTAGAACGCAAAGAAATGGAAGACCGCAGGTTAGCCCTTGAAAACAAACGCCGAGTAGCCAAAGGGCTGGAACCTCTTAAAGAGTTGGCAGAAGATGACAGTGAAGCCGCCGAAGGAGAAGATAAAAAAGATGAAGCAACAGACGCTCTCCTTAAAGAAGGTGGGGAGATACTGGTTGATTACATGCTAACAAAACGCATATCCTAAAAAAAGCCCGTAGGTTTATCACCTACGGGCTTTTTAATATCTTACTCATCCACTCTTATTTACTTACGCTTACCTTCTAAAATATCAGCATCCATCACCATCAACCTTAACGATTTTGACTTAAATTCTCGATGGTATAAAACGGCCACGACCATACTGGTTGCCAACACAAATAAAATAGGATGTACAAACCAAGCTATCACCGCCATAGAGAAATAATACGCCCGTAAACCATAGTTAAAACTGTGCCCTGCCTGATCCAACACTTTTGCAGTGGCATGTGCGTATTCTTTTAACTGTCGCGCATTAAACTCACTTTGCTCAGGCATGGGTGCGCCGCCTAATAAAACGCTTCCAAAACCATATTGTCTTAAGGACCAAGTAAAGGTAAAAAAAGCGTAAACCATTATGGCCAACATCAAAATCAGTTTATATTGACTTGAGTTTTCTCCCATATATTGAGAGAAAAAAGCCAACTCAAAATTGCTGGTGAGCGCCGTTAATATTGCCGCGATAATTATCATGGTGGTTGACGCAAAAAAATTAACATTACGCTCTAAATTCGATATTAATGTGGCATCTGCAATTCGATTATCTCTCAGTAGCATACGCTCCATCCACCACACCCTATGAACGTCTAATATAGAAGCTAAACAATGGGTGCGCTTAGCCATTCGCTTAGTAAACAGCGTATAACCCACCCACACCAAGAAAAAGAAAGGAAGTACTAAATAATTCCAAAACTGATTATTTAGTACAGCAACAACATCCATCAAACGCCCCTATTTTAAAAAGTTAATCACTTCACGATCGTTCATGGCTTTATTCACCAATTCAGAAAGCAGCGCATTCATGTAATTTTCATTGAATTCAACACTGGGTGCTGTGGCCACATCTTGAGATTTATTTCCTGAAAAGCGTTTTTTAAAACTGGCATCAGCCCGGCTAACGGTTAGCAATATTTCGCCCTGCATGACAATATGACTGACCCAATTTTTATCGGGGGTTGAATAATTTAATTTTTCAACCTCTATTGATAACCTCACCATGGGCTCAGGCCCTTTATGCATTTTAATACCCTGCTTAAGTAATGCCTCTTGTATAGACTCACCAAGCGCGCTCACTAAAGAGCCATCAAAACTAATGGCACCTTCTTTTTTAGCATTTCTATAACCCAGTATAGAGTCCTCTGTGCGATTATCTTCAATCACCAACTCAATAGGCACCCTCACCCCTTGTAAAGATTCAAACGATAATTGCGGCATTACTTTTAATTTTTGAGGTGCCAGTGTGCACCCCATCAAAAACGTCACCAACATTATCCATAATAAATTTTTCATTAAAACGCTCCTCCAATTTCCATGTAAGCTGTATCGCTGCCGATTGCATCCAGGCCTTTAGCAAGGCCCAATCGCAACCTTATATTTAAATTATAAAACAAGGTGTTATCTAAAATAACTTCCCCACCCACACTTGAGTAAATATCCTCAATAGATTCATCGTTATCCCATGCGGTACCGTTATCAATAAAGGCACGTAATGACCAACCGGAAAAGCCCACCGGAGGTGTCATCACATTATGGTCAAACCAAGAAAAAGGTAGCCGATATTCAATATTGTAAATTAAGCTGTTTTCACCATTTAATTCGTTAAGATCGTCATCAAAACCCCGCAATGCATATTTGCGTTGTTTCAACTGAATACCAGGCCCTATATAGGTATCACTGCGAGATCCTCCAAGCTGAAAATCAGTGGTTGATTGAGTATCCAAACCAGAACCTACAAATAGACGTTGCGCTAAGGTATGCCCCCAATTAAAGCTGTAGTAATGGCGAACACCAAGGTTTAGCACTTGTCCCTTAACGTAGGTATTATCTACCACTTCAGCATTCTCAATCGAAAAACTTGCTTGCCAGCCATCACTGGCATCTCCTGCATTTAACGAAGTGCGTAAGCCATCATAAATAACTCCCATGGCTAACCAATTATCTTTTCTATCAAAGTCATCTGAAATATGGAATTCTTCACTAATAAACTTAGAGCGATTATTTACATATGCTAGATAAGGGTAGAAACTATTTTGAACTTGCAAAACAGGATAAATAAACCCTGCGAATAACTGTGTTTCCAGCTCACTAACAGCGTCATTACTGGAAGTACCAGCTAAGGTTCGCTGAAGCCCTAACAGCCAGCGACTATTGTATATATAAGTAAGATTCCCCAGCCCACGCTTATGATGTTTCTCATAGGTCAATTGGCCAATATAGCTGTGCAACCCAAGTGCATCATTACCACTGGTAAAAAAACCTACTTCCTGCAAATTTCCATCATTCACTAGAACTGGTAACCAATAACTAGGCATTAAACTTTTATATGCCTTGTAAGGCGCGTCCAAATTCAATTGCAAGCTTGGCAGCTCTAAAGATGATTGCTTTAATAGCGGCCTATTATACAACTCGGGATAATAACCCTGCTCCATATCAACTATTTGATACCCTGTTGAGGCATAACGAATGGCGTGGGCAGCACCATTCTCGCTAGGCAACAACTGTTTAATCCCAGACAGCGTATTAGTAAGTCGAGACTTCACATTTGTTTTTAAATTTAAACGATACGCCTCTGACTGCCCTATTTGGCTTTGCGTATAAATTATTTCATCCCCTGAATAAATTGGGTTAGTTTGCGTAGCGGCATCGTTTGTTAATGCTGACCACGCTTCCCCCTGCCACACATATAGATTCCAAGGGGCGTTACCAAATTTTATGGTGGCGGCCAAATCACCTTTTTCAGACACATCAAATGCCGATAAGATTTCACCTTCTAATCCTTGCCATAAAGTAGATAGCTTTTCGCCTTTTACATTTAGTAAATCTAACTGAGCGATGCCTGCGGTATATTTTAAAGCCACTATCTGCCCTTGGCTATTCCACTTTGCCATTCGATAGCGACCACATTTCGTGATGCGCTCTAGCTTTGTATCAACCAGCAAATACAAATCATAGTATTGTGAATATTGATCACAGTATTCCAACTGACTCACCAATACTTTTCCGCCAGGGCCAACATCAAGCGTTGCCAATGAATTAAGTTCAACCACCTGTTCGCTTTTACCTTTCTTTAAGCGATATAAATTAGTGCCCTTAGAGAAATCTACTGCGCTATACCAAGTACCTGAACCCACTCCTTTTGCCAGTAGCCCTATGGCTAAATAGTCTTTTGTTAACAATTTATAAGGCGATTCACCTTGAGTTTTAATTCGCTTAATTTGTGGCTCGAAATACCCTTTCAAGTAGCTTGAAAACTCCGGCCAAAGATCACTCAGAGTTTTACCTGTCACGAGCTTTGGATTTGAATCCACTCTATAGGGCAGCAAGTTATTGCTGTAATTGTTTACTAATTTCTTGATGGCCTCTTCACCGTATACATCTTTTATAAATCTAAAAAAATATACACCATATAAATAAGCACTATTAAACGGCCAATCATGGGCGTTTACAGTATTTATTCGACTTAAAGGTTTAATACCATTTAACACTTCTTGGCGCATCATAATTTGAAAAACATCCGACTGCCCGCGCCCTGTATGGCGCTGCTCATTTGTCTCCATATAAGTGGCCAATCCCTCTTGAAACCAATTAGGGTGTAATGCATTTGGAAATAATAAAATGAAGCGTCCAAAAACACTTCGTAAAAATGAAGGGAAATCCAACACTTTATCTATATGCAATACGTGGGTGTATTCATGATGAATTAACATGGCCAGCCAGTCATCGTATACCAGCAACTCACCTTGGGTAGGCGGTTGCATATACAGGGTCATGGTATTGTTCGGAATGGGGGTGGCAAACCCATTGGCTTGGTCAACTTCATCAAGTAACACCACATGGGTTTTACTCTTTGGTTGCCAATTAAAATAGGGCGATAATTCTTTATGGCTCTTGGCAGAAAGCATAGCCACTTTAGAAACAAAGTGGTTTAAGTTTTCTGGGTAGT
The DNA here is from genome assembly GCA_913058575.1 of uncultured Bermanella sp. GTDB lineage: Bacteria > Pseudomonadota > Gammaproteobacteria > Pseudomonadales > Oceanobacteraceae > Bermanella. The sequence continues at coordinate 25,819 of CAJXRF010000014.1, forward strand.
GGATTAAAAAATGATCACTTTCATGTGTTTTCCATGAAAGTGATGGGTCTGCTGCATAAGTGTTTAATGCCGCTATTGCTATTAATAAGGTAACTAAGTACTTAAAGATCACTGGCATCTCGAATAAACACCCATTCAGTTGCTTTAGAGTGCTCAGCACTGTAACGATAACCCGCCACATTAAACTGTTTAATATCCTGCACATCGTTAATTCTATTTTTAATCACATAAGCGGCCATCAAACCACGGGCTTTTTTTGCATAGAAGCTAATGATTTTATATTGACCGTTTTTTTCATCTTTAAATACAGGCGTAATGATTTGCGCGTTCAAGGATTTCTTATTAACCGCTTTAAAGTATTCAGTAGATGCCAAATTTAGCAAAATATCGTTTGCCTTCATTTGCGCATTTATTTTTTGGGTAATGATATCCCCCCAAAATTCGTACAGGTTTTTCCCTCTTGTATTGGGATACTTTGTGCCCATTTCCAAGCGATAAGCTTGCATCAAATCAAGAGGTTTAAGCAATCCATACAACCCAGACAACATACGAAAATGTTTTTGTGCAAATTTCATATCATTTTTATTGAAAGAATAAGCATCTAATCCTGTGTAAACATCCCCTTTAAAGGCATAGATAGCAGGCCGGGCATTATCACTTGTGAAGGGTTGCTGCCAGTGTTGAAAGCGAGTGACGTTTAGATGGGCTAACTTATCACTTAACTTCATTAATTCAGATACATGGCTTGGGGTAAGTGCCTTAAGCTGGTCAATGAGCTCCTGCGCATCATCCAACATTTCAGGCTGGGTAAAATCACTGATCGGCAACGGTGTTTCAAAATCTAACGTTTTTGCAGGGGATACCAGCATTAACATGGTTGAATTCCTGAATTTTTCATGAGCGAATTGGGTGGAAATGCACTCACTTTTTAATTTAAAAAAATAGATGCATATAGTAGGCGTTTGCTCATATTCATTAAAGTAAAAATTAGACTTGGCGCCTGCTAATATTCGTTTTGGTATACTCGGCACACATAAACCGCTCAACTCAGTCATTTCTCTTTACACTTAGCCATGCTTGATGAATATTTAAGCTCTATTTTCGGTGAGGCCTTTCTTTGGATATATATCTATTGGCAATCATAACCCTGTTAACCAGCGCGTTCGCTGCCATCATGGGTCAAGGGGGCGGCCTCATGTTAATGGGCGTTCTAGCAGGCTCAGTTCCGCCCACCTCACTTATTGCGGTTCATGGCATCATTCAAGCTAGCAGCAATGCCAGTAGAGCATTTATCGCTAAGAAACATATCAATTGGCCCATCCTTCTGCCTATTGCATTAGGTATATTTTTAGGCGCGGCCCTTATCATGCCCTTAATTTCTGTTTTCAATTGGCAATGGATGCAAGGTGTGATTGCGCTTTATATTCTATGGCTAACCTGGGGGCACCTATTGCCTAAATTTGGCTTACACGTATTAAAGCTAAAAAGCCGCCAACCGCTATTTAAACTTGGGTTATTACAAGGCGGGCTTGGCATGGCTTTGGGCGCCACAGGCCCTCTAGGAAATGCCCTTTTACTCAAATTAGGGCTTAAAAAAGAGGCCATCATTTCAACCAATGCCGTCATCATGTTACTAAGTCATTTGGTGAAAATTATATTCTTTACAGCCATGGGCGTTCAGCTGGTTAAACACGCTGAACTATTAATATATTTGAGCCTAGCAGCCATTGCGGGTTCGTATCTTGGTAGCTTTTTTAGGCAGCGCCTACCTGAGTACATCTTTTTACCCTTATTTAAGGTCACCCTCACGCTTCTGGCAATTCGAATGCTGGTATTGGCCCTGCCCTAGCCTATTTTATCCATTGCCAATGATGACCTAGAACGTTAATCTAGCACGAATAAAAGATAACGGTATAAAGATGAATACAAGTCAGCTCATTGAGTCTTTTGACCATATAGTTCAAGACTCCCAAGCTCTGTGTGAAAACCTTCGCCAGCAAAATAATCCTCTTTGGCTGCCCCTTACCGAAAAAGAGACATTAATTGAGCTCACGCCTTTACAAAAAGCGCTCAATTTTTATCAGGATTTCTGGTATCAAAATGGTCAAGACGGCAGAGAAACTCGCAGCTGCTTTGGTTTAATCTCAGCCAATGCCCATCAAATTCAACAAGCTATTTTAATCAATGAACACAAAGAAGTTTTTAAGCAGCAAGTAAAGTTAATTCAAAAAAACAACAAATCAGCTTGGAGTGAATTCAGAGGCCAACTAGCCAAGCGTCACCACGATTTACGCAATAGCCTGCATTTATCGGGGCTCACACGTTTACACCTTAAGCAAATTTGGCGTGCGATTCCTGTAATTGATCGAACACCCAGTCGAGTGGGCTTTAATTGGTACAATTCAGGCCGTAGCATACAAAAAATTACCGTCGAGCAAGCTCAACAAGCCTTACTTAATTTAGACCAAAGCGGTGACCACATTCAAACGCAATTAAGTACACTTAGCCACTTGGCCAGCCACACGCCATTGGCCAAAGTTCAAAACCTCGCCCCCACTATGCGCGCCAATATCTTTTACGATGATGATGCGCTGCCAAATAGACAGGCCATGAATATCTCGTTGCCTATTCTATTTAAAGCAGACGAGAAAAATAAACTGCCAGCGCATAATGAACCTGAACTCATTGCACCGCTGACTCGCAAACGAGCCGTACGCAGCGACCGACGCATTGAAGACGAACCATTTTTGCCCAGTATTCGTGTGCATAGATACATTAACAACTAGTGTGTTATAAGGGTTTTCTAACATTCGCAATAGAACATGCCATGCAAATTTACGGACACAGAGGCGCTAAAGGCGTCGCCATGGAAAACAGCCTTGAAGGTTTCACATTAGCCGCCGAGCAAGGCATTAATCAATTTGAACTGGACATAAGGCTAAGCGCCGATCAGCAACTAATGGTCGTTCACGATGAGAAACTAAAACGACTAGCAAACAGCCCTTTACTGGTAAGCCAATCATCGGCCAATAAACTTTCCAATACTTTATTAACCGGTACGAACCAGGGTATTCCCACCTTGGAGCAAGTGGTAGCAGCCTGCCCCAATGTCATTCATTGGCAATTTGAAATTAAAACTCAAATTGCCAATCCAAAATTTGTGCGCCCCATAAAGGCTATCATTAAAAAATACAACTTAGAAAATAAGGTGGTTGTTACCAGTCAGCACGTGGGCACACTTGCTATTTTTAAACGCTTATTGCCAAGTGTTCCAAGAGGGTACGTTCAAGAATGGCCACTTCCAAGTGGTATTGGCATCGCGCAACATTTAGACTGCCAATTTTTAATTCTGAATAAAAAATTGGCCAGTAAAAAAAGAATTAAAAAAGCGCAAAATAAAGGCATAAATGTCAGTGTCTGGACCGTAAACGAAGTAAAAGACATGATTCGCATGAAAAGAAATGGCGCCAATAGTATCATCAGTGACTTCCCTCAATTGGCTGCTCAGCAATTGAACCAGTTTTAATTAAACCTACCCTGTGGGAGTGCCGTATATGGCTAAGCCATCATTAGTCAGCCTTAGTAAAACTGTCGCTTTAGCGGCACTATTAGCAGGTTGTGCTGGCACCCCACCTAAGCAAGCAGGCGTGCACCAATTACAGCTACGTGATTGCCCCAGCAGCCCTAATTGTGTATCTAGCCATGAAATAAATAATGAGCACTACATTTCGCCCATAACCACCTTTCATCAGCCACAAGTTTCCATAGAACAACTTAAAAACATTGTTTCTGCGCACCCTAATATGTCACTGATAAAACAATCAGACAATTATCTGTATGTTCAATTCACATCAAGTGTTTTGGGCTTTGTAGATGATTTGGAGTTTATCGTAGAGGAAACACAGATACAGGTTCGCTCTGCCTCTCGATTAGGTTACAGCGATTTTGGCGCAAACCGAAAACACATCGAAGCTGTACGCAAACAATTTAAATAACCTTCCTAAGAGCGAGCTTACCAAGCCACAAGTAAAAAATAATTTACCTGAGGTTTTTTATTTATTTATCCTTCTCACACTCAGTTTTTCATAAAGACAGCCTATTGTGACTCATTACGTCCACTGTTTTTAAAATAAGCCCAATAGCCTTTTCAGACATTCAATAGCATCATCTTACAACCCTCATACAGAGGCATTAGATTGCTTAATTTCCCTTTTTTAAACCTTGCACAAATTAATTGCCCACAATAATGTCAGCGTGTTTTAGCCCGTATTTATCATCATATAGGCTTACAAAAAACAACATGGTATTAAATATTTTCCACTTAATTTCAGGTGGAAAATTTTCTAAATCGACGCAATAACCCAAGGCAATTTCACCTAGTTAGTAGGGTGTATTCGTCATAATATTTAAGGTGAACCGCGTATGCCCGTTTTACTACCAAGTCTGCCCCAAAACGATTGGTTTCCAACGTCTAGAAATAATGCTCTAGAAGATGAGAGAGAAACCTACGAAATTGTTTATGACATATTGCCCACACTGGCCATGAACAAAAAACTGCCTTTAACACACGTTCCGAAAGCGCCTTGGATCGCTATCGTGATAGAAACGCTGTTTAATCAGCAGCGTAATGCCGTAGAAGTCAGAGATAATACCGATCTAAACACACCTGGGGTTGACCTTGAATCTGCGCTTGCAGACATTTACGACAATCTTGGGGTCGTGGAATTCATCGATACTGTTAAAGCGATTTTTGCGCTTCTTGAAACCGCACGCCCTGTTGGACGCCCAAGAAATTTTGAAGATTATGAGCTACTGTTTCAATCTTTTGTTCTGCCAGAATATTTTAATCTTTATGATGACGATGATCATTTTGCAGAACTGCGTGTCACTGGCATTAACCCAATGGTTATTAGCAAGGTCGCTACTCTTGAAAGTCATTTCCCTGTAACCGATGCCATTTTTACTGCCACCAGTGCATTCTCCGGTGACAGTTTAGCCGCCGCCGGCAGCGAAGGCCGTTTATTTTTAGCTGACTATGGCATGCTTGATTCAATGGAGCCCGGCGCCCTACCCACACAACCTAAATATACTTATGCCCCTTTAGCCTTATTTGCATTGCCTAAAAATGGCACAAAACTAAAGCCCATTGCCATTCAATGTGGTCAAGACAGTGAAAGCAATCCAATTTTCACACCAAATGACGGTTGGACATGGAAAATTGCTAAAGCGGCGGTTCAAGTAGCCGATACTAACCACCATGAACTCTACTCTCACTTAGGCACCACTCACCTAGTGCAAGAGTCCATTGCGCTGGGTACATACCGTCAATTGTCCTACCGCCACCCCTTATTTATTTTGCTAGAGCCACACTTTGAAGGTACTTTCTTCATTAATTTCCTAGCCACAGAAATTCTGTTACCTGAAGGCACCCCTGTGCCCGTTTTATTGTCAGGTACCACTGAGTCCCTCCATGCCCAAGCGGTAATGGCAAGAACCAATCATTCATTCAGAGACTCGTTTCCTCCTGTAAGCCTTAACAGTCGTGGCGTAATGGATTTACCTTACTTCCCCTATCGCGATGATGCCTTAGCATTATGGAGCGCGATACGTGATTGGGTGGCAGACTACTTAAACCTGTATTACAGCAGTGACAGTGAAGTGATCAACGACACAGAAGTACAAGCTTGGTCTGCTGAAATTGGCAGTCAGTCTGGCGGTCGTCTTCAAGGGTTTGGTGATGAAAATGGTACCGGAATCAGTTCACTTGAATTATTAATTGATACCGCCACCATGGCAATTTTTAACGGCAGTGTTCAGCACGCAGCGGTTAACTTTCCACAAAAAACTCAAATGACATTTGCACCCATGTATCCGATGGCAGGTTATGTGCCTTCACCGACCACCACAGGACACACAGAAAGTGATTTCCTAGACTTTTTCCCACCCATGGAAAATGCCATGCAGGGAGCTGAAACGCTTGACCTGCTAGGCTCTATTTATCACACACAGTTAGGCGAATACAATTTAGGTCACTTCGGAGACCTAAGTGTTGTGATACCACTTGCCAATTTCAAATCGGCCTTAAGTACGATTGAGGACAACATTAACACCCGTAACGCAAGCCTAGAAAAACCTTACAAGGTTTTACTACCTTCAGCGATACCACAGAGTACAAACATTTAATCATCACTTTATACAGAGCCGCATAAGTACATTTTGCGCCTCTTACAGCAAACTAAAATTTGCCCTAAAGGAATAAAATATGAGTATCACTCTAAATCGCCGTAAGTTTATGACTAACACCTTGGCCGTATCAGCGGGTACCGCCGCCACTATGAGCTCTGCATTTGCCATCACCAAAATTGCCGGGGGACCAAGTGACCATGCGATTGTTGCTATTCTTAAGCAGCGCTTGCCTAAACTGACCTTAGATGAAACAAGTCTTCAAGCTTATGTAGGAGACGTTTTACAACGTCTTAGCGCTTGCCAAAATAAAAATGGTCAAGCCTTTGCTGGGATTTTTAACAAGCAACCCACTGCTGTGCAGTTTGAGCACTTTTTTGTTCAAGATTTCATTGCCCACAGCAATGTATTTAGCGCAGTACCGCAAGGAGAACTGGTGGCTTTCAGCCCTCGAGTTTAAAACGTAAAAATAAATAAAGAGGCTTAGGCCTCTTTATTTATTTTTCAACAAACCACTAACGAATTATTACACCATGTCTGAAAACGGATTGTCCTGAGGCAAAGATATTTCATTTAAATAACCTGGCATAGCAATGGACTTATTGGTGAGCGAAATTTCAGATTCATCTATCATTTTTTCACCAAAGCGATAGATAACATTTAAATCACCTTTACTGGCCTGTTCATCATAAGCCTTGGCTTTTACTCGAGTCTTTTCACGCTTGCCTTTATATTCTGACATAGCCTCTTCTCCATAACGTTTTGCCAACATGTTTTCCACCACCTGCGGAGAAAGCAAGGTCGCCGTGGCATTGTTTCCGCCAAATCCTTTTGAATTTAAAAAAGCCACATCCCATTTTCCGACGTCTTCTTTTCTATCCTCTAAAGCAATTGCTAACCTTTGCTGATGAACATCTTCAGCGACTTTATCAATGGTTTTTATGCCGGGTAAAATACCGTGCTTAAAAACCCCTAAACTTGCCACTAATTGATCAGCACTGGCCGGTGCCAGAGAATGCCCCACATAAGATTTAATGGCTGTCACTGGCCATTTTTTTATATCAAACGCCCTTGCTACAGAATCAAAAATAACCGATTCAGTCACTCGATTTTGCGGTGTACTGGAACCGTGTGCTTGAACAAAGCTTCGAGTTTGCACCGCATCATCCCCTAACATGGCTCGCGCAGCGGCCACTGCTTTGGCCATGGTTATGTAATTACCGGCACCAGGTGACGAAATGGATTTTTTAACCCCATCGGCATTTACAAATACATCCGTGGCAGCACCATGAATATCAGCGCCCAACTCCATGGCCAAGGCATCATCCATCAATACTGTGTATTGCGATGATTCGGCTATGGTGAACCCGCAGTTATCACCAAATGGGCGACTGGTTTTTTGAAAGTCAGGCACCTCAACATTATCTAATTTTTTCAATCCTTCAACGCTTGCCAATGCACTCATGGTGGCGTACCCATCAATAATTTCAGGGGTAATAGGCGCTTCACTGTTACCTACTACGACCACCCTGCGACGACCACTAGTAATGTCTTCTATACCCGCTCGTAAGTTATATAAAAAACTGGCACAGGCCCCTGTAATTGCCCCTGTGGAGCCTAAGCTGCCCAATACATAAGCGTTAATAAAGTCGGCTGGCATTGAATTTAAGCCTAAAGGGCAATTCTTAGTGGTTACCCGCCCACCTTTTAAACGTGAGGTCAGCATGCCTCCTAAGCCAGACTCATCCAATTGGCTCATGGCATTACTGGAATAAACAGCCACTTCATCTGGCTGTACAGCATCCATAACTGCTTGCCAGTCGATCCCCATAGAATTAATAGCATCCGAGGCCCCTAATATGGCCATTTGTAAAGCGCGAGGATGAAACCGTGATTTATAATGTTTACCAGGATCAAACCCTGATGGCAGTTGGCCTGCAGACTTAACCGTAATATCTCGATAACTGTCCATCTTTGCGGTTAAATCTCCAGTAATGCTCACTTCAACTGTAAGATTATCTAATTCTTTAATTTGCCAGTTATTAGGAATGGGGTTGGGAAGTTGCTTTTTATTTAAGGAGAAAACCGACGATATTCCTGATGCTTGACCCAGTGTCACTTCTTTTTGCCAATGCACAGCATCCACATCAAAAAACTGGCTTTCGATGCGTCTAACCAGAGTACGGTCTAAAATCATTTTTGATAATTTTTCATCAATCTCTTGCAAGGAATAAATGCATTGATTTTCATCGACGTATTGACCCGACTCAAACGACAGTACCCCCATTAATATGGCCAAGTCTGCAAGGGTTTCCTGACGTTCTTCAATCGGTAGGCTTTCAATAATCATACGCTGGTAGGCATGATGAAATGAACTGCGGCCCGCCGAATTATAACCGCCAAACCCTACAATAACCGGCAAACTCGCCATAACAGACTCCTAAACTAAAGCTGGATGGGGGTTATTAATAAACTGAATTTAGACCCCTCAGATGGCTAAAGCTTAAGAAGAAACCCGTCATTATTCTTTGTTATTATAGCCAGTTACTATGGCATATTGGCCAAACACCATTTATGCCTATATATTGGCTACCAATACTTCTCTGAAGACACTATATTTAGTGATGATTAGGCATTTTGGCCAAATACACTGTTAAAGTGGCCAAAACAGGATTTAGATACCCATATATGAATAACATCACCTTTTTCTTTTGTGACCAAATGCTCGCCACCAGTGCTTCTTTACCTCTTGAAATGCTTAAAGCTGGTGAAAGCGCAGCCCAAGTACAAGACCGGCAGGCGCCAGCATTACAAATACAAAGCGTGGGATTAACAACAGATAAAGTAAAAACTGGGGCTGGGTTTGATATTACGCCAGATCATTGCCTTGAAGATATTATGGAAACTGACATTATTTTTTTACCGGCATTATGGCGCAATCCAAAATCGTCCATCAGAAAAAACAAACGGTTACTAACCTGGTTGATCCATCATTACAATCAAGGCACCATCATTTGTAGCGTCGGCACTGGCGTTTGTTTTTTAGCAGAAACTGGCTTACTTGATAATAAAGCAGCTACCACTCACTGGTATTATTTCGATCGATTTCAGCGAGATTACCCGAAAATACAATTAAAAAGACAATATTTCATTGTGCAGGCTGGTAATTTATATAGCGCAGCAAGCGTAAATTCGTTAGCAGATCTGACTGTTTATTTAATTCAAAGAATTTACAACAAGTTAGCCGCTATGCACGTTGAACGACATTTTTCCCATGAGATCCGCCGCTCATATAAAAGCACCAGCTACATTGATGGCCAAAGCCACCACCCAGATGAAGACATTATGCAAACACAAGTGTGGCTACAGGATAACTTCAATAAAAATGTCGTACTAAGCGAAGTGGCTAAGCAATTTGAAATGAGTGTGCGCAGCTTTAACAGACGATTTAAAGACGCCACAGGTGCAACACCATTACATTATCTTCAACAGGTAAGAATTGAAACCGCTAAAGATTTACTTAAAACCAGTAATTTAACGATTCATGAAATATCTGAACAGGTGGGTTATCAAGACCTTGCTCATTTTAATAAACTATTTAAGCGGTTACTAAATACTTCCCCCAACCAGTACCGAGCTATGGTGCGAGCGAAACTATTCAGTGTGGAGTAAAATCACATGCTTTTCTAAGATTTCGCTAACGGTATTTAAATTCAACCGACAGCTGCTTTTGTAAACAATTAAATATAGTATCGAATTTAAACGGTTTAGTTATGACGTCATGGAAACCTGATTGTATATAACGCTCCACATCTTCTTTTTTTATAAAGGCCGAAACAGCAATGCATTTTGGCTTTTCATCCATACCAACAATGTATTTCAGGGCCTCTAAGCCCGTCATGATAGGCATTTGAATATCAAGAAAAATAATATCGATTTGATTATTTTTAAGCTGCTTTAAAGCCTCAACACCATTACGAGCCTCACAAACTTGAACACCTATTTCTTCTAACAAACTCAACAACAAGATGCGGCTCGTTTTTTCATCATCCACCACCAGCGCTCTAATATTTTGCCCTTCGGTTAAATGACTCACCACCTGTTGGTTCGGCCCACTATTTACATCAGTGTGATTCATTGGCAAGGCAAATCCAAAGCATGCGCCTTTACCTAATTCACTATTAACCGTTATAACCGCTCCCATAAGCTGCGCGTGCTTTTGTGAAATTGATAGCCCTAAGCCCGTTCCCCCATGTTTAATGCCCGCCCCCTTTTGCACAAAAGGCTCAAACACCTCAGCCATTTCTTCAGGACTCATCCCCATGCCACTGTCACTGACTTCAAATTGGTAATAGCCTTTCTCTTTTTCATACACCTTAAACTTAACAAATCCTTGTTCAGTAAATTTAATTGAATTAGAGATTAAGTTTACTAATATTTGCCGAACACGCTGTACATCCATCTCGACTATTACACCACTGGAAACAGAGTGCTCTACTTGCCATGAAAGATCCTTTTCATTGCAGCGCAGTTCAAACATATGACTAATATCGTTTATTAATTTAATTAAAGAAACTGGTTGCAGGCTCAACTCCAATAAGCCTGATTCGATTTTTGACATATCCAATACATCATCAATCAAACCTAAAAGATGATTACCGCTTTCCAAAATATGCCGCACATATTCATCCTGTTCTAAAGAAAGCGGTTCAGCAGAATCCAGTTGCAACAACTGGCTAAACCCTAAAATGGCATTCATGGGGGTGCGAATTTCATGGCTCATACTGGCTAAAAACTCACTTTTTGCCAAAGAACTTTTGCAGGCTTCATCGCTAGCCACCTTTAATTCTTCTGTTCTCTTGTGCACCTCTTGTTCTAATATCAGTCGATTCTCTTGACCATCCAATAAATGCTGAAGCATTTTAGAATATGTTTTCAAGGTTCTTTCATGCCAAGAATCAAAGAAATCATCTTCTGAATGAAAAGCCACCAGTAGTCCTGAATATTTACCATGGGACAGTAAATTCGCACAAATCATTTGGCTTTTTTGACCCTTAATTTTCAACACTTGGTTTTCAACAAGCTGTTTTGTGCTTGTCATATTTTTCACCAAATCAAACAGTGCATCTTTTTCTGCTGCAACCAAACTGGGCAGCAAATCATTCTCTCCTTCAATGGTAAACTCTTGATCGACTGATGCTGTGGCAAGGGGTTCAAAAGCAATATTACAATCACCATAAAAAGCACAATATTCAAATTTTTCATTATGAATTAAAATGTTAAGTGCTTTATTTAATAGCTCAACTGACGAATTACTTTCAACACCTAGCTCTACCAACAAATTAATGGCATTTAGTGAACTGTGTAAGCTCGCTCTTAGCTCGTCATTTAAACCATAGGAAACATTAGAATCAGTCATGTTCAATTAAAAACTCCGCTAAGACACTAACGGACTGCTGTATGTCGCTAAAGCTGCTTTGTAAATTTGTTAATAATAGCGAATCAGCTTCAAATATTTTTGCTACCTGCTGTAATTCTTTTTTTTGCTCTTCAATACCCTCTTCGCTAAGATCGTCTCTATCTTGATACTGATAAAAACGCACCACAAATCCTACAATACGAACCACTTGCCAATGATCCCCCATGTAATGTGGATCAAAATAATATTTCAAAGTACTAAAGGTTTCTTCTGGTAAATCCCAGCGCTTAGCCACCCAGCTACCGGCATCCCAAGCATCAATGCCCAATACCTCTCGCTCCATAGCTATACGCTCTTTACTTCCTAGTGAGGTTAACTCAGGCAATAATTCATTCATCTCTTTAGGAAAATGATGTACTTGCAACAATTGACCAATACTGTGTAATAAACCCGCCAAGTAAACGGTATTTGGATCCACACCCACCATTGCCCGGGCCATCAAAGCAGATGATTGAGCCACAGCCTGAGCTCGACACCAATAATTTTGAAGAGAAAACACAGGGCATGGCTTGGTGTTAAACCTTGGCCCCAATAATATCCCCACGACCAAGCTTCGTACTGTTTTAATACCCAGTACTTTTAGCATGGCCTCTTCGACTGTGTGAACAGGACTGGCAGCTGCAAAAAAAGAGGAATTGGCAATGCTAATGATGCGGGCAGTAATACCTGGTTCACTTTGAATGGCTTGTGCTAGAGAGGGCAAATCAACGTCTTCATCCTTTAGCAGCTCCAGTAATCGGTTACTGCTAGCAGAAGCGCTAGGAAGATTAATGGTTTTTAAAATGGCGCTTCGGCGTTTACGAGCTTCTGAAACGTCCATCCCTCCTCCCTCATGAGCCAACCATAAACTAAACTTTAGTTCAGTCGCGTCATTGGGCAAGCTAACCAGAACGATAGTAACGAGAGGAAGGGAGCATTACAGCCTATTGGTTAAAGGCTTCTGGCTAATAATTCATTAACCGCCTGCGCAAACTCTGTTCCAGCATCTTCTTGTAGAAAATGCCCACCATTAAGTTTCACATGTGGCTGACCTTGGGCACCGGGCACCACTTTCTGAAAGAGCTTGTCAAAACCCCGAGTCACTGGGTCACCATTACTAAATGTGGTTAAGAATGGTTTATTCCACTGCTTTAACACCTCCCATGCCGCTCGGTTAGCCTCACTGGCAGGGTTATTTCCATCTGTAGGCACTAACCTTGGGAAAGCTCTTGCCCCCGCTTTGTGAGCCGCACTAGGAAAAGGAGCATCATAGGCACGGCGTTCATCCTTACTTAAGGATTTAAAGCTTCCCCACTCAATAATACGAGCGATAGGAAACCAAGGACTGTAACGAGCAAATGTTTGCCAGGCCTTAAAAACTTTAGGCATCACGCCTTCATCGCCCGTTGGTAACATGCCATTTCCTAACACGATCGCTGAAAAGCTAGCCTCATTTTCTGCGGCTAAACGCAAACCAATTAATGAACCCCAGTCTTGGCAAACCAGCGTTATATCCTTGAGGTTCAGCTGCTTAATGAATTCAGTCATCCAGTTCATATGGGACTGATAAGAATAGTCATCGATATTGACGGGTTTATCAGACTTCCCAAAACCTATCAAATCAGGGGCTATCACCCTATGGCCTGCTGCAGCGCAGACCGGAATCATATAGCGATACAAATAAGACCAACTGGGTTCACCATGAAGCATAAGAACCACTTTGCCATCCTTCGGCCCTTCATCCACGTAATGCATTCGCAAGCCATCTATATCTAGGTAGTTGGCTTCAAAAGGGTAATTAGGCAAACGCTTAAATCGTTCATCAGGGGTGCGAATATGCTTCATATTTATTATTCTCTGTTCCACGTTGTGACATCACTGAACGCATTTTTGAAGGTTAACGCTCGTTAAACTATATGGCCAGCACTGGAACAGCAAAAGAAAATTCCAACAGCACACCTAATCCGTATCAGGTACAGACATAAAGCATGCTTATAGCCCCTATAAATTGAATGGCGCAACAAACCCCATAAAGCCTGTTATAATCACGCCATTGCAGTACGCCACAGTCGCCGTATAAAAGGACTGGGCATAAGAACCGGAGCTAACATGACGATCAGCGTAACCCCTATACATTTTCAAGATGACGCCCAACTGCTTACTCAAGCAGGATTCAAAACCAGTAACACCTGGTATCACGGAACATCTTCTGGATTGGTTGCCTCTATTCTTAATAAAGGTTTATTGCCATCAGGTGACAGAGAATCTATTCAAAGAACTAAAAAAGCCATGATAACCATTGGCGACTCGTTTAAAGAAAACAAAGACCCTATCTTTCTCACACAAAGCAAAGAACTTGCCTATTTCTGGGCGACCAAATGCGCTCAATCACGCGGCCAATTATTTAGTACCACAGAAGAGCCTGCCGTGTTATCCATCACATTAACCGATGATCTAAATAGCAATGTTAAAACCGATGTGGGTGCGGCTGCATTATTAATGGGAAGCGCTGAAGAGTATTTAGAAGTGATTAATCAAGTTTACACCGCCAAGGGCCTTGCCACGCCTGAAGTTGACCCTGTGACAGCTGATAGAATGGATTATTTAAATCTACTCGGTATGGCCTACAGCAAGCAATCCATAGCCCCACAATATATTAAAACAGTAGAGGCCTAATTAGCGCCCTTAATAATGTTCGACACCTAGACACTGTGTTTAGGGTGTGTAGGTGTCAGGATTAATATTTGGGTAAGCAGCTTGGCGCATGACCGTTGCAATGACTTTATAGGTATCTGCCCAAGCAGTCCTTAGTTCATGGTTAAATTCATTCCCCAATCCTTGTGACAAGGCGTAAAGCAGCGCGTTTCCCACCGGCGTGTAATCTTCTGCCTTCACACCGTATTCCACATGTTTTATTGCCATATCCTGCAGCACAGGCACTAAAGTATCTAAATCATTCAAACTGCCCACCGCTAATTTTAAAGCGGCCATCAGTTTTTTACCCTGTGATTTTATATCCGACTTGAAGAGCGCCTTAAGAGAGGGATCATACTCAAACAGTTTTTTATAAAAAATATCGGCTGCCACCTCACTAATGCTTTCAACTTTTTTAAAGCTCGAAACCACTAACTGCTTTTGACTTTCCGTGATGGCCATTATCTCCTTCCCCTACTGATAATTATAATCTAAGCATAGAAGGGATAAATTGATTGGCAACCTACTGCCTACGCCTTTTATTAGCCGTGCTTTTGCCATAGGCACGCTCTTTGGCACGGCGCTTTTGAGCGCTTTTAGAATTCTTTTTATTACTTACTGGCTCTTTAGTTAAATCGGGTTCAAACCCTGCAAACCATTGCTGGGGCAATCGATCACCCAAAACAGCTTCAACTTCTTCTAATAAATAGTTTTCTTCAGCGGCCAACAATGAAATTGCCAAGCCAGAACTGCCCGCTCGGCCTGTTCTTCCAATTCGGTGAATGTAATCTTCAGCAATGTAAGGAAGCTCATAATTAATGACATATTGTAATTCAGGAATATCCAATCCTCTTGCAGCTACATCGGTTGCCACAAGCACTCGAACTTTACCTTCTTTAAACTCCAGCAAAGCTTTCTCTCTGGCTCCTTGAGATTTATCACCATGAATGGCGACTGTTTTTAATCCGTCTTTACACATTTCTTTCGCAAGATCATCAGCCCCATGCTTAGTTCGTGTAAAAATCAATACTTGTTTCCAGTTTTTAGAGCCCACTAAATACGACACTAATTCACGCTTTCGATCAGCGTCAACGTTATAAACTACCTGCTCCACTTCAGTGGCTGCGGTATTACGTTCATCGACTTCAATTAGTTCAGGGTCTTTTAATAATTTTTGGCTTAATTTAAAAATGGCATCGTCAAACGTGGCCGAGAAAAGCAGGGTTTGCCGACTTGCGGGAACTCTTTTTAAAATGCGATTTATGTCGGTAATAAATCCCATATCTAACATGCGATCAGCCTCATCGAAAACAAGCACCTCTAATGAAGAAAGGTCGATGATGTTTTTAGACAATAAATCTAATAGCCGGCCAGGGGTAGCCACTAATATGTCACCACCTTTTTCAAGCATTTTGATTTGTGGCAACAAGCTCACGCCACCATAAGCGATGGCCAAATTAACCGCGCTATTGGTGCCGTACTTAACAAAGCTATTATAAACCTGCTGACAAAGTTCACGGGTAGGCGTCAGTACTAATGCACGCACGACGGCTTTCTCGTTAGCTTCAGTTGTTGAAATAGGTGCATAAAGCATATGCAATATTGGCAAAGCAAAAGCAGCTGTTTTCCCTGTGCCCGTTTGAGCGCCAGCCATGATGTCTTTTTTAGCCAAAATAGACGGTATGGCCTGTGTCTGTATGGGGGTTGGTGCCTGATAACCAGCCTGACTGGCCGCTAAAACAAGACTTGAATGAAGACCTAATGACGAAAAACCCATGATAAACCACAACTGCTGTAAATTTGGCAAGTGTAGCAGATTTCACAAACACTCATTAACGACTAACGTTAAGTTTATTGAACCCAAAGTCGCAACAACACCTAACAATCAAACACCCATAAAAAAGGCAGATTAATCTGCCTTTTTTATGGGTGTTTTTAAAGCCTTATAAAACTAGAATATTCGATTTAACCCATTTAACGCAGCAATACGATACGCTTCCGCCATGGTTGGGTAGTTAAATGTATTGTTAACAAAATAGTTAACGTTATTCCCTGCCCCTTTCTGTTTCATAATAGCTTGGCCAATGTGAATGATTTCGGCTGCTTGGTCACCAAAGCAATGCAACCCAAGAATCTCAAACGTTTCACGATGAAAAAGTATTTTCAACATGCCTACGCTTTCACCGGTTATTTGAGCACGAGCAATACTCTTAAAGAATGCCTGCCCCACTTCATAAGGCACCTTCTCATTGGTAAGCTCACGTTCAGTTTTGCCAACTGAGCTGATTTCTGGAATGGTGTAAATACCCGTTGGTACATCCGTTACAAACCAATAATCATCATCTCCTGCCAAATGTGCAGCAGCAGAACGCCCTTGGTCATAAGCGGCACTAGCAAGACTCGGCCAGCCAACCACATCGCCTACTGCATAAACATGCTCAGCTGACGTTTTATAATTTTCATCTACTTCAACCTGACCACGGCTATTGGGTTTCACCCCAACATGCTCTAATCCTAACCCTTTAGTATTTCCGCTCCGGCCGGCTGCCCATAAAATAGCATCCGCTTTAATCTTTTTACCCGATTGAAAATTCATCGTGACACTATGCTCATCAGTCTCCACTGAGTCGAATAATTCATTATGACGAATCAACACGCCATTATTACGAAGGTGATAACTTAAAGCGTCACTGATTTCATCATCAAGAAAAGGCAAAAGGCGCTCGCCTGGATTAATTAAGTCTACTTTTACGCCCAAACCGCTGAATATTGATGCGTATTCAGAACCAATAACACCAGCCCCGTAAATCACAATATTTCTTGGAGTATGCTCAAGCTTAAGGATGGTGTCTGAGTCATAGATTCGCTCATGATTGAAGTCCACCCCTTTTGGCCTGAACGGGCTGGAGCCTGTGGCGATGACTATTTGATCAGCATGCAATCGGGTACTGGACTCAGGCCCTTCAGTGATCTCAATGGTGTGAGAATCAATAAACTGACCTTGACCGTGATACAAATGCACGCGATTACGACTGTAAAACTCGGTACGAAGCTTTACTTGCTTAGCAATGACTCGTTCAGCTGTTTTTAGCACTCTTGGAAAGCTAAACCAGCGCGGCTCGCCGATATCCCTAAACATAGGGTTAGTATTATACGAGATGATTTGCTTTACAGAATGACGCAAAGCTTTAGAGGGAATCGTCCCCCAATGGGTACAATTTCCACCTACAGTAGCGGCTTTTTCAACCACCGCCACTTTCTTACCTTTTTTGGCTGCATTCATGGCAGCCCCTTCACCGGAAGGTCCGGTTCCTAGCACAATCACATCATAATGATAATCGGCCATTAATTTTAACTCCTTATAACCTATTTAATTCCAGCTTAGCGTGCCTCAAAACCTAGGTTGCTATTTTTGTTATTTTTCGACTTCTCTACTTCGGTATCGCATATTTCTTTATCGCCGCCACACACATCGCAAGCAGACTCCATGCCTACAGCACTCATGCCACCACATGAACCAGTAATGGGTTTTCTGCCTATGATTAGACCTACAGCCATTAACAAGACGAACAAAATCATAAAACAGAAAACAATTAATAACATTTCCATAAAAGCACCTCGATTATGGGTTAAGCCAACTTTCAAAAGCGGGCGATAAATATTCAACAAAACTGTGTTGTTTTCGCACTATCAAATAGGCCTTAATGCCCTGTTGAACTGCAAATTCTTTGGCTTTTTCTTCGCCCATTACAAGCATAGCAGTGGCTAACGCATCAGCACGGGCACAATTATCATCGATGATGGTGACGGAGGCTAGCCTGTGCTTAACCGGTTGAGCCGTAAAAGGGTCAATGCTATGACTAAAACGCTCACCGTTGTCTTCAAAATAGTTGCGATAATCACCAGATGTAGCCATGGCCACATCCTTAAGCGATAAAATCTTTTGTACCCTGCGCTCAGAGAAATCAGGCGCCTCTATAGCCACTTTCCAGGACACCCCTTTGGACTTTTCGCCTTTGACACGCATTTCACCGCCTATTTCCACCAAATAAGCTTCAATTCCTAATTCTTCAATAAGCTTAGCCACTTCATCAACTGCAAAGCCTTTAGCAATAGCCGATAGATCAAGGTAGCGATTCGCTGTTTTAGTAAGCGTTAACCCATTCAATTCAATGGCCTTTAAACCAATTTGAGATTGCGCCAGCTTGATCTGATTTTGATCGGGCACCAGCCTGGTGAGCTTGTCTGGCCCAAAGCCCCAAAGGTTCACAAGAGGGCCTACTGAAATATCAAAATAGCCCTGTGTTAAAGAATGTATTTGAAAAGATAAGCTCAATACCTGAGAAAATTCAGGGCTGACTTGCTGAGAAAATGGCGCCGATGCTTGATTGAATAAACTTAATTCACTGGATTGTTCATAGGTAGACATTTGCTGGTTAATTTTAATTAATTCAGCATCAATTTTCTGCTGAACAATATCAGCATTGATATTATTACTTTGCGAAGGCCACATGACTGAATAGCCGGTGCCCATGGTGTAACCCTTAATTTTGGTTATTTGTGGGGCATTATTAGTGCAAGCACTCAATAAAATGCCAATACATACCCAAAATACTTTATAGCTCACACGCCCACCTAAAATGGCTAGCAAATTAATAGGCGCAAAGTATACCTAATTTGCTGCCCGCTCTCCATGAAAAGGGCTAGAGCGAGACCAGAAACTGGGGGATTAATTGATTTAAGAAGATTACCTGCTCTTTACTTAATATATTAAAGAGCCTGATTACCACGACGAATGGAGAAAGCAGCATTTTCTAGAAGATTGACACTTCAGCTGGGCATTAATAACTTGTTTAATCTTTGTTCACCACTGCCTGTTAACTGCCAGTAGTTTCGAATACCGCCACTTCCACTGTCCACATTTTCTATGACGCCAGCACTTTTAAGGTAGGCTTTTAAACGCTGGAATTCATTCTCATTACAACGCACATCAGCAAGCGCATGAGAATCTGGTATAGCGGCCAAAAATTGATCGCGGTAGCTTTCCTCCACAAGATCCTCCAAAGCCCCTCGCATCCGATCTTCCGTTACAGGGGAAGTCATCATAGAACCAATATTAATAAAAGATACCGTCCATGAAAGAAGCACTTTGCTCGTGACTTCATGACAATTACCGTGGGCAAACACTTTTCCAGTAAAGCGCAATGGGTAACTTTCTTGCTCGAAAAAAGAGTCCGATGCCATTTCACGATACCCTGACGAAGAAGAGCTTGATAAAGTACCACTGGAGATTTTCAATTGGGGCTTTAAGTGATCCCGCAGCACCTGACGGCCAATCAGTAATAAATCTTCTTTATTATTCCAGTACTTAAAGGTTCCCGACATCATCAATCGATGTAAAGATTTCAGTCTTTGAATAGACTGAGGCAATAACGATTTTAATTCAGCATTCTTTAATATAGCCACAACTGGCTTACGTTTACTTTTAGCATACACCGCTTCACGATGGATAAAACTCTCACCGGTATCTGATATGGCGCCATAGCTATCCCCAACCAACAACACATATACATCACACTCGTCGATCAACGACCGCACCAAGGGCCAATCATAAGCCCCTGACCCTTCCATGTAATAACTTTGTACAGGCAAGCCATCTAGCTGCATCACAACACGATTTAAAGTATAAAGCGCAGAACCAGTATCCTTAGGATCAGAACTGATATACACCATGGGTTTATTTGTATCCGTCATTCCCTTACTTCACTCTCCAATACATTATTACCAGATGCCTCTCATTTTTGAATTATAGATTAAATCAGAGCCAGTAATTTAAGCAAATACAGCAATAGACTGATACTCAAGACTGAGAATATCGTACTTAGCACTATTATGTTCGAAGCGAGCTGATAATTACCTCCCATGGTCCTGACCATGACAAAACTGGCAGTGGCGGTTGGGCTGGCAAACATCAATAAAATGCACCCGATCTCAACACCTCTAAAACCTAACCAATAGGCAGGTATGACCACGATGACTGGAGTTACCCATAACTTAACCACTACCGTCCAAATTGATAGTGCACTGCTATGACGAAGCTCTCTTACACTAATGGCACCACCAATGGCTATTAAGGCCAATGGCAAGGTCATATTTGCCAAATAAGTGCCTGCATCATACAGAACTTTTGGAAGCTTGAAATCTAATTGCCCGGCCAGCAAGCCTAGAATGATAGCGATAATCAAAGGATTACGTACAATATCCTTTAAGGTTTTAAGCCACGGCGCCTGTCGACCATTATTTTGACTGAAATTAAGCGCATAAACCGACAATACGTTATAAATAGGGGTGACCACTGACAAAATCAAGGCCCCGATCGCAAGGCCCTGACCACCAAAACCTTTTGCACACAAAGCAATACCAATAATCCCTAAATTGCTTCTAAAAGCCCCCTGTACCACTACCCCCCTATCTTCATTAGCGACCCAATTAGAAGACATACTCCAAAACAGTAAGAAACTCAGTACAGCGGCGGCCACACAAAACATCACTAGAGGCAGGTGATTCAGCAAGCTTACTTTATTCTCCATAATTGAAAGAAATATTAACAAGGGCAAGCAAATATTAAATACGAGTGATGAAGCACCCGCTACAAACCCCTCATCAATTTGCTTTTTAAACTTTAAAAAAGACCCTAAAAACACGATCAAAAACACAGGGACAGTCACCGCTAAACAGTACTCAAATGCCGACCAATAAGACACTAAACCCTCTACTTACTTCCAAAAATGGCTAATTCTAACACTGTTTAAAGCTCAATTAATTGTACAAAATACAAACAATGTAATTTATGAAAAGCTATGATAAAATGCCGCCGCTTACAGAAAGGTAAAAAGTATGTCTCGCAGCAAGAAAACACGCTCACTTAAACGCAATCACTCTGGTGTTAAAACTGGCACCAAAGAGCGCACAAAGCTAGAAAGCAAGCAACGTAAAGCCAATAAGAAACTGGCTAACCCCCGTGCTGTTACTCGCCAACGCTCTGTCTATCAGCAGCACCTAGATAACAATAATCTAGTTGAGGGTCAGCATCAGGCACCAAAAGAACAAGTTGCCCAACCGCAAAACTCGTTGTTAGCTCAAGCACAACAAAAGGCAGCTAATTTCAAACCTGAAATCAATCCTACTGCCAAAAAAAGGTCCGCACCGAAAGCCAAAGAAATTCTGGCACCTAAAGTGATTGATGACAATCAAGAAGATGCTCTTTGGGATCAACTGGAAAGCACGCCAAATAACGATATTTTTTAAACATGCAGCCAGACATGCTAGACAGCGCAGCAGGGCAATTCGCCCTACTGCGCCCAGGAGCCAACCCAAGACAGTCATTACGAGCCTGGGACGCGGCAGATGAGTATTTAATTTCCCACATTCAAGACGCGTATAAGAACAAACCTATTACTGTTTTTAACGATCATTTTGGCGCCCTAGGGACCGCCCTTAATCATCAAGTTAAATACTGGATAACCGACTCTTATTGCGCTCTACAATCTTTAGAGCTTAATCAAAAAAAAAATAACCTAGTAAGCGAACTCACGGTAGTCTCTCCCCTAGACCAATGGTCAAGCAATGCTACTTTAGGGGTAATGAAGCTACCTAAGAATTTAAGTTATTTGCATTTTTTACTGCAAGGCTGCTTTAAATCAAACATATCCACTGTTCTAATTGCCGGCATGATGAAGCACCTACCTAAAAATATTTTAAGTTTTCTTCAGCGCTTCGGCACTGTTGAGCGCTTTCCATTTAAAAAGAAAGCCACCATATACAAACTTACTTTAGAAAACGTAGAAAGATCTGCCTACCCTAAAAGCAACATATTAAGAAACATAAAACTTATTAGTCATGCCAATGTTTTTGGCAGAGATAAACTAGACCCAGGGGCTGAATTTCTACTTGATAACATCACAGCATTGCCCAGTGCCAATAGTGTGGCTGATCTATGCTGTGGGTCAGGCATATTAGGGCTCCAATATGCCAAAGCTTATGCAAATCAAAACGATGAATTGCACTTAGATTTTTTTGATGAATCTTTCATGGCCATGAGAAGTGCTGAGTTGTCCTGGGTAAAAAACAACATAAATGGCCATGCAAATTTCTACTGGGAAGATGGAATATCAAATAAACACCAAGGGTATGACTTAATCATTTGCAATCCTCCCTTCCATGAAGAGCACACTGTTGGGGATCATATTGCAAAGCGTTTATTCAATGACGCCAAACAACACCTAAATAAAAATGGAAAACTAATTATTGTAGGCAATAGACACTTGGGCTATCACGTAACCCTTAAAAGTTACTTCAAACATGTGACCCAAATAGCAGCTAATGGAAAGTTTGTTTTATTAAGCGCACATGCTTGATTATAAAACCCCACATATAAGCCAAGAGACGGAGATTGAAATAAAACGCAGCCGCTTCTTGGCATTCATCAAACACACTAAAGGCAGTGATCAAGCAAAAGCATTCATCCAAGAATTAAAATCAGCCTACCCCGATGCTCGTCACCACTGCTATGCCTTTATTGCAGGCTCACCTAACAACAGCAACCTTTATGGCTTTAGTGACGACGGAGAGCCCAATGGTACAGCCGGCATGCCTATATTCACCCATTTAAAACACAGCGGAGTAGGCGAGGCAACAATTGTAGTGGTTCGCTACTTTGGCGGCACCAAATTAGGCACTGGGGGCCTAGCAAAAGCCTACGGAGAAGCCGCCAAACAAGTGTTATTAAACTTACCAATGGTTACGCATATCACAATGGAAGAGTTTGATATTGAATTATCATTCGCCCAAGAAGCACATATCAGAAAGGTTATTAAAGAGGTAAACGGGACGATCATTAACGTTGAATATAGTGATGTGGTAAAGCTGAGAATATCAGTACCAAAAACAAGCAGTTTTGAGCTGCCCTATTCAGTGCAGCGATTACCCACATCTACAATATAGCGGGCTATGTGCCTGTATCCATCCTGCATCATATTTACAAAATACATATTAATCTCAAACTCTTGCTGAGAAACTCGACGAATGCTCTGGATCTGAGCAGAGGTCTCTAATTGCACCACTTCACCACTTGAGAATCCCAGTTCAATATTCAGTAACAAGGTCTGAAACTTTGACTGACCCTCCACACAATCACCTCCGCTTAACATCGCTATTGATTCGTTAGAGCAATGGGCACTAATCCCTCTGGGAGACACATGCCGACCAAACAAATTCACAGCACTCACCCCATCCTCAGACACGGCATCTACGAGCAAACTCGGTTTAATATCTACACTTTTATTAACTTTCATAACATCAGACTGCGTTTAACAAAATTTCAAGTTAATTACAGTAATAACCTAAATTGATTAAATATCAATCAAATCTGCAATTTAAATTCAAATTTGCTAGTGAGTTGGCATACTTTTTACTTAATCTAACAAAAAAAACAAAATGGTTACAAATTAAGAAGCAATACTTAAGCACCACATCAATCAATATACTGCTTAAACAACCTTTCTTAAACACTTTAACCCCTCATACTAAACCGCTCTTTACGATTCAATTTAAGTAACGTTCCTAGTCTGAATTTATATTCTAGAAACATAAAAAAAGGCCCATAAAAACAATGTTTTATGGGCCTTTTTTAATTGAGCTTAGTATTAGCCAAAATCATCTAGCATGATGTTCTCAGGTTCAACACCTAACTCTAACAGCATATTAGTGACAGCTTGGTTCATGATTGGCGGCCCACACATGTAGAATTCGCAATCTTCAGGAGCTGGATGCTTACTCAAATACTCTTCTAAAAGAACATTATGAATAAACCCTGTCATCCCTTCCCAATTATCTTCAGGCTGAGGGTCTGACATAGCCACATTCCAGCTAAAATTATCAAACTCAGCGGCTAGCGCATCGTATTCATCTTGGTAGAAAAGCTCACGCAAAGAACGCGCGCCATACCAAAAGCTAATCGTACGAGACGACTTAAGACGTTTCAGCTGATCAAATATGTGTGAACGCATTGGCGCCATACCAGCACCACCGCCAATAAACACCATTTCAGCATCGGTATCTTTAGCAAAGAACTCACCAAATGGCCCGTATACCGTCACCTTATCACCTGGCTTCATATTAAATACATATGAAGACATAATACCTGGGTTAATACCCTCAGTACGTGGTGGTGGCGTTGCTACACGGATATTAAACTTAACCACCCCACGCTCTTCTGGGTAGTTAGCCATAGAATATGCGCGTATGACGGTTTCTTTGTTTACTGACTTTAAGTCAAAGAATTTAAAGTGATTCCAATCACCACGGTACTCTTCTTCAATATCAAAGTCAGAGAAGTTTATTTCATACGGAGGACATTCTAATTGAACGTAACCACCTGCACGGAAATCAACATTTTCACCTTCAGGCAATTTAAGCGTTAGTTCTTTAATGAATGTGGCCACGTTAGGGTTAGACTCAACCGTACATTCCCACTTCTTAACACCGAAGACCTCATCTTCAACTTCAATCTTCATGTCCTGCTTAACAGGCACCTGACAGGACAAACGCCAGCCGTCACGGGCATCACGCTTAGTAAAGTGAGACTCTTCGGTGGGCAGCATTGAACCACCCCCATCAAACACCTGGCACTTACACTGAGCACAAGTACCACCACCACCACAAGCTGATGATAAAAACACACCATTGCTAGCAAGGGTTTGAAGCAGCTTATCCCCTGCCGCTGCCGTAATGGTTTTCTCTGGGTCACCATTAATCTCAATTGTTACAGCACCACTACTTACTAGCTGGGCTCGAGCGCTTAAAATCAACGCTACCAAGGCTAGAACCATGCCGGTAAACATGATTACGCCTAAAATAATTTCTGTATATTCAGCCATTTTTTGTTGCCGTCCTTATAGAGATACGCCGGAGAATGACATAAAGCCCAATGACATCAGTCCCACCGTCATAAAGGTGATTCCTAAGCCCTGAAGGCCCTTAGGCACATCGCTATATTTAAGTTTTTCACGAATACCAGCAAGCGCAGTAATGGCTAACGCCCAACCTACACCGGCGCCAATACCGTAAACAACAGATTCGCCAAATTGGTAATCACGCTCAACCATGAATAATGAAGCACCCATAATGGCGCAGTTCACTGTGATCAAAGGTAAAAACACACCCAACGCGCTATATAAAGCCGGGAAGTATTTATCAAGCACCATTTCTAAAATTTGAACCATGGCCGCGATAACGCCAATATAGCTAAGCAAACCAAGAAAGCTTAAATCTACAGTTGGGAAACCCGCCCAAGCCAAGGCACCTTCTTTTAACAAGTAAACATAAATCAAGTTGTTTACCGGTACAGTAATGGTTAACACCACCACTACCGCAATACCAAGACCTATGGCTGTTTCAACTTTTTTGGATATGGCCAAAAAGGTACACATACCCAAGAAAAACGCCAAAGCCATATTTTCAATAAATACCGCTTTCACGAACAGAGAAATATAATGTTCCATTAGTGAGCTCCTGACGTTTCAGTATTTGGCGAAATAACGAAGTCTGGCTCTTCAACCTGCTCAGGAATCAAAGTTCGAGACAACCAAATAAACAGACCAATAAGGAAGAAAGCACTAGGTGGCAACAACAACAAACCGTTGCTGTAATACCAACCACCATTAGTTACAAGCGGTAGAATTTCAAAACCTAACAATGAACCTGAACCCAACAGTTCACGGAATACGGCTACAAATATCAATACAACTGAATACCCAAGACCGTTACCAATTCCATCAAGGAAACTTAAACCTGGAGGGTTTTTCATGGCAAACGCTTCCGCGCGACCCATAACGATACAGTTGGTGATAATAAGACCCACAAATACAGAAAGCTGCTTACTCACATCATAAGCGTAAGCTTTCAATATTTGATCCACCACAATTACCAAAGAAGCGATAATGGTCATTTGAACGATAATACGAATATTACCTGGGATATGGTTACGAATTAACGCAATGGCAAAGTTAGAACAAGCAGTAACAGCCGTTAAAGCAACGCACATAACCAAGGTTACGTTTAAGCTTGTGGTCACCGCCAGTGCAGAACAAACCCCAAGGATTTGCACCGCAATCGGGTTATTGGCCAGCAAAGGCTGGGTTAATACTTCTTTAATGGATGACATATTAAACTCCCTGCCCTTTTAACGTTTTTAAGTAGCCAGCAAAGCCTTGCTCACCCAACCAAAAACGCATTAGGTTTGAAACACCGTTACTGGTTAGGGTTGCACCAGACAAACCATCTACTTGGTTTATTTCTTTGTTATTACCCGGGACCACTTTTCCCTTAACGACATTAATGGCTACGGCACCTGAGGCATCGTGAACTTTCTTACCCATCCATAAAGCTTTCCATGATGGGTTGTCCACTTCACCACCTAATCCAGGGGTTTCACCATGGGCATAAAAACCGAGACCAGCAATGGTTTCTGCATCACTTTGCAAGGCAACAAAACCATACAAGGTAGACCACAATCCATATCCGTGAACAGGCAAGATGATGCGATCAACAGCACCGTCTTTTTCTACAAGGAAAACAGCTGCGTATTTTTCTAAACGCTTGATGCTAGCAATATCTATATTGCCCGGCAAAGAAGCGCTGTACGTACCATCTTTTGACAAACGGCGCTGATCAAAAGTCTCCACTGGGTAACCAGCGGCTTTCAATTCAGCCAGCTCAGTATCGGTAGCATAATCGCCAGACTCAAGATTAACGATACGTGTCGTTACCTGTTTGAACTGCTCTTCAATAGATTTATCTTCCTGCAGTAAACCTGCTGCTGCCAAGATATTTTTACGCTTATCTTCAAGCTTATTTTTAACCTGCATAGGTTTCAAAGAAACTGCAGCACCTGATACGATGACAGAGCACACAAGGCACAGCAGCACCGCAACCAAAATGGTTTTTTGAATGCTATCGTTATTAGCCGACATGACGTTCAACCCTCCGACTTACTGATAGTACTTGAACCGCATTAGCCGTGATGGCTCTTTGAGTTACATAGTTATTAACCGACATTGCGAGCCATCCTCCGCTTAATATTTGCTTGAACTACAAAATGGTCGATTAAAGGTGCAAATAAGTTTGCAAACAAAATCGCCAGCATCATGCCCTCTGGGAACGCCGGGTTAATTACTCGAATCAACACCACCATCACACCTATCAAAGCACCGAAGAAATACTTACCCATGTTGGTCATTGACGCAGAAACAGGATCGGTTGCCATGAAAATCATACCAAAGGCAAAACCACCAATAACAAGGTGCCAGTACCAAGGCATGGCAAACATCGCATTCGTGTCAGAGCCAATTAGGTTAAATAAGAAAGACAAGCCCACCATACCAATCATGACACCGGCGACGATTCTCCATGAGGCAATGCCCATAAACATCATCACTAATCCGCCCAACAAAATAGCGATCGTACTGGTTTCACCAACAGAACCTTGAATGGTTCCGGCAAATGCATCAAACCAAGTGACAGATTCCATAATGGCTTCAACACCACCAATTGCTGCTAAACCAAGTGGTGTCGCACCAGAGAAACCATCTACAGCAGTCCATACAGCATCACCTGAAATTTGCGCAGGATAAGCGAAGAACAAAAATGCACGTCCTGTTAAGGCTGGGTTTAGGAAGTTCTTACCTGTGCCACCAAAGATCTCTTTACCAATAACCACACCAAAGCTAATACCAAGGGCTACTTGCCACAAGGGAATATTCGGAGGACAAATTAAGGCAAATAAGATAGACGTTACAAAGAAACCTTCGTTAACTTCATGACCGCGTACTGAGGCAAATAACACCTCCCAAATACCACCAACAATAAATGTCACGGCATAAATAGGTAGGAAATACGCTGCTCCAAAAATGAGGTTATCCCAAATACTATTGGCATCATGGCCTGCAAACATAGCGATTAACGCACCACGCCAGCCTTCCACATCTGCAACGCCCATAGCTTCCAATGCAGTATTGGCTTGGAAGCCAATATTCCACATACCAAAGAACATGGCTGGAAAAGCACATAACCACACGGTGATCATGATGCGTTTAAGATCGATGCCGTCGCGCACATGTGCACTGTTATTAGTAACCGATGGAGGAGAATACAAGCCAGTATCAATTGCTTCGTAAAGAGGGTAAAACTTTTCCAGTTTTCCGCCCTTCGTAAAGTGAGGCTCTAAACTTTCGATATATGATTTTAAGCCCATGATTATGCCTCTTTCTCAATGCGTTCTAGATTATTACGCAAGATCGGGCCGTATTCGTATTTGCCAGGGCAAACGTAAGTACATAAAGCCAAATCTTCTTCATCTAGTTCTAACACCCCTAGGTTGATCGCCACATCCATGTCTTCTACGATAATGGCACGCAAAAGTTGGGTGGGCAGAACATCAAGAGGCATTACTTTTTCATATCCACCTAACGGCACCATGGCGCGCTCACTACCATTAGTGGTAGAAGTAAAATTGAAAAGTTTGTTAGGCATTAACTTGGATAAATAAATACGCATGACAGAATGACGATCAGCGCCTACAGAGAAGTAATGCAGCAACTTACGGTCACGTCCTTCTTCAATAACGGATATTTGATTCGCGTAGCGACCCAAGTAAGCCATGTTACCGGCACTCGTACGTCCCCCTAAAACTGAACCAGAAATCACGCGATTTTCACCGGTATTCAACTCGCCTTTCGTTAACTCGTCTAGGTTAGCGCCTAATAGAGTCGATACAAGTCGTGGTTTTGAAACTTGTGGGCCAGCCAAAGCAACAACACGCTCATTAGAAATTTTACCTGAGGTGAATAGCTTACCCATGGCAATAACATCTTGATAACCCACATGCCATACCGTTTTATTGGCACTAACAGGATCCAAGAAATGAATTTGTGTACCTACTAGCCCTGCTGGGTGAGGGCCCGAAACATCGACTGCCTGAGCATTCGCCACAGGAATACCAGAATTAGGTGCACGGGATACAAACACTTTATCTGATAAACGACTAAGTATGGTTAAGCCGTTGGCGAAATCGTCTTTATTTTTAGCAATGACCACTTCAGGATCTGCAGCCAATGGCTGAGTATCAATAGCTGAAACAAAAATAGAGCTCGGTTTAGAACCAAGTGCTGGCACTTTTGAATAAGGACGAGTTCGAATGGCCGTCCACATACCTGATTGAACCAACTGACTCTGTACCTGCTCCGCTGATAGAGCCGATAATTCAGAAGCCGAAAAAGAGGCAAAGGTTTCTTCATCAGAACCTTCAAGCTCAATCACGATAGATTCAAATACACGGCGTGCACCGCGATTAATTTCTTTAACTACACCACTTGCAGGGGAGGTATAAAGAATACCTTCCGTTTTTTTATCAGAAAAGAGCAGTTGCCCCTTTTTGACCTTATCCCCAACCTGCACCTGCATGGTGGGTTTCATACCATTAAAATCCGATCCAACCAATGCTATCCGGGAAACCTCATTACCTTTAGTAATGCTTTGCTCAGGTTTTCCGGCTATTGGCAGATCAAGACCTTTTTTGATTTTGATCATATGCTTGCCTAATCACAGTTCAAAAATATCTTAACGTTTGCGTATTGTTACGACACGTTTTTGCTTATTTTTCAGACAGTTACAATAATGCATAACCGTCACTATAAAATCTGGGCGATAGTATAGACATACCATCTAAACGTGGCTAGCTATAACTAACCCTCTACCTACAACTATTAAAGAATTAGTATAGACACAGAACCCAATTTTGTTTGCTTTTTAACCACATACAAAAAAGAACCACCATCTGAAACCCAAAAACGAATTTTCTCATCGCTCATTTCTTATGCGCACAAAAAAGCCGCTATAAAAGCGGCTCTTAAAATTTTACTTTTCAACCCAAGGATAGGTTGGGTAATAAACACCGCACAATTGCTGTGCGATACGAACCACCTGGCAGCTGTAACCGTATTCGTTATCGTACCAAACATAAACGTTTACACGATCTCCACTAACGATGGTCGCTTCACCATCTACGATACCAGCGCAACGATTACCAACAAAATCACTAGAAACTACTTCTGGGCTGCGTACAAAATCAATTTGCTTTTGCAATGAAGAATGCAAAGACATATCACGCAAATAAGTATTCAAGGCTTCTTTTTCTACGCCCTTTTTCAAGGTAAGAGAAAGGATCGCCATTGAAACATTAGGCGTAGGAACACGAATCGCATTACCGGTTAGCTTGCCTTCCATCTCTGGCAAAGCTTTAGCCACTGCCTTTGCAGCGCCCGTCTCGGTGATTACCATATTCAATGCAGCGGCACGCCCACGACGATCACCAGCATGGTAATTATCAATTAGGTTCTGATCATTCGTGTAAGAGTGAACAGTTTCTACATGGCCTACGTCTACGCCGTACTCATCGTTCAACGCTTTAAGAACAGGCGTGATCGCATTAGTGGTACAGGAAGCCGCTGACAAAATAGTATCGCTATCAAGAATGTCATGGTTGTTAACACCGTAAACGATATTCTTAATATCGCCTTTACCTGGCGCTGTTAACAATACTTTAGCAATACCATTACATTGGGCATGCTGGTTAAGACCATCTTGATCACGCCATACACCAGTGTTATCAATCAATAAAGCGTCTTTAATGCCGTAGTCTGCGTAATCAATTTCGCTAGGGTTGTTAGCGTAAATGATTTTAATGTAGGTGCCATTCGCAATTAGCGCATTGTTTTCTTCGTCAACTTGAATGGTGCCTTTGAATGACCCGTGAATAGAATCACGACGCAACAAGCTTGCACGCTTAACAAGGTCATTGCCTTTTGCTTTACGCACAACAATGGCACGCAAACGCATACCCTGACCACCACCGGCTTTTTCAATCATGATGCGAGCAAGCAAACGACCAATACGACCAAAACCGTAAAGAACAACGTCCTTACCTTCTTCGCCAGCAGGGCCTTGCTTCTCAACTTCTTTAAGCTGATCCGTTACAAACTCAGTTAAAGACGCGCCATTACCCTCTTTGCGAAACTTAACCGCCATCTTACCGATATCGATATGACAAGCTGACAAATTAAGTTCGGCTAAAACATTTAAGACAGGAAAAGTATCTAAGACAGAAAGCTCTTCACTTTCTACTTGGCGCACAAAACGATGGGCTTTTAATATTTCAATGACCGAGCGGTTAATAACGGCTCGACCATAAACAGACAATACCACGTTGTTCTTGCGGTACAGGCTGCCGATGACAGGGATCATGGATTCGGCGGTTTCTTCACGCGCCTTCCAATCATTCAAGCTAACTTCATGAACGTCTTGACTCACGGGTCACATCCTCAAACACTAGAGCTGAAAAATTGGGCGATATTATGCCTATAAAGCCCCTAAATCTCAATGATGACATTTGAGAAACCGCTCTTAACACCCTGCAAGGGTTTAAGTACACTAACGCCCTGATATCTTATAACCAATTAAACAACTAAATATAGGCAGTACATGGCCGCTAGCGCACTCATACCCACGAAAGCAGGAGACATTCAGCTTTGGGGGCAAGTAGAAGGGTCTCATTTGGCACACAGCATTGCTCAAGCCGCTCAGGCTTGTGAAGGGCTTACTCTAGTTGTCGCCAACTCCAGCAGCCACATGCTGCGTTTAAGCGAGGAGATAGGATACTTCTTCAATGGCAGCGTTTTTAACCTGCCTGACTGGGAAACCCTGCCCTACGACTATTTTTCTCCTCACCAAGATATTATTTCTGAACGCTTAAGCACGCTCGTTAAACTGCCACAAGCCAAAAACAGCATCCTAGTCATTCCCGCATTAGCATTACAATTACGATTGCCCCCCAGTGACTACATACTCGGGCATAGCTTTAGCATCAAAGTAGGTCAAACCCTTGATGCCGACGAATTAAAAAGCAATCTCATTGCATCTGGTTATCAGAGCGTCGACAGTGTTCATGAACACGGTGAGTTTTGTGTACGCGGGGCTATTTTAGATATTTACCCCATGGGAGCAGAGAATCCATTTCGTATCGAGCTGTTTGACGATGAAGTAGAAACCATTCGCTGGTTTAACCCAGAAAACCAACGATCCACTGAAAATGTACAAACCATTGAGCTGCTACCGGCCAAGGAAGTGCCCTTAGATAAATCAGGCATTCGCTGTTTTAAATCGCGCTGGTTTGACTTTTTTGATACCGACCCAAAACAATCTCCTTTGTACATTGACGTAACCAAACAAATTGCACCTGGGGGCATCGAATATTATTTACCCTTGTTTTTCGATGAAACCGCCACCTTATTTGATTATCTGCCCAAGCACTGCCAAATTATTTTTGATGAGCACCTAGAGCAACATTTACAACAAAACTGGTGTGACATTGAAGCTCGCTATGAAGATCGCCGTCACGATCTACGCCATCCTGTGTTGGCCCCAAAAGAGCTGTATCTAAACGACAATGAAAGCTTCGCTAAATTTAAGTCCTACCCACGTATTCGTGTACACGCGAATACGTTAGAAGAACAAACTGGCCGCCATAATTTTTTACAGCCTATTCTTCCCAACTTACAAATAGAACATAAAAACGAGCAACCACTGTCGAAGCTTGAAAACTTTCTAATGGAAACCTCTCAGCCAGTGGTTTTCTGCGCTGAAAGCGCTGGACGTCGCGAAGCATTACTCGAGCTTCTTGAACGCATTGGTGTTCAACCTCAAATAATTGATCAGTGGCACGACCTAAGCAGCACTGACTTTGAATATGCAATCACCACAGCACCTCTTGAAAACAGCTTTTTTAACGATCAAAACAACAGCTGGATCATCAGTGAAAATGCCCTTTTTGGTGAACGCATTCGCCAACAAAGAAGACAAAAACAAGAAAAAGATCAAAGCGAAAACGTCATTCGCAATCTCACCGAATTAACCCCTGGTGCTGCGGTTGTTCACATTGATCACGGTGTCGGGCGCTATCGCGGCATGGAAACGATCGAGATAGACAAAGAAACCACCGAGTTCGTTATGCTGGAATATGCTGACGACGCCAAATTATACGTACCCGTATCGTCATTACATTTAATTAGTCGTTACAGTGGCAGCGACACCGACATGGCACCACTGCACCGACTAGGCAACGAGAAATGGTCAACCCAAAGACGCAAGGCTTTGGAAAAAATTCGAGATACCGCCGCCGAATTACTAGAAGTCTACGCCAAGCGCGAAGCGAAGCCGGGTTTTGGCTTTGAATTTCCAAAAGATGATTACGACATTTTCGCTTCCGACTTCCCATTTGAAGAAACCCCCGATCAAAAAACCAGTATCAATGCCGTTATCACTGACATGATGAAGCAACGCCCCATGGATAGACTGGTATGTGGCGATGTGGGCTTTGGTAAAACAGAAGTGGCTCTTCGCGCAGCCTTCATCGCAGTACAAAATGGCAGGCAAGTAGCCGTATTGGTCCCCACCACGCTATTGGCTCAACAGCACTTTGAAACTTTTCGCGATCGCTTTGCCGACTGGCCCATTAAAATTGAAAGCCTTTCACGATTTAAAACAGGCCAAGCCAAAAATCAATCACTTAAAGCACTAGAAGACGGCAGCGCCGACATTGTGATTGGTACCCACAAATTACTGCAACCCGATGTTAAGTTTAATAATTTGGGTTTGTTAATTATCGATGAAGAGCACCGCTTTGGGGTTCAGCAAAAAGAGCGCGTGAAAGCACTGCGGGCTGAAATTGATATTTTAACCATGACCGCCACCCCTATTCCAAGAACGCTCAACATGGCCATGTCGGGGGTGCGCGACTTATCGATAATCGCGACACCACCAGCACGACGCTTAGCCGTGAAAACTTTCGTAAAAGTATGGGACGATCACCTCATTAAAGAAGCGGTTTTACGTGAAATTCTACGTGGCGGCCAGGTTTACTTTTTACATAACGAAGTGAAAACCATAGAGAAAACCGCTGAAGATTTAGCCAAGTTAGTACCTGATGCTCGAATCGGCGTCGCCCACGGGCAAATGTCAGAGCGCCAATTAGAGTCCGTTATGACAGACTTTTACCATAAGCGCTTTAATGTTCTTATGTGCACCACCATTATCGAAACCGGTATCGATGTCCCTAACGCCAACACTATAATTATCGAGCGTGCCGATAAATTTGGCCTAGCCCAACTGCACCAATTACGAGGTCGTGTGGGCCGTAGCCACCACCAAGCCTATGCCTATTTGTTGGCCCCTATTGAGAAGAAAGTTAGCAAAGACGCAGAAAAACGACTCGATGCCATTAGCAACGCACAAGATCTAGGCGCAGGCTTCATGCTGGCCACTCACGATTTAGAAATTCGAGGGGCGGGCGAACTTTTAGGGGAAGAGCAAAGTGGTCAAATTCAAAATATGGGCTTTAGCTTATATATGGAATTACTCGAGCGCGCAGTAGAGGCCATTAAAGAAGGCAAAGAATTAAACATTGATTCCCCCATGAACAATCACGCTGAAATCAACCTAAGAATCCCAGCCCTAATCCCTGAAGATTATCTGCCAGATGTGCATACTCGATTGATTCTTTACAAGAGAATTGCCAATGCGAAAGATAAAAATGAGCTAAGAGATTTGCAAGTGGAAATGATTGACCGATTTGGCTTACTAACCCCACAAGTTAAATATTTATTCCGCGTAACTGAATTAAAGTTTCAGCTGAACACGCTTGGTATTGTTAAATTAGATGCTGGAGACAGACAAGGGCGCATTGAATTTGCAAGTGAGACTCAAATTGACCCTTATACCATGGTTCGCTTAGTTCAAACTAAACCGACCAGCTACAAATTAGACGGTGCCAATGCACTAAAATTTATTTTTGATATGCCCGACGCAGAAAGTCGATTTAAAACTGTGTCTAATGTATTGGCGTCATTATCAGGACCAGCAAAACAATGAAAATATACATTTCTCTCATCTGCCTTATGCTAATGGCTAGCCTCGGGCATAGTGAAACCAACCAAAAGAAGGCCCGTTGGTATCAAATTAATTTAACATTTTTTCAGCAAAAGCCAGATTCCAGCTTAGATGAAGCCTTTAGCTTTAATGAGCTTGAATTAGATATGGCCGATACCATTCAGCTACAAAATGATAATACCTTCCAACTGGCTAATTCCGGCATGAACGCCGCCATGGCACTACACCACGAGAACGTGAACGGAAAAGCTTTTACTAAACAGACTATCTCGGCAGATTGGCAGGAATACCTTGAAAAGTTAGACCCTGTGACACAGCCTATTTTGTACAACACACAGTGGACACAAGCTGTTTACGATCAACCTAACACCCTGCCAATTTACTTTGAAAGCTCAACCATTAAGCTTGGCCAGCCACAGTTAAAAGGGGTTATCGAACTGCACGTATCTCGCTATCTGCATAGCAAAGTTGACTTGCAATTTATACCCGAAGAGGCTCGCCACCTAGGAGAAACCATTAGCCTTCAGCAAAAAAGGCGCATGCGAAGTAAAGAAATTCATTACCTAGACCACCCTTATTTAGCAGCCCTTATTCGCATCATTCCGGCGGCACACCCACTGGATACAAAAGCCCTTGAACACGATGAAAGCTCTGCCCCCTTAAAGTCTGCATTAAATACAAAACTGTAATCGATATTCAAACACGCATATTCAGGCCGATAAACCGACAGAATATGCGGGTCTTTTATTTTTGCAAAAAAGAAGAAATGATTTTCTGAACACACGCCATGCCATTATCCACCGCAGCGTGTATATCATCCATGGTAATTATCCCTTCACTTTTTCCCGCAGCTTTATTAACCACCAACGACAAACAAGCATAAGGAATATTTAATTCTCTTGCCAACACCGCCTCCGGCATTCCCGTCATACCCACCAAGTCACAACCGTCTTTTTCCATGCGGACAATTTCCGCAATACTTTCCAATCTCGGCCCTTGCGTCGCACCATAAACACCTTTCATGACAATGTCTTGATTGGCTTTTTCAGCCGCCAACATAAGCGCATCACACAGAGCGCCGTCATAAGGGTGACTAAAGTCGATATGCTCTAGGGGCTTAAATACGCCATCAAAAAAAGTATCCTCGCGACCATGGGTATAATCAACAATTTGATCGGGAATGCAAATCACCTCAGCATCCATGGCCTGAGTGATACCACCCACTGCATTTACTGCAATAATTTGAGTCACACCCACTTTCTGAAGCGCCAATAAATTCGCCCGATAATTGATTTTATTGGGTGGAAGCGTATGTGGGTGACCGTGTCGCGCAAGGAACACCACGTCTTGACCATGCAAATTAGCAAACACCAGTGGACTACTAGAGGCACCTAACGGCGTTTCAATAATCTCTTCACGCTCTATGTTTAAACCTGGGTACTGGGTTAAGCCAGTGCCGCCCACGATTGCCGTTAATGACGAACCACTCATAACTCTACTCTTTAATAATTTTAGGCAGCACCGATGGCACTGCCCTTTTGAAAACTTAATGCTTTATCAATTAGGCTTTAACGTTAACGAACTGGATTAATATCAGCAGGAGGAACACTCTCCACAAACACACTTTGACTTGGAAAGGCAATCTCTGCACCTTGCTGAAGAATAATACTGCCCACATCTACTAATATATCCTGCTTAATGCGATGAAACGTTTGCCAGTGAGTGGTGTGGGTGAAGCAATATATAAAAAATTCCAAGGACGAATCGGCAAAGCGATTAAAGTTCACCATAAGGGTTTGGGATTCATCTATATCTTGATGCTCTTTTAGCATGTCCTCTATGTGCTTACAGATTGCTTCTATTTGCGAAAAATCACTGTATCGCACACCTATGGTTTCATAAATCCTACGATGAGTCATACGCTGAGGATTCTCGATACTGACTTGAGCAAATACCGAATTAGGCACATAAAGCGGCCGCTTATCGAAAGTTCTAATTCTCGTCATGCGCCAGCCAATGTGCTCTACCGTGCCCTCTACATTTTGATCTGGACTACGAACCCAATCACCTACTTTAAAAGGCTTATCCAAAAAGATCATTAACCCACCAAAAAAATTGGCCAATAAATCCTTGGCTGCAAAAGCCACTGCCGCACCGCCTACGCCACCAAACGCTATCACACCACTTATGGAAATACCCAGAGTCTGAAAGACCACCAGCGCCGTTAAAATCACCACCATTAAACGCAGTAGCTTAAAGATAATACTTATGGTGGTTTGATCCGATTTGGTTTCCACATGGCCTTTTAATATTTGGTTTTCTCTAATTCGTATGAGCCTTAATACAAACCAAGCAAATAACCCAGCAAATGGAAGGCCTAGAGTTTTAAACGACAAGGGTAATACGGCCAATTCAAAGTGCTTTTCAATTACGTGAAAGGTCGCCATTAAAGTAAACAATAAAACGCCATTATTTAATGGTTTCTCTAAAGCCCCCACTACTGCATCGTCAAATAGGTTTTTGGTTTTACTGGCTTTCTCTTTCAGTTTTGCCACCAATTTGTGGGCGACGCCGTATACCAGCAACCCCAGCAAAAAAATACCAAGCGCTTTAACCCACCATATTTCCAATAATTCTATTTCAATCGTCATACTATTAACTCTAATTCATTTAATACGGCTTTAGCCTTCAGGTAAGACTCAGTTTTTAAAATATTTCGGTTCACATTTTTTGGCTGATAGCAGCTTAGAGACATGGGCTCTATGGAAGCTTTTTCCATAGACGTTAATATTTCTTGCGAGGCTTGGGCTGAATTACATGCTAGCAACACATCGCAACCGGCCTTTATGGCTGATTCAGCCCTCTGCCAGTAACTCCCCTTCACCGCCGCACCTGCCATGCTTAAATCATCACTGACAATTCGCCCGGTAAAACCCAGCTGATCTTTAAGAATATCTTGCAACCACACCCTAGAAAAACCTGCTGGTTCATGATGAACATGTTGATACACCACATGTGCGGGCATCATCCAATCTATTAATGGCAGTAAAGTTTTAAAGGGCTGCATATCCTGCCCAGCAATTTCATTCATACTGCGTTCATCAACTGGGCAAGCCACATGTGAGTCCAAATTCACCCAGCCGTGCCCCGGAAAATGCTTCCCTACTACCGCAAAATTCATTTCTTTTAAACCTAGCATAAACTGCTCGGCCAATTGCGTAATCACCCTGACATCACCGGAAAAAGCACGATCCCCAATCACTTGATTACGCTCATAGTTGGCGTCTAGCACTGGGGCGTAAGTCAGATGCACACCCACATCTAATAACTCACTGGCCAACACTATGGCACTTGCAAACGCAGCTCGCTTAGCGACATCCTGATCTTGTTGGTAGAGCTGCCCCAACCTACCCATGGCCGGCACATGTGTAAAACCCTCACGAAAACGCTGCACTCGCCCACCCTCGTGATCTACGGTGATGAGCAACTGCGGATTGATAGTGCTAATGCGAGCAATCAAAGCTTTAAGCTGAGGCACGTTCTCAAAGTGACG
The DNA here is from genome assembly GCA_913058575.1 of uncultured Bermanella sp. Classification (GTDB taxonomy): domain Bacteria; phylum Pseudomonadota; class Gammaproteobacteria; order Pseudomonadales; family Oceanobacteraceae; genus Bermanella. The sequence goes on from CAJXRF010000014.1 coordinate 64,764, forward strand.
TGAAAATAAAATAATGCCCGACAGATAAGGGCTGGTTAGCATGACCTTCTCTTGCTCGGTGAGTACGGGCCCTTGAACATCGGTAATAAATGCAGCTTTCACTTAAACCTCAATCAATACAGGGCAGCCTACAGGCACCCAGTTAAAAACATCTATTATGTCGCGATTACGCATACGGATACAGCCATGGCTTTTAGGAATGCCCATGGGCTCACTGTCAGGCGTGCCATGTATATAAATATAACGAGCCATCGAATCAACATTCCCCAAACGGTTATGCCCTACTTTTTGGCCACAGAGCCACATAATTCGAGTAAGAATCCAGTCTCTATTAGGGAACTGCTGTGCTAATAATGAGGAGTATGTTTCACCGGTTAGGCGACGCCCTACAAACACAGAGTTCAATTTAGCATCGGCGCCAATTTTCGCTCGAATGTAGTGATCGCCTGTGGGAGTTTGGCCTGAACCTTGTTGTTGGCCAACGCCATTTAACGCAGAAGAAATTGAATAGGTTTTATATACCTGGTCATTATCTATGAGGGTTAATTGCTGCTGAGTAAGGTTAATGTGCAATGAGCGCACAGCGCGTCCTTAATGCCAAAAGAATCTGCGTACTGTGCACCAATACGATTATTTAGGAAAGAGTGAAAGGAAAATATCGAGATGGCAATCACCCTAATTCAAATTAGGGTGTGATTTTAAAAAGCAAAAGCTCTATTTAGCAGCACGAATGCCAGCAGCTAAAAATGGTTGCAATAGCTCCAGCACGTCTTCTTCAGTGCACTGCTCATTGAATTCATCTTTTTGGATGGCCCGTAAATGCTCCATGTTAGACAACGTAAAGGCAGCAGAACCCAGCATGAAGTGAAAACGCCAAAAACGCTCTTCAGGCTTTAAATCGGGTGTAGCATTGGTAAACAAAACCATTAAGCGTTCGTAGTCTGTTTTGTATTCGTTTTGTAAATATTTACGCAAATGCCCCTGACCTTGGTTGTAAGCCAAGCCCAGCAAACGCATAAATATTGCCAACCGGCGACGATCCCCTCCACTCACGCCTGCAATGGCACGGACAAAATACCCCAGCATCTCTTCAATAGAAAGCACACCATCTGGCTTAATCTTTTCATAATGATCCAAGCTGCCTGCAATCATCTTATAAAAAGGCGACAAATAACGAGAGAAAACCGCCTGAATAAGCGCCTTTTTAGAGCCAAAATGATAATTAACAGCAGCCAAGTTCACACCCGCTTGAGTGGTAATACTGCGCAGAGAGGTCTCAGAGAAGCCATGCTCTGCAAAGAGCTCTTCGGCTGCATCTAAAATGCGGGTTACGGTATCGCTATGGGCCATGACAACTACTTAAAAAATCAAACATCTGTTTCAAACATACGTTTAACTCAAATTCTTGTCAAGATATAAGGGTTTCAAGCCCTTAATGCATGGGCATTAAGGGCTTTTGCTCACTGCTTTTAAAGATAGTAGGAAAAAGTCATTTTGACTAAGTCTTCGTCGCGAAGGGAGTACTGAGTGACATTATCTCTTGAAGGCGAAAATACTCGCGCCTCAATTTCAAACGACAAGCCATCAAATAAACGGGTATTGCCTTCAATGCTTAAACTGTAGTCTTCGTATTCGTAATCATAGATCACTCCCACAAGAAGCTCTGAATCTGCCTCATCATTGGCCACCCAGCGATTGGCTAACAACACATCATGCTCAAATGCGCCGACACTTGCATTTTCTTGACGAGAATCATAGATATGCTCTGCCACCCAACCTAAATCCATACGGGACTCAAATATGCCCACTTGGGTATATTCGAAGCCAGCTGCGGTAGCGAAGTAGCTTTTACCTTCTCCGACACCTGTATGATCCAATCCTGGATACGGGTTTGAAGCCACACAAGTTAGGCAGTCAGTATTTAATGAACCGCTAGGGTCAGCAGCTAAGATGGTAACTGTACCTTCAGGCATTCCATCCCGGTGAATCCCTTCAAATTTCCAAGCCCAACCTTCATTTAAATACTGCAATTCAATCCCTAGCTGAGTAATTTGAGCGTAATAAGTGAACATCTCTGGACCATCAGCAGTTAACAACCCAGTTTGAAAAGGGTCTCTACTCGTACCATGAAATAAAGAGACTCCGTATTCTAGGTCCTCCCAATAATGGGACCACCTCGCTGCCACATCCACATGTTTTTCTTCAGCTGAAGATTCATACACAGCATCTGCGTAATCAAGCCCAGCACTTAAACGAGCATCCTTTCCAGCAAAGGTACGCTCACGAAAATAGGGCAATACAAATAAATCTAAATTGCCCCACTCTCTCTCAAGTAAAACTTGAACCATGGGCTGACCTAGCTTTTCTTCACCGTCCAAGCTTTCAACGCCATCGGTTTGGTTAACGACATCCACTAAATGAGCGGATTCCGTCACCCCCCAAAACACCTTACCCACCCCTATTTTCAGCTCGTAGTCATCGGCCACTTTATTCCAAATTAGCTCTCGAACATCACCATGGCTGCGCTCATCATCCATTTCATCAATACGATAAAAAGGTTTAAACGTGAGAGACTCATCTCCGTCATTCCAGCTGTTAAAGACCTCTACTTCCAAAGCTAGGGAGTTATTCACCCGCTGCGTTTCTTGGTTTTGACCCGCGCTATCAGCAAAGTAACCCGTTACTTCATAATCTAGCTGGCTATCAATGGCGATATCCGCTTGAACAATCGTGGCCGACAATAAGGCTGCACTAATAAAGGCAACCTTATTTATGTTGATATTCGAAACTCTTTTCATGCTTACTTAGCTCGCTTCAAACTGTTTTTGGTAAATTCTTTACCTTTTAAGCCCACTTGAAAGCTGTAATCTTCATAAATCAAACGAGTCGATTTACCGGTTTGATGATTCACCATTTCGCTTAACGCTGGACGCCAGTATTTATCAAGATACTGTTTGAAATCTTTATTCAATAAGGTTTTTAGCAACGTTTTTTTACGATCGTAGTATTCAACTTTCAGGGCACGATATTCCGCTTTGTCTATCCACGAAATTTGCTTAGTGTAACCCGAATACTTATCGGTAGGGATACGTTCCAAAACGAAACAGTCCATCCCATCAAGCGTCTCATCACGCAGGTATTTATAGGTGTACTTTTCAACTTCTTGAGAGCTAATATCTTCAAAGGCAAATTCACTGCCCACAAAAGGACCCGACTTATTACGGCTTGATATTTTCTTTACGCGCTTTAAAGCAGGTAAAAACAACCACTGGTCATCCGACTTGGCTTTATGGGTAAAGGTCAGCATGGCAACCCCTTTTTGATCTCTAGGGGTATCAAAGATCATTAAGGATTTATCACCTTCCTCACCTACACCCTCTAAGCCTTTCACTCGCATATCGCGGGCTGACTCACGGCCCTTCTTATCAATTAACACCATTTTTAAATTAACTTTTGAATCTTCGTACCCCTCTCCACGCTTATCACCCTCTATAGCAATAGCCAAACCTTGCTCTTGAGGCGTAAGCGCGAAAGCGCTGCTGCCTAAAAAAATCAATAACGCAGCGGTTATTATTTTATTCATGATGTTTTCCTTATTGTTAATCATGTTTTTACAATGTTGCCGATAGTTTATTGGCTTCTGGTAATTCTTTATTATCTTGGGACCTTGGCTCAGAACCAACTTTATCTTTATCTAGCCACAGCAACAGTGGCGGCAAGAAAAAGAAATCCACTAACAATGCCAGTGCAATGGTTAATGCACTCATTAATCCCATTTCAGCATTCAATGCAAACGGAGAAAGCGTCAATACTAAAAACCCAGCGCACAACACCAATGTGGTTGAAGACAATGCAACTCCTACATTATTAAATGCATATTCTACCGCCGCCTCTGAACTTAAATTCATCTCTCGCTTAGCACGAACATATTTGCTTAAAAAGTGAATGGTATCATCTACCACAATCCCCAGTGTCACGCCCATCACCACTGAAAGGCTCAAGCCCACTTGACCATCAAAAATTGCCCATAAACCAAAGCCCATTCCGGTGGGCACCAAATTAGGCACCAAACTGATTAGCCCCAATCGAACAGATTTAATGGCAATCATAATAATAAACGAGATTAAAAAGAGCGCGCCCACCAACCCACCAATCATGCTTTTAATATTTCGCTCGGTAATATGCGAAAACATCACATTAGTACTGGCGCCTTCCGTGAGCATGTGAACTGGCGCATTATCTTTAAGCCATTGCACTGCCCTTCCATCCAAGGCAATCACTTCAGCGGAAGAGATTTTATCCAATTGCACCATCATTCGTGTGGCTGATTTATCACCATTAACCTGATTGGTAATATCCAATCCGTAAGGCAAGGAAAGCTCGTACAATAAAATATACTGAGCGGCTAACTCACGATTATCAGGGATACGATAAAAACTCTCGTCATCACCGTTCATGTTTTTATTCAGCCGCTTCATAACATCACTAAAACTATTTACATGGCGCACCTCAGGCTGACTACGTAAGAATTCAGCAAACGCGTCTATGGTGGCCAAATACTTTGGATCAGCCACATTCATTTCACCGCCTCCACTTAACGAGTAATTAATACTCATTATGCCGGTCAAAGTCTCTGATATTTTCTCACTGTCAGATCGAAATTTGATGCTCCAATCAAAATATTCAATGGTATTATCATCCAGTTTATTTTGTGGAATTAACGCCAGTAGAATAATAATAATCGTTGACATACCGACTAACAATTTAGTGCGCTGCTTGATAACAAAGTCAGAAATAAACTGCATCTTTGAACTCTGAGCAAATTCATCGGATATTTTTTTGGATGGCAATAGCATCATAATGGCAGGCAAATACAGCATGGCGAAGCCAAAGGCGGCTAATACGCCGATACACACAATATTCCCCAAATCATGAAATGGCGGTGAGTCGGAGAAATTTAGCGTTAAAAAGCCAATGGCCGTGGTTAAACTGGTTAGCATGACGGGCTGAAAATTAACTCGAATGCTCTCCACCATGGCATTTTTTTTATGCAAGCCCCTAGCGATACCCTGATAATAACTCATTAAAATATGAATACAGTCTGCTATGGCCAGCGTCATAATCATGACAGGCGCCGCCAATGTGGTGGGCGTCACAGAAACCCCAGGCCAGCCAAATAATCCCATGGCACAAACGCCCGAAAAAATCACGATACTAAATGTCGCCAATGTCCCCCAAAGTCCTTTCAATGAGAAAAACAACAACACTAAAATAACTAAAATCATCACAGGGTACAGCTTTTGAACATCTTGCTCGCTGGCTTCAGGAAAAGCGCTGTTCGTCATCACAACGCCTGTTAAATAGAAACCAATATCTGGGTGAGTTTCTTCATATTTAGCCACCATATCTCGAACATACCCCACCACTTCAGGCACTTCTTTGGCAGGGTCGATTCCTGGAAGATTAATGGTTAAATTTAATCCCGTTGCCTTCCCATTAAATGCCACTAAATTACCCGCTAAAACCGGATCCACTAATGCAACATTTTTACCGGACTCAATGTCATCCACACTTAATAACTGAGCATCTTCAAAAAGATTACTGACTAACAAATCGTCTTCTTCTGAGCGAGTGAATTGGAAGTTTGTTAAAGAATCTACACGACGACTGTAGGGCACTTGCCATGCCTCTTCCGTCATGGCTTCAACCATAGATAACACTCTGGGGGTAAAGACTTGCCCATCCTCGGGCACAATAGCAATGAGAATGTTGTCAACTTTATTATACTGGTCCTGTAAATCCTCAAAGGCAGTAAGGTGAGGATTATCGTGACTAAAGTAGGCTCGGTAATCGGCGTTTAGGGTAATATTTTTAGCCCCATAGCCACTCACTCCTACAAAAAGCAACGTCACTAGCAAAACACTCCATGGGTGCCGCACTAACATCCAAGTCAATCTTTCTAACATACTCATCCCCTTTTTATTGTTCACAATTTAGTTGAAAAATCTTCTGGGCTTGGCTTTTTATCTCTTCCCAGTCATGACAGGATCTATCATCCGGAATACCCAGCCCATCTAAATACACATGCAAGCTTCTGAAAAAGAATTGCTCAGGCTTAGCATATCCCAGCCCTGACATATCCCATCCATTGGCCATAATATCTTGCAGACCCCACTGCATGGTCCACCACCCAAAAGCAGCGTCCATCACCTTACTGCTATTGAAACCTGTGTCTTCAGAAAAAAGTGTTAATATTAGTTTTAATATCTCATCTTCATTTTGACTAAATTCTTCTTGTAACTTTTTTGACAGCTTTATTTTCACGTCTGGCGTTTTAAGCTTTGACAATAACGGTGCAATTTCTGGTTGGCTTTGGCTATTAATACAATAAGCGGCACTCACTAAGAGCACTTTATGGCGCGTCGATATGCCATGTTGCAGCGCTAAATCAATCATGCTGATTAACTGCTTACCACAGCGAATAACCAACTTCGCGACCACGTCTTCTTTACAGCCATAGTGCTGATAGATAGTGCCTTTTGAATAATCGGTTAAATCAGCAATTGATTGCATGCTCAACCCCAGCATGCCCTTTTCACAGACCAGCTGTTTGGCGACAGACAAGATTAACTCATCTCGCTCCAAACGCTCTTTTAGCTTTCTGTCTTTTGAGATATTCAATACTGGAGTCACTTACGTTTATATTCATGTTTTGACGCACCGTCATTTTATGACGCGGCGTCAAATGTATTGCAAAAGGACACCAACGTCAAACCTGCTGTCCTTTACATACATGCAACACTGTATATAATTACAAACTGTACAAAAAACCAGATAATTAGGGCGCCATCAAATGATTAAGTTAACCGCTCGTCAACAACAAGTTCTCGATATCATCAAACAATCCATTAACGAGACTGGCTTCCCCCCTACCCGCGCAGAAATAGCCAAGCAATTAGGCTTTCGTAGCCCCAACGCGGCCGAAGAACACCTAAAAGCGCTTGCCCGTAAAGGGGCCATTGAAATGGTAGCCGGTGCTAGTCGAGGCATTCGCATTACCGAAACAAGTGAAAGTGGACTGCCTTTAATAGGCCGTGTAGCAGCCGGTGAGCCCATATTGGCGCAAGAGCATATCGAGCGATACTTGGAGCTACCTAGAGAGCTATTCAGCCCTAGCGCCGATTATTTATTAGAGGTACACGGTGAAAGTATGAAGGAGGTAGGCATTATGGATGGCGACCTTATCGCGGTTCATAAAACCACCCAGGCTCGCAATGGCCAAATTATCGTGGCTCGCGTAGGGGATGAAGTGACGGTTAAACGCCTTCAGCAGGATAAAAATATTGTTAAGTTATTACCGGAAAACAAGGATTTTGACCCAATTGTCATTGACCTTCAGCACGATCAGCTTGAAGTCGAAGGGCTCTATGTGGGCATTATTCGCCAAAACATTCACTAACTTTCATCATTAGACAGACATAAAAAAACGCGGCTAAGGCCGCGTTTTTTTTATAATGACGTTCAAGTCTTCTGAGCATTTAGTGAATAATACGCTCTTCAATATCAGCAATGGCTGAAACGTCTTCAACCTGCACCCCGCTTAGCTCTCCCACTTTTCGTACGCCCGCTTCAATCATAGCGCGAGCAATGTCTAAATGCTGCTGAGGGAAACTGGCTTTAGCATCGCCAGAAAAAGAAATGCGAACTAACGGCTCACCTTCACCGTCACTGCGCTTTAACGCAACATCACCATCAGATAACTCAACAATCTCAAATACAGCTGCCATAAAAACTACTCTTAAATAACCGATGACACGTGAAAAGGTGGCGGATTGTAGCACTGCCGTTCTTGTAGCTCCACGACTAAAAAAACAAGAATTAGTATTCCTGGTAGTGCTCACGCATACGCTGAATGGTTTTTTCGAGCTCAATCAACCAGTTACGAAATAACGTCACATAATCAGATTGGGCAAAAATAATTCCACTTGAAGCAGATGAACTTTCAAACCCACCCTGCAAGAGACGTTGATATTGCTGAACAATAGAACCAAGCCAAGATTGAGGGTTTGAATGCAACAAACTTAGCTCATATAGCTCACTAGGAAGGTCAGAACGGCCAAACAGCTCATTAAAATCCTTAAAAGCGCTCAACCCATATTGCGAGACCAACTCAGTACAGAAACTAGATACACCACTATAAAGATGAAAAAGCGCCGCTTCTTCAAGCTGGCGCTTAAGCTGAGCTTGCCCACTCAGCTCAGCGTTATCCAAACTCATTCGAGCAAAATACAACACCTGATTTGTGCGGCTAACTTTGCTCATAATTAAAAATTAATGCGCAAGCCAAAGTGACCGGCATTGGCAATTTCTAAGTCTTGGCTTTCTTCAGTGGCTTCAAAAAAACGGTACCCAAGATATACCATAGCCGTAGGCAATAACTTATATTCAACCCTAACAGCAAGGTCCACAAGGTGCTCAGTATCATCAAAAGACAATACACTTGGCGCATAATACGCGTGACCTGCAAAACCCAGCCCCGCTAATTCTGGTGGCGTGTATCGTGCAAAACCACCTATTGCGACCGCGCCACCATCCTCATCGTCGGTTGAATAACCATAAATTTTACCACCCACACCAATTCTAACTGGGCTATTTTGTGTACGCACGTCAACCGCATTGATACCAAAGGACACTAAATCACCATCATCTTCATGGTGTAGAAAACCAGTAGAGATATGCAAAGACGTGCCCATTCGAGTGGCATCGTATTCAATAGCAGCAGTACTATCATTCACACTTAGATCTAACGAACCACCCGCTAAAGCTTGAACCGAAAACAATACGCAGGCAGGGGCCAGTAAACGCAGCAATTTCATGAATCACCTAATATTCAATTAACAATTAATTTTTATAATGCGCAATGATACGCCAAGGACAGGCTAACGCCTAGAGGCAGGAAAAATAACCCTTGCCCATGGGGCAAGGGTTTAAGAGCTTAGCCTTCCAACAAGCCCAAGACCAACTTATTAATACGATCTACGTATCCAGCGGGATCTTCTAATTGACTGCCTTCAGCCAATTGAGCTTGCTCAAAGATAAGCTCAACCATATCAGCAAATAACGCTTCATCACTTTGCTGATCCATTTTCACGATCAGAGGGTGAGCCATGTTCACTTCAAGCACACGCTTGGACTCTGGCAAGGCTTGACCTGCAGCTTCTAGCATACGGCGCATTTGCATGCCCATGTCTTCCTTGCCCACTACCAAACACGCAGCTGAGTCGGTAAGACGACTAGAAGTACGAACGTCTTCAACTTTATCACTCAGTACCGTTTTAACACGCTCAATAAGACCAGCATGCTGTTTTTCATTTTCTTCGTTCTCTTTCTGATCTTTCTCATCATCAAGATTTAGCTCGCCTTTCGTAACATCTTCAAAGGTTTTGCCTTTAAATTCACTAAGGTGGCTAACCATCCACTCGTCAACACGATCCGTTAGCAACAAAACTTCAATGCCTTTTTTGCGGAAAACTTCTAGGTGTGGGCTACGAGAAGCGGTTAAATAGTTTTCAGCCGTTAGGAAATATATTTTTTCTTGCTTCTCGTCACAACGCTCTACATAAGCATCTAAAGAAACAGTTTGTTTATCGTCTTCTGCTGACGTTGAAGAAAAACGGAAAAGTTCCGCAATTTTTTCTTTATTGGTAAAGTCATCAGCAGGCCCTTCTTTAAGCACCTGACCAAATCCCTGCCAAAAATCTTGATAGGCAGCTTCATCTTTTCTAGACAGTTTTTTAAGCATATCTAAAATACGTTTTGTTAAGGCGTTACGCATAGAGGTAATACTGCTATTACCTTGTAAGATCTCACGGCTTACATTTAACGGCAAATCGTTACTGTCTACCACACCTTTGATAAAACGTAGGTACGGCGGTAAGAACTGTTCAGCGTCATCCATGATAAATACACGCTGCACGTACAATTTCACACCACGACTGCCTTCACGATTCCATAGATCGAATGGCGGACGCTTTGGCACATACAATAAACTAGTGTAATCTAACTTACCTTCTACCTTGTTATGGCTCCATGTAAGCGCGTCTTCGTAATCACTAGATACATGCTTATAAAACTCTTGGTACTCTTCATCGGTTACGTCTGATTTTCCGCGAGTCCAAAGGGCTTTAGCACTGTTCACAGCTTCCCACTGAGCTTCTTCAACGTCTTTATTTTCTTCAGCTTCATCAGGCATAGCTGATTTTTCTTCAAGCATTTCTACAGGCACAGAAATGTGATCGGCGTATTTCTTCACAAGGGTACGTAAACGAGAACCATTGGCGAATTCATTTTCGTCAGCTTTTAAATGCATAACAATTTCGGTGCCGCGAGCCACTTTTTCAACTGTTTCAATGGAGAATTCACCTTCCCCTTCCGATACCCAGCGCACAGCTTCGTTTTCAGCATCATTAGCACGACGAGTAGTTACGCTTACTTCTTTAGCCACGATAAACGAGCTATAAAAACCCACACCAAATTGACCAATTAGATTGGCGTCTTTCTTTTCATCACCTGACATTTCTTTTAAAAACTGTGCAGTACCTGACTTAGCAATTGTGCCAAGGTTCTCCACCACTTCGTCACGACTCATGCCAATGCCGTTATCGCGAATGGTGACCGTATTGGCCTCTTCATTGAATTCAATTTGGATTTTTAAATCGGAATCGCCTTTATATAAATCAGCTTGGTTTAACGCTTCAAAACGTAATTTGTCACAGGCATCACTGGCGTTAGAAATAAGCTCACGAAGAAAAATCTCTTTATTGCTGTATAACGAGTGAATCATCAAATGAAGCATTTGCTTCACTTCAGTTTGAAAGCCTAGTGTTTCTTTTTGTGCTGTGGTCATGAAGACTCCCCAATGGATCAATTAAATGAGCGCTTACTGTGAGGAGTTAAATAGGGGTGACAAAGAAGGATTTCAAGGCCTGAAGTACAAATACATTCAGGCTTTTTCAATATGGTTGAAATTTACACTATTGAGCCAGTAAAAAGTGGGCCCTTGCTGTGGCTACAGCCTCTTCTCGGCGAGTTTGCCATGCGTTAATAATCACATTCGCAACCCGACTACCTTGGCGCACCACTTGGCACTCAGCAAAGGTATCGCGACCACCTTTAACCGCTCTTAGATAATCTAAAGAGAAATCGACGATTTTAGGCATAGTGGGCGTGTCTAAAAACATCAATAGGTGCATTGCGGCTGACATTTCCATAAACCCCCCCACTACGCCACCATGCACAGCGGGTAAAATTGGGTTACCGATATTATTGATATTATCTGGCAACTTAAAAATCACATCTTGACCAAACTTCTGAAAGTCCATCCCAATTAATTGGGCATAAGGAATGGCCTGCAAAACATTGTGATAGTCTCCGGTGGCATTAGATTCTTTTAGTATCTCTTCAAAAACAGCCATTCTATTTACCACCCTCGCCTATAATCGTATTTTGAAACTCTGGTGGAGACATATGGCTGCCAATTCTCATGAAGGTCGCCACACAATTGGCCACTGGTTCGTTAATGTCTCCCTGATGGACTGTGCAACGGGTAAACACCACATTTCGGCTTACACGGTAGGCCTCGGCAAATGCAAATATTGATTTTTTAGGCTCTGCCGCGCGCACATAATCAACTCGCAGGTCAAGAGTAGGGCAAAGCTCCATTTGCGGTAAGGCGTTGATCACCATAGTACCGCTGGCTGTATCCATTAAAGTCGTGAGAACACCGCCATGAATCACACCTGTGGAAGGGTTACCCACATGACTTTCGTTATAAGGTAACTCTATGGTCAGGGATTCTGCGCTGGCTTCTTTTATCTTCATACCCAGAACTTGGCAGTGCTTAAGCACACCAATGAACCTTGCTGCCCGACCAAAATATGGGTTTTCTTCACTCATAGAACATCTCTTTAAATCAACCGTCACCTACATTGAGAATAGACAACTTTATCCATACTGAATTGGGGGCAGTTATACATCAAAATGCGCCACCACCCAATAAGTAAGCATTATTGGTACTTTTTGATGGTAATATTGAGTGAAAAGGCTAAATAAAGACAGTGAAATAGACTTGAAGCAATGCATCTCTAAAGCATCGCCCAAAAAAAAGCCCTCATTTGAGAGGGCTTAATTAGATGGTCCGCCTCATCCTATAGCCGCTAGGCTTATAGGGTCAGG
>CAJXRF010000015.1 GCA_913058575.1 uncultured Bermanella sp.
ATGCCTTGGCGAGCTTTGGTAAACCTTTCCCCATCATGCCCACAGGGTCTTGGGATCCGCCCATAATCAAAATGGGTAAATTGCTCTGAACGTTTTCTAATGTCCCTTTAGAATATAACTGCACTAAAGCGGATAGGAAATCGTGCCATAGGCCGGTACTGCAAGGAAAGCCGCATAATGGATCTGATATGTAGAGGTCCACCTGTTGATTGTCTCGGCTTAACCAGTCGAATTCAGTTCTATTAGGCTTAAAGGCTTGATTAAATGTGCCAAATGACAAGAATTGTAAAAGACCACTGCTTTTATTCGGACCTAGTCTTTTGCGTTCTATTTTTGCAACAAACTTTCCTGCTTTACTTAATAATACTGGTTGTAGGTTTGAGCCTGACAGTACAAGGCCATCAATTTTACGTGTGCAGTTAGCTAGATAAGATTGAACAATAAATGACCCCATGCTGTGGCCAAACAAATAATAAGGCAGGGTAGCATCACAGGCCTCGTCTCTTACTACTTCTAAGTCTTCAAGCACTTTTTCCCAGCCTAAGTCTTTGGCATAAGAGCCCAATTGAGTTGTCTTGCTTTCGCCATGACCCCTATGGTTATGGGCGACTACGGCATATCCAGCTATGACTAATTGCTGAGCAAAATGATGATAGCGCTTAGCGTGTTCAGCCATGCCATGATTAATATGTACCCAAGCTTTGGCTTCATGATTTGGCCAAATATAGGCTTGAATTTGATGGCCATCTTTGGCAAATATAATTTTCTCTATCATGATTTTGGCTCTTATTTTTAAGTATTACATGTACCATAACATCGCTTAATTATGTATCTAAAAAAAGCCCCGCCTATAAATAATTGTAGGGCGTGTCTATAAATTGATCATGGGTAGGCGTCAGGTGGTTTTAGGGGCTTTGCGCAACGTGGCAAAGCTGGTAATCTTGCGGCTCTTCCAGAAGTTTCTGTATGATAACTGTACAATAATAATAAACTTTAGGCTTAACAAAAATTTAAGTGGGGCGGTATGAACCAGAATTTTTTTAGTGATAAATATCCAAAAGGTGTTCCTGCATCTGTTGATGTTGAAAAGTACAAGAACGTTGTAGAAGTTTTCAACAAAAGCGTTAAAAAATTCGCCGATCGTCCAGCTTTTACAGCGTTAGGGCAAACCCTAAATTACGGTGATATTGATCGTTTATCTGCCAACTTTGCTGCCTATCTTCAAAACGAAACAAAATTACAAAAGGGTGATCGAATAGCCGTTCAATTGCCTAACTTGTTGCAATACCCAATAGTGGTGTTTGGGGCTATGCGTGCGGGTTTAATTGTGGTGAATACCAACCCTCTTTATACCGAAAGGGAAATGGAACATCAGTTTAACGATTCAGGTGCTAAAGCCTTGGTTGTATTGGCTCAAATGGCCGGTAAAGCAGAGCGTGTTGTTGCAAAAACTCAAATAGAACAAGTGATTGTTACCCAGGCGGGTGATATGTGCAGCCCCCTTAAGCGCACACTTGTAAACTTTGTGATTAAGAATGTTCGTAAAGAAGTTGAAGCTTATTCTTTGCCTGGCCATAAAAAATTATTAGATGTATTGAAGGCCGGTACCAAGTCTCAGTACAAAGAAGTAGAAGTGGCGCCAGATGATATCTGTGTATTGCAATACACAGGTGGAACCACTGGTGTGGCAAAAGGTGCCATGTTAACCAACCGCAACCTAGTATCTAATATGATGCAGGCGCACCCATTCTTCATTATGGGGTTAGGCGATAATAAAAATGATGAGGACTCTAAAAATATTATTGCTCCTCTGCCTCTTTATCACATCTATGCCTTTACTGTTAACTGCATGATTTTAATGGAAACGGGTAACCACAACGTATTAATCCCAAATCCTCGCGATCTTATTGGCTTTATTAAAGAGCTTAAGAAATGGAGAGTGGATGCCTTTTTAGGTTTAAACACTTTGTTTGTAGGGCTTTGTAATAATGAAGACTTTAGAAATCTAGATTTTAGTTCTATGAAATTGACCATTTCCGGCGGCATGGCGTTAACCAAAGATGCTGCTGATACATGGAAAAAAGTAACTGGTTGCGATGTGTCTGAAGGTTACGGCATGACGGAAACATCTCCAATCGCTTCATTTAATCCTCCTGGTTATTCCCAGTTAGGTACAATCGGTATGCCAGTTCCAAATACGGTTTGTAAAGTTATTGGCGAAGATGGTGCTGACTTACCATTGGGTGAGTCTGGTGAGTTGTGCGTTAAAGGCCCACAGGTAATGAAAGGCTATTGGCAGCGTCCTGAAGCTACTGCTGAAACCATCACTGAAGATGGTTGGTTGAAAACCGGTGATGTGGCCGTGATTCAAGAAGACGGTTACATGAAAATTGTTGATCGTAAGAAAGACATGATTATCGTCTCTGGCTTTAACGTATACCCAAATGAGATTGAAGACGTGGTTTCTAGCCACCCTGATATTGTTGAATGTGCTGCTGTCGGTATTCCAGACAGTGTGAGCGGTGAAAAAGTGAAAGTCTTCGCTGTTAGCTCTAACCCTGCCTTAACAGAAAAAGACGTGACTAGCTTCTGCCGTGAACGTTTGACTGCTTATAAGGTGCCTAAATTAGTGGAGTTCCGTGAAGACTTACCAAAAACCAATGTAGGTAAGATTTTACGTCGCGAACTGCGAGATGAAGAAACCGCCTAGTCTCTTAGGCTGTTAGTGATATAAAACGCCCTCTATTGAGGGCGTTTTGCGTTCAGGGATGAACGTATGCAGCGAATCCATGGATGGATAGGAGCGGCGGCGTAGGGATGAACGTATGCCACGAATCCAGGGATGGATAAGAGTAACGGCGTACGGATGAACGTATGCCATGTACCCAAGGGTGGATTGAGAGTGGCGGCGTTAAGGGTGGAGGTAGCCATTAATCAAGTAAAAATGGCAGTGACAAAACCAATGTTTATTGCGGCCATAAGCAGGAAGATGCACCCGCGAGCATGTTCCTGTAATATCAGCGCCATTTTTACAATATTGGCCAATCTTATGTTCATCTCTTTGTCGGCCAGTTATATATTCAAATTCATTACGGGTATTTGAAATTCGTGTCAGATCAATTGAAACAGCTTGAACAATTATTACCGGCTTGCATGATTCAAAAGCGTTTTGCTTTTTCGCGTCAATTGGTAAAAATAAAGCAACTTCAAAAGCAAAATAAGCCCATTGAAGAGGCATTATTTAAGCTTTCAGCTCAAGTGGTAAAGAACGTCGAGCTGGCACAAAGTCGCGCAAACTCAACCCCTAAAATCACCTACGACGACCATTTACCCATAAGCCAAAAACGCGATGCTATATCAAAAGCCATTGATGAGAATCAAGTGGTGGTCATCGCAGGCGAGACAGGCAGTGGTAAAACCACGCAAATTCCTAAAATATGCCTTGAATTAGGCCTTGCCAACAACGGCATGATTGCTCATACCCAGCCCAGACGAATTGCAGCACGGTCGGTGGCACAACGCATTGCTGATGAAGTGCATGTGGAACTGGGTAATGAAGTGGGCTTTCAAATACGTTTTAGTGATCAATCTAAAGACACCACTTTAGTAAAGCTCATGACCGATGGTATTTTATTAGCAGAAACTCAGCATGATAAATTCCTAAATAAATACAGCGTTATCATCATTGATGAAGCTCATGAGCGAAGCTTAAATATCGACTTTTTGCTGGGTTATCTAAAACAATTATTATCTAAGCGCAAAGATTTAAAAGTGATTATTACATCTGCCACCATTGATGTGGAGCGTTTCTCAAATCATTTTGATAAGGCGCCGGTCATTGAAGTATCAGGGCGAACCTTTCCCGTTGAAACCCGTTACCGTGCGCTGTTAGATTTAGAAAAAGAAGACGAAGACAGTGAAGAAAGCGAAGGAGATTTATACCGAGGCATATTAGATGCCGTGGAAGAATTACAAACTGAAGATGCCCAACGCCAACAATTGGGTGACGTTTTGGTATTTTTAAGTGGTGAGCGAGAAATTCGTGAAACTTCTTTATTATTAAAGAAAGCCAATTATAAAAGCACCATTGTTTTACCCTTGTATGCGCGACTCAATAGTTCTGAGCAAAATAAAATATTTAACCCCACATCGGGCCAGCGCCGCATTATTTTGGCCACTAACGTGGCTGAAACGTCATTAACAGTGCCCGGTATTCGCTATGTTATTGACACAGGTGTTGCGCGAATAAGTCGTTACAGCTATCGCTCTAAGGTGCAGCGCTTACCTATAGAAGCTATTTCACAGGCCAGTGCCAATCAACGTAAGGGTCGTTGTGGGCGTGTCAGTGAAGGGGTGTGTATTCGCTTATATAGCGAAGAAGATTTTAATTCTCGTCCTGAATTTAGCGAACCTGAAATACAACGCACCAATTTGGCCGCCGTTATATTGCAAATGCTGTCACTTAAATTAGGAGACGTCACTGATTTTCCTTTTGTGGATGCCCCTGATAACCGCTTTGTAAAAGATGGCTACAACCTATTAAAAGAACTTGGCGCCATTTCATCTGGTAATTCTATTAATTCGGTGGGCATGGCGCTCTCTAAATTACCAGTAGATCCTCGTATTGCTCGTATGCTAATTGCAGCGGGTAAGAATAATTGTTTGTCGGAATTACTAATTGTTGCTGCTGCCTTAAGTATTCAAGATCCAAGAGAGAGGCCAGAAGAAAAGAGACAGGCGGCCGATCAAAAACATGCCGAGTTTAAACATGAAGATAGCGACTTCTTAACGCTTTTTAATATCTGGCAACGTTTTGAAGAAGAGCGTCAAAACGGCACAAATAATCAGCTACGACAATTTTGCAAAAAGAATTTTTTAAATTACATGCGTATGCGCGAATGGCGGGATGTGCATTACCAATTACGTTTGCAATGTAAGCAGTTAAAGCTAACTGAAAACTCTGAAGCGGCTGGCTACGCCACTATTCACCAAGCAATTTTGACGGGCTTTTTAAGTCACATTGGTAACAAGTCAGATGAAGGAGATTATCACGGTGCTCGTAATCGTCGCTTTATGCTGTTTCCAGGAAGTGGCATTTTTAAAAAGCGCCCGAAATGGGTGGTAACCGCTGAATTAGTGGAAACCAGCCGTTTATATGCCCGTATGAATGCCAAGATAGAACCGGAATGGCTAGAGCCTCACGCAGGACACTTGGTTAAGAAAAAATATCTTGAACCTCATTGGTCCAGTAAGCGTGGCCAGGTGGTGGCTTATGAACAAGTCTCTTTGTTTGGGCTGGTTATTGTGCCTAAAAGGGCTATTGCTTATGGCAATATTGATGAACCCATCAGTCATGATATTTTTATTCGCGAAGCACTGGTATTGGGGAATATTCGCACTAAGGGCGCTTTTCTTAAGTACAACCAAAACCTAATTGCTGAAATTTCAGAATTAGAGGATAAAAGTCGGCGCCGCGATATTGTCGTAGATGAAGAGCGATTATATGAATTTTACAGTGAGCGTGTGGCTCAACACATTACTTCCACTGCCAGTTTTGAAAAATGGCGTCAGCAACAAGATGACGGTTTATTAAAAGCCACCAAATCATATTTAATGCAGCATGGGGCAGAGAATGTCACTGAAGCACTTTTCCCCGATCACTTCTCTCAAAGCAGCATTATTTACCCATTAGCTTACCGTTTTGAGCCCACCCATAATGAGGACGGTGTCAGCGTGAGAGTGCCCGTTGCCATGTTAAAGCAATTGCCAGTGAGCCGCTTACAGTGGTTAGTTCCCGGCATGATTCGCGACAAAGTTATTGCGCTGGTAAAAAGTTTAAGTAAGACCATTCGTAAACAACTGGTGCCAGTCCCAGATTTTGTAGATGAATTCTTGGCTAAGAATCAGGCTTGTGATCAACCTATAACAGATGTGTTATCGCAGTTTATTTACCAAACTAGGCGAATAAAAGTGAATGCTGAAGATTGGAATCTTTCTCAGCTAGATAGGCATTATCTAATGAATATCCAAGTGGTAAACGATGACAATAGCATGATCGTTCAAGGTCGTAATTGGCATGATTTACTAGAGGAAGTGGGCGACAGGGCCAATGTGGCGGTACAAGCAAAAGGGAATGATCTAGAGCGTAAAGATATAAAACGCTGGGATTTAAACAGCTTGCCGGAAACTTACCACATGAAGCAGGCAGGAATACAAGTCACCTTATTCCCAGCCTTAATAGATGAGCAATCAAGTGTCTCTCTACAATTATTAGAGCGCAAAGATGAAGCAGACCTTAATACCCGCTTGGCGGTGTATCGACTATTACAGTTAGAGCTTACGGATCAAGTGAGCTGGATACACAAAGAAGTGCAAAAACGTTTGGTTCAAGAAATTATTTATTATTCTAACATTGGTAATAAAACAGAGTTATTAAATGGCGTGACACAATTAGTGTTCAAATGCAGTTTTGAGTTTATTGACATTCCCAGAAATGAAGATGCCTTTAACGAAATAAAGCAACAAGGTCGTGGAAAAATTGGCCAAACTCTAGATGACATAGTGGGTTTAATAAAACAAATTATGTCTGAATATCATCTATTGAAAAAGAAAATGAAAAAGCAAAATCAACTAGCCTTTGCCTTTGCGGTGAGCGATATTAACGGTCAAGTTTCACAAATTATGCCTAAAGGTTTTATTGGCTTAGTGGATTATGAATCGCTTAAACATTATCCAAGGTATATTAAAGCGATGATGATACGCATGGACAAGCTGCAGGGAAATTTGCAAAAAGACAAACTTTTGCAATTGAAAATCATGGATTGGCAAGAACAATATCAGGATTTGTTGGGCAAGTTGCCAGCTCATTTGAACTGTTATCCTGAAGTACTGCCGCTTAATTGGATGATGCAGGAATTTCGAGTGTCTTTATTTGCGCAAGAATTAGGCACTGCTATTCCTGTTTCAGAAAAGCGTTGGAAGGCACAATTTGAAAAAGCATTACAAAGTGTCAATCAATAACGAATAAGCTGTGGCACACTGTGGTACATATTTTTCAATGAATGATTAAACCTATCGAATGGCCAGTGACTTTGGTTCACAAAAGTCACACAAAGTATTCGCCGCTAAGGGGTATACTGGCTTATATTCGATTACAACTAAAAATAATTATTTAAGTCTGCTGCTAAGTGGCATCCCCATGGGGATTGCATTATAGTTTTGTCTCAATATAAATTATGTACATGTGCGCAATTTAGAGTCAGAGCCGCTAGGGAATGCACGGCCAACAATATTAGAACGTATTAGGGGAAGTTTAGTGAAACAAGTGGTAATCAGTGGTACAGGTCTATATACCCCAAGTCATTCCATTTCAAATGATGAGCTAGTCGCAGCGTTTAACGCTTATGTTGATGACTTCAACGAAACAAATAAAGCTGCGATAGAAGCGGGTTCGGTGCAAGCTTTGGCTCAAAGTAGTAGCGCCTTTATTGAAAAGGCCTCGGGCATTAAAAGCCGCTTCGTCATTGATAAAGCCGGTATTTTAGACCCCAAGAGAATGACGCCTTATATTGCTGAGCGCAGCAACGATGAGCATTCCATTCAGTGCGAAATGTCCATTGTGGCCGCTAAGCAAGCTCTACAGCAGGCTGGTAAGACAGTTGATGACGTGGACATGGTGATTGTAGCCTGTTCAAACCTACAGCGTGCTTACCCAGCTGTGGCCGTTGAAGTGCAAACAGCCCTGGGCATTCAAGGCTTTGCTTATGATATGAATGTTGCCTGTAGTTCTGCCACATTTGGTATTCAGTCGGGTGTTAACGCTATTCAGGCGGGCTCTGCCCGTTGCGTGTTGATGCTTAACCCTGAAATTTGCAGCAGCCATTTAAACTTTCGTGATCGCGACAGTCACTTTATTTTTGGTGATGCTTGTACAGCGGTTATTTTAGAAGACAGTGAGCAAGCCGTTAGCTCAGTGCAATACAATATTTTGGGTACCAAGCTGCAAACGGTTTTCTCTAACAATATTCGAAATAACGCTGGTTTCCTGAACCGCTGTGACGAATCTGGCTTGGGCAAACCTGATAAGTTGTTTATTCAGAACGGACGCAAAGTATTTAAAGAAGTATGTCCTATGGTGGCAACTCAAATATCAGAGCACCTTGAAGAGCTCTCAGTGTCTTCAGATCAGCTTAGTCGTATGTGGTTACACCAAGCCAATTTAAGCATGAACCAGCTTATTTCGAAGCGTGTATTGGGCCGTACGGCCGAAACCCATGAAGCCCCGGTGATTCTAGACAGTTATGCTAATACCAGCTCGGCGGGCTCTATTATTGCTTATCACCTTCATAAAGAAGACCTTAATAGCGGTGACTATGGGGTGATTTGCAGTTTTGGGGCGGGATACTCCATTGGCAGTGTAATTGTGCAAAAGTGCTAATCGGACACAATCAACACTTTTTATAATTTTAGGGCCTTTTAAGGCCCTTTTTTGTGGGTGAAAGTTTAAAAATATTACCCAAATGTAATACTTTTGTGATGATTTAAAAAATACGACATTTTTATTAATAAATGCCATTTATTTCTCATTAAAAATGAACCATCTTTCTTGGTGTAACTCCTATTAGGTATTGAAAATAGAGCTTGATTCTACTTTCAGCCAATAACTAATAATTTTATACATAATGAGGGGACTCTCATGGCGAATAACAAAATGAAACCTTTGGCGATGGCATTTGGTGCATCACTTCTAGCAAGCGTTGCAACGACCACAGTGGCAGCTGAAAACCCGTTTGTTTCTCAGTCTTTAGAATCTGGCTACAAAGTAGCGATGGAAGGCAAGTGCGGCGAAGGTAAGTGCGGTGGTGATAAGGCTGCTAAAGAAGGTAAGTGTGGTGAAGGTAAGTGCGGTGGTGATAAGGCTGCTAAAGAAGGTAAGTGTGGTGAAGGCAAATGTGGTGGTGATAAGGCTGCTAAAGAAGGTAAATGTGGTGAAGGCAAATGTGGCGGCGATAAAGCAGCCAGTAAAACCAAAGAAGGCAAATGTGGCGAAGGCAAGTGTGGTGGTAAGTCTTAACGGCTAATGGAAAGGAACGCACATGACGCTTAACGGTTCTGGTCTGGGGTTACGCCGAGGCATGATGGAAGAAATGAAACAACTGACGACTCAGGATGTGGATTTTCTAGAAGTAGCCCCTGAAAACTGGATAGGCGTTGGTGGGCGTTTGGGAAAGGCGTTTCGGGAATTTACCGAGCGCTTTCCTTTTGCTTGTCACGGTTTGTCGCTCTCTATTGGCAGCCCTGACGAGCTAGATATTGAGTTCGTGAAATCTGTAAAGTCATTTATGGATGAACACGATATCAACATTTACAGTGAACACTTAAGTTATTGCAGTAATGAAGGTCACATGTATGACCTTTTACCCATACCGTTTACAGAAGAGGCTGCTAACTATGTGGCCAACCGCGTTAAACAGGTGCAGGATATTTTACAGCGCCCGTTAATTCTTGAAAACGTTTCCACCTATGCATCCCCAGGCCAAGAGATGTCAGAACTCGACTTCATGACTCACGTACTGAATAAAGCCGACTGTAAAATGCTATTAGATGTGAACAACGTTTATGTAAATAGCATTAATCACGGTTTTGATGCCAAGCAATATATAAAAGCACTGCCAACTAATCGAATTGAATATATGCACGTGGCGGGGCATTTTGATGAAGCTGAAGACTTACTGGTCGATACCCATGGCGCCAGCATTAAATCACAAGTCTGGGAGCTGTTAGCGTTAAGTTATGCTCAACATGGTCCATTACCGACTTTACTTGAACGGGATTTTAACTTCCCGCCCATGAGCGAATTGCTTAGGGAAATTAATCAAATTAAACAATACCAGCAAGGGGCTCAGCATGAACGCCAACTTGCCTAAATCATTATTACCTTTTCAGGAAGTGCAAAAGCGTTTTTCCCAAGCCATTCGCGACCCTGAAAATCATCCGCATATTGAAGGCATTGAAAATCGTCGTCTTAAAATATACAGCGAGTTATTCTTCAACAATGTTGAGGGGTTTATTAGCGGCGGTTTTCCAGTTTTAAAAGAGTTATTAACCGGTCAGCAATGGACCACCCTAGTACGAGATTTCTTTATAAACCACACGTGTGCCAGCCCTTATTTTTTAAAAATCAGTGAAGAGTTTCTAGATTACCTACCCAGTAGCAGCTTGGATTTTTTACCTGAGTTTAGCTACCAATTAGCACATTGGGAATGGTTGGAATTGCATGCAGATGTATACCCAATAACGAAGCCAAAGCCGGCTCCTACACAGCTTCTTGAAAACCAAGTGCTTAGTATCATCGAGAGTGCATGGTGTCAGGCTTATGATTTTCCTGTACACACCATAAGTGCGGATAATTTGCCTGAACAACAAGCTACCTACTTATTGATTTACCGAAACCATGATTTGGAAGTAGGCTTTAATGAACTCAATCCATTAAGTGCCGTGTTATTTGAAAGTCTGCAAAACAATACTGAGCAATCTAGTGAAGCCATCCTTAAAAATATTGCTGATCAATTCAACATGGAAGAGAGCACGGTGATTAATGGAGGTCAGCAAATCCTTACTCAGTGGCTAGAGCTGGGCATATTGATTGAATTAAATTAAACGATTTTTACTAACAACAAAGTACCTGACTATGTATCAACTATATAAACAAAGCCATGATTGGTTAGATAAATCCCGTAAACTTGATTTTCTTGGCCCCTTGCTGCTGCGATTGTATTTAGCCCCAGTATTTTGGTTGGCTGGAACCAATAAGTTAGCTGACATGGACAGCGTTATCAGTTGGTTTGGAAATGATGATTGGGGCTTAGGTTTGCCTATTCCTGCTTTTTTTGCTTGGGCGGCAGTATTAACGGAAGTGTTAGGAGCCATTCTATTGGTCGCTGGGCTGGCGGTGCGTTGGATTAGCATTCCGCTCATGATTACGATGTTAGTGGCCATGTTTGCCGTGCATTGGCCCAATGGCTGGCAAGCGGTAGCTGACCCCATGTCAGCGTTTGCTGGTGAAGGCGTGGGTGAGGCGATTCGCCGTTTAGACATTGCAAAAGATATTCTTAAAGAACACGGTAACTATTCTTGGTTAACCGAAAAAGGCAGTTTAGTGGTAAGTAACAACGGCATCGAATGGGCTTTCACTTATTTTGTCATGTGTTTGGTGTTGTTTTTTAATGGTGCTGGTCGCTATGTAAGTGTTGATTATTATTTGGCTAAAAAATTTAAGTAAATTCCTTTATTGGCCATAAAAAAACCGAGCATTGCTCGGTTTTTTTATGGCTTTTAAGATTACAGTGACAAGTTAAGTTTTTAAATCGTGCCGGTTTTAGCAGCTTTTCCAATACAGGGTAGTCACTAGAGCCTTTGGCTCTTTCTAGGTGAAAGGCGAATGCCCACTTTACTTGGTCCAATTCTGTCACATACTGCATGCACCGCCTCCATCATGAATTGCAGACGATTATCAATATTGCCGCCATATTCGTCATTGCGTTGGTGGCTGCTGTCACGGGTGAACTGGCCAATTAAAAATCCGTTGGCACCGTGTACTCCACCCCATCTAAACCGGCATCGACTGCCCGCTGAGCCGCTGCTGCATATCTTTCAATTTGTTGTTTGATCTCTTTTGGGTTAAAGACCTTGCTTGTTCAAAAGCGCGATCGCGCCCCTTAGGTGTAGGTAGCTGTCCATTTAAAGAAAATTCACTTGCCGAAACAGCTTGCTGCCCTTCAATAAAGTCGGGTGAACAGCCGCACCAATGTGCCAAATTTACACAAAAATAACGACATGTTTTTCATGTGCTCCGCGAGCAACTTTTTTGCCAGTCATCTTGCTATGCTTGGTTAAATTGGGTGGCTCAAAGTGAGAAGCGCAATGAAGGTGTGTGCTTAAGCAGGTATCAAAGCGCCATCTTGGCATACAAGTAGCCGTTTTGCACATGGTTCTCTAGCCTTTTAATGCCTTGGTTGGCATGGGTAGATGAGTACCTTGGCCATGTGAGGCTCCATTTTAGGAGTAAATGAAAGCCCAGTTACAACGTAAAGCTAGGAACTAGCCATTAATGGACAAATTGGGCTGGTTAAATAGGGCAAGTCATAAATATTTCATAAAAATTTCACCTAATGGTTATGAAAATGAAAGATTGTAACAAAAGTGTCATATTGTCTTTGTAATATTGCTGTCACTTAATTCAGACACAAAAATAGGTGAACAAAATGAAAAAGTCCTTACTTGCATTAGCCACTTCCATGGTAATGGTTTCAACTGCTCAGGCAGACGCTAAATTTTACGGCAAAATGAATGTTTCTCTTGCCTATCAAGATGAAGCAGAAACCTTCACTTTAAACAGCAATGCCAGTCGCCTTGGTGTGAAAGGTTTTGAAGAAATCGGTTCTACTAAAGTTATTTATAAAGCGGAATATGAAGTGGCCATTGATGATGGTTATGCTACGGATGATGGTACTGATACAAATACAATTAAGCCTCGTGACGCTTACATCGGTTTGGCTTACAGCGGCATGGGTAGCGTTAAAATGGGTAACATGGATACCCCTCTTAAAAAGTCACAGGGTAAGTTCGATTTATTTAACGATGTAGTAGATATTAAAAATGTATTGGATGGTGAGAATCGTTTAGGTAATTCAATCAATTATACCACTGAAAAAATGGGTGGGTTTCAAAGTTCTGTTTCGGTGATTTTGTCTGAAAGCGATACGACTGAAGGTATTTCTGCTAATGCCATTTACAATGTAGGCGCTTTATATGTAGCGGCTGCTTTCGATAATAAAGTAAAAGGCGCCGAAGGTACTCAACGTATTACGGCTATTTACACCTTGGGTGATGTAAAAGTAGGTGCGCTTGTAAATAATGTTGATTCTGATGATGTGACAGACGGCGAAGACGAATTAGGTTACGCAGTGAATGCATCTATGAAAATGGGCATGAACACCTTGAAAGCGCAATATGAAGCAGGCGATCAAAAAGTAGAAGGTGCTACCAGCACCACAGTGGGCATGGATCATAAATTGGGTAAAGCCACGAAAGCATTTGTATTTGTAAATCAAATGACAGCAGATGCAGTTGGTGTTGAGGACGAGACAACCCTAGCGCTGGGTCTTGAGCACAAATTCTAATTTATACTGATCCAAATAGCCTTGAAATTACAGCCCCTTATTAGGGGCTTTTTTATGCAAGGTGCATTGTTCTTAAGCTATACGTGATCATTTACAGTCTTATTTCTGCTGACATTTCACTTAACTTCTGACTAACGCCATGGGCTTAATTGAATTTGCTATGCTAACTATATTGAGTTTCTAACACCTGCTTGTTTTAATGTGCGCTCATTTTAGGGAAGCAGCTAATGCGTTTAATGTCTTTATTGCTCTGTATGAGCCTTTCATGGTGTGTTCAAGCCAATGAGCAAGACCCTTGGGAGTCTTGGAATCGTGGTGTTTTTGAATTTAATGACACTATGGATCATTACGCTCTTAAGCCTGTGGCACAAGCCTATCGCAATGTGGCACCTGCGGCCGTGGACGATGCCATTAGCAATGTGTTCAGTAACCTTGGGGAGCCCATAGTTATTGTGAGTGATTTAGCCCAAGGAAAATTTCTTCAATCGCTTTCTGATACGGGCCGCTTCCTAATTAATTCTACCATTGGAATTTTGGGCATTTTTGATGTGGCAAGGCACATGGGCCTTGAAAAACATAATGAAGATATTGGCCAAGCCATGGCTTTTTGGGGGATTTCTTCAGGTCCTTATTTGGTTTTGCCTCTTTTAGGCCCAAGTACCGTAAGAGATGCATCGGGTCTATCTATTGAAACCTTTGCGCTGACACCGGTTGATGTGCGAAAGCAAACCATAGACAGCACCGAACTGTATTACAGTACTGTTTATGCGCAATATTTGGATGTTCGTGCTGATTTAATCTCTAGTGAAGGCCTCATTAGTGGCGATCGCTATTCGTTTATTAGAAGCTTTTATTTGCAGCGTCGTGAATATTTAATTAATGACGGTGAAGTGGAAGACGAATTTAGCGATGACTTTGACGATGAGTTTGAAGAAGACTTCTAAAAAGAAGAACTTTAAAAGCAGGCCCTCGGATGTAGGGCCTAATCTTGTTTAGTGATTACCCTAAAATTTCAATAATCTCTGCACCGTAACAATACACGTCTCCGTCTTCCATGACCCTTCGAATTCGAATGCACGCATTAAGTGGTGCAAATTTGTTTTGATAGGAGGGCAAAAAGGCCACAGCTTCGTCGCCAATATTTAACTTTTCTTTCATTTCAATACACATGCCTGTGCCGCTCAAATCAAGACAAACACACTCTAAGGCGCGATCTCCAAGGGTAAGAGTGACAGGGCTTTCCACTCTCATGCGTATAAAATCGCGTTTTTCTTCATAGGCAGTGGCTAAGTTCATTATTATTAATCCTTTTCCAGGTGGCCGGCG
Source organism: uncultured Bermanella sp. (assembly GCA_913058575.1). Taxonomy (GTDB): domain Bacteria; phylum Pseudomonadota; class Gammaproteobacteria; order Pseudomonadales; family Oceanobacteraceae; genus Bermanella. Next base: position 14,508 of record CAJXRF010000015.1, read on the forward strand.
CAAAATCTTCACCAGCAACTTTGTCAAAAAGTTGGCCTTCATTCAAGTATTTGTGTTTCAACTTGCTAACCCTGCAATTTGCGTGACAAAAATAGTAGTTTTTTAGATGGCGAGAATGATTATAATGAAGTGGATTGGCGGCGAATTCATACTTCTTGCGCCGCGTGGGAGTGCCATGTAAGGTGGCCCAGCTAAAAATAACAAGACGGTGAAGGCATCTGATGGAAGAGATAACCGGGAGAATTCTGGTCATCGATGATGAAGCTATCGTACGCAATAGCATCGTGGCTTATTTAGAAGACAGTGGCTTTGACGTACTTGAAGCTGAAAATGGTCGCGAAGGGGTGGCTTGCTTTAACAGCCAGTCTCCGGATGTTGTTTTGTGCGATTTACGAATGCCCCATATGGATGGTTTGGCTGTATTAAAAGAAATTAGCCAAACTCGCCCCAATACCCCCTTTATTGTTGTTTCAGGCGCTGGTGTCATGGCAGATGTAGTAGAAGCGCTTCGCTTAGGGGCCAGTGATTACCTCATTAAGCCTATAATTGACCTTGAAGTACTGGAACACAGTGTACGCCGTAACCTCAAGCAGCAGCGCCTCATTGAAGAAAATGCGGTGTATCGCAATCAGTTAGAAATTAAAAACAAAGAACTAGAGCACCGCTTGCAAGAGCTTCGCTTAGATCAACAAGCAGGCCGGGAAGTGCAAAAGCGCATGCTTCCAGACAATCAGTCTCAAATAGACGGCATAGAGTTTAATTATCACATCATTCCAAGCCTGTATTTAAGCGGTGATTTTGTCGATTACTTCCCTATTAGCGCCGATAAAGTGGTATTTTATATTGCGGATGTCAGTGGCCACGGGGCTTCTTCAGCATTCATTACAGTATTACTTAAGAACCTAACCAATCGTTTAAGGCGCAATTTGAGACGCCAGTCCACCGATGATCTACTCACACCTGATAAAGTCTTAAATCGCATTAATAAAGAGTTGGTGGATGCGGCATTGGGTAAGCATGTAAGCGTCTTTTGGGGCATGATTGATTTGCCAAGCAGAACGCTTTCTTATAGTGTTGCCGGCCAATATCCCATGCCTATTTTACGCAATCATGAGGGTGTACAGTTTTTAACCGGGCGATCTCAACCAGCTGGTCTCTTTGCCGAAGCGCAATACAGCACCTATTCTGTTGAATTAGGGGAAGAGTTTGAGTTAGTGGCATTGTCAGATGGTATTTTAGAAGTATTGGAGCATGATAGTTTGCTAGAAAAAGAAACTTGCTTAATGAATTGGGTAGAGCAAGGAAAACTCAATATTGGGAATCTGGAAGGGCTGTTGAACCTTCAAGAAGGTAAAGAGATTCCTGACGACATCACTTTGCTCACGCTTTCTAGGACGCTTTGAATATGGAAGCGGGAAAAATTCTGGTGGCGAAAAGCCAAGGCATATACATCGTCAAATTTGTTGGGGATGTGCGTTTAAACTTATGCACCACATTAGATCAATATACAGATCAAATGTTTGCCGACAGTGATTTTAAAACGGTTATTATTGATCTAACTGAAACTAAGTGCATTGACAGTACTTCCTTAGGGCAACTCGCTAAAATATCTATTTTATATAAAGAAAAATACGGACAATTGCCCACCATCGTGTCTATTCAAGAAGATGTAAACCGTATATTGATTAGCATGGGATTTGATAAAGTTTTTTATATCGTTAAAGAGTTGGTCTCCCGAGTGGAATACATGGAAGAATTGCCGCTTAAGTCAGTTGATGAAAAAGAAATGAAGCATCGAGTGTTGGAGGCGCATAAGTTATTAATGGATATGAATCAAAACAATCGCGCAGCCTTCCAAGATTTAGTCCAAAGTTTGGAAAATAATTAGTTTGCCTATGATCCCCACCGAGTTAGACACATCACCTAAACTGAATTCTAAAATTGCAACCGTATTGGGAGGTGGCAGCTTTGGCACCGCCATTGCCAATATCCTTGCCGAAAACGGTTTTCAAGTTCGCCAATGGATGCGCAGCGCCCAAGCCATCAGTGAAATAAATAGCATTCATGAAAACAAAAAATACTTACCCGGTGTTACCCTGCATGAAGGCATAGAAGCCACAGACGATATTGGCTATGCCGTGCAAGAATCCAGTGTTTTATTTTATTCAATTCCCAGTAAGTCATTTCGAGAAATAGTAGAAAAAACAAAAGACGTGGTCGTAAAAGAACAAATACTTATCAGTACTACAAAAGGCATAGAACCAGATGGGTTTAACTTGATGAGCGATGTATTGCGTCAAGTCTTTCCTACTAACTCTGTGGGTGTGATTAGTGGCCCTAATCTCGCCAAAGAGATCGCACAGGGACAATTGGCAGCCACGGTGATCGCCAGTAAAGATAAGCGTGTTCGTGATTTCATTCAACAAAGCCTAAGCTGCAAATTTTTTAGAATTTATGTCAATGCTGATATGTACGGCGTTGAATTAGGCGGCGCTCTTAAAAATATATACGCCATTATTACCGGCATGGCTGCGGCACTGGGCTATGGAGAAAATACTAAAGCCATGCTGATCACTCGAAGCTTGGCTGAAATGAGCCGATTTGCTGTTTCTCAAGGTGCGAACCCCATGACCTTTTTAGGCTTGGCGGGAGTCGGTGACTTAGTGGCCACTTGTGTTTCCCCTTTAAGCCGAAATTATCGAGTAGGCTATGCTGTAGGAAAGGGTGAGAATTTAGATCAAGCCATTGAGTCTTTAGGCGAAGTGGCCGAAGGGATCAATACCCTTAGATATATTCGACATCAGGCCAATGAAAATGGCATTTACATGCCATTAGTTAATGCTTTGTACGCAGTATTATTTGAGAATGCCAGTGCTGATCAAGTGGCTTCAGCTTTGATGACTGGCGAGCACAATACCGATGTAGAGTTTTCCTTACCAAGAGGGGCATAACGTGGCAAAGATTTGGAAAGACAATATTAAGTCGGAGTCTTTTTGGCTGCGCAGCTTGTTCATGGTTTTGTTTCTAGTGATTTATCGCTTAGTCGATGTGTTGGTGCTGTTAGTGGCCATTAGCCAGTGGCTATATATGCTTCTTACAGGCGATGCCAGTACCAGCCTAAGCCGTTTTGCCGGTGGGTTAGGGGCTTATGTAGCGCAAATCATTAGTTACTTGAGTTACAACACGGAAGAAAAACCGTTTCCATTTACCGATTGGCCCCAGACGCGAATAGAAGAAAATCGCTCAAGTATTGAAACAAGCGAAAGCGAATCTTAATGCATCAGCTGTATATTATGCGTCATGGAATGGCGCAGTCTCAGGCACCTAAAGACGAGTTAAGGCCTTTAACTCAGTCTGGTGCCCATCAAGCTTTTGACAGCGCTCAGCAGTTCCTTGCTAATATTAAGTTTGATTATGTCTTTGTCAGTCCCTATTTGCGGGCGCAACAAACTTTTTCGCAAGTACAGGCGGCCTCTGTTCAATTTTCTAAAATGCAGACTGTTGAATGGGCAACACCAGATGTGCCAGTCCAACCTGCCATTGATGCATTAATGGCATTGCCTGGCAAAGATTTAAAGGTGCTGGTGGTGTGTCATCAAACGTTCGCAGGTAGGCTTGCCACGCAGCTGTGTGATGGACATGAGCGCGGAATGCACCTAGATACCGCTAATATTGTTAAAATTGAAGCAGAGATTTTCGCCAGTCAATGTGGAATATTTCAAGAAATGCTCGCCACTTAATCCTTTTAAGCTGTTTTTTTTCATTGCCTTGCCAAGCCGTGGTGGGGCAAGGATTGTTGTGGCGTGTGCATCTGCCTAAGCATCCCGCTAACTTTTTGTTTGGCACCATTCATGTGGATGACAAACGGGTAAAAAAGTTAAATCCTCAAGTTATTCGCCGTTTTAATGAAGCTAAAACCCTATGTCTTGAAATTTTGCCCGACCGTGAAATGCAGGTGGGAATAGGGTTGGCCATGTTATTGCCCGAATCACAATCTCTAGACGAAATTTTAGGTAATCGTCTATTTAGTCATTTAAGTTTGTCTTTAAATAAATTGGGTATGGACCCATTGCAAGCCACACGCTTAAAGCCTTGGGCTGCCATGATCGTTTTGAGCCGCTCTGCAACCCGTGGCGGGTATGCCTTAGACGAACAACTTTATCACTGGGCTGTGTATCAATATAAGCAGCTCTGTGCACTAGAGACGCTTGAAGAGCAGTTGTCGGTATTTGACTCCCTAAGTTTGAGTGATCAAGTGGCTTTATTGAAAGACTCATTAGGGCATCAGGACATGCTGCATGAGATGAATGAAGAGTTAATCCAAGCGTATTTGCAAGGAAACCTAGATGAAATTTATCGACGCAGCTTAGAAATGGGGGCAGCTAAAAATAATTTGTCACAAAGATTAAGAGATACCCTCATTGACCAAAGAAATTTACGCATGTTAAATCGCATGATGCCTGAATTAAAAAAAGGGCGAAGTTTTATTGCCGTTGGCGCTCTGCACCTGCCGGGGAAAAATGGTTTATTGAATTTACTGCGTCAACAAGGCTATGTGGTGACACCCCCCAGTGTTTCTATTACCCCTTGGTGATCCTTCTCGTATTTTACGTCTTCGCTAGTGATACATTATGAAAAAAGACATTATTCATTTCTCCCATGCCAATGGCTTCCCTGCAAAAAGCTATCAAGCCATGTTTGATGCGCTAGGCGAGCATTATGAAATTGGTTACATCGATACTCTAGCCCATAACCCCAATTATCCCGTGAGCCAGAACTGGCCGAACTTAGTGGAAGAATTAACCGAGCATTTACAAAACACCTACCATGAACCGGTGATTGCTGTGGGCCACAGCTTTGGAGCGGTTTTAAATTACATGGTGGCCCAAAGACGCCCCGATTTAATTAAGCAGGTCATTTTACTGGATGCTCCCATTCTTGAGCGGGTGGGGTCCTTGGTGGTTCGTTTTGCTAAAGCCTTTGGGTTTATTGATAAAATCACACCGGCAGGGCGAACCCAAGGGCGCCAAGAAACTTGGGATAGTGAAGCGCAGGCCATTGAGTACTTTAAAGGGAAAAGTTTGTTCCGAAATGTAGACTCCCGCTGTCTGCAAGATTATGTAAAATACGGAACAGAGCCCATGCCAGGGGCTAAAAATAATGATGCCATTCAACTTCGCTTTAAAGCGAATACGGAAGTCAAAATATACCGTACTTTGCCACATAATTTGCATCGCTCTTATGCCAATTTAAAGGTTCCCGGCGCTATGATATATGGGCGTCAAAGTAATGTAGTTCGCCCATTTCAAGTGCAATACATGCGCAAAAGCATGGGTCTGTATACCAGTTGGTTAACAGGGTCTCACTTGTTTCCTTTGGAATGCCCTGAAGGGACGGCTGATAAAATTCATCAGACCATTAAAAAGTTGGGCACATGGCAGGCTCCAAGGGCATAACGCTTAATTAAAATAAAAACATTAGAGACTATTCATAATGGAAAGTGCTTTGCGTCTAGAAATAAAAGGCATTGATATTCATGCCATGCAGTGGGGCAACCCTGAAGGTGTGCCTGTGCTGGCTTTACATGGTTGGCTAGACAATGCTGCTACGTTTACGCATTTGGCTCCCCTATTAAAAGACTGTTATGTGGTGGCGGTGGATTTACCTGGCCATGGTTTAAGTGGTCATTGGCCAGAGCACAGCCATTATCATATGTGGGAAGGGGTTGAGGATGTAGAGCTGATTCTTGATGCCTTGGGCTGGGAATCTTGCCATTTGTTGGGCCACTCCATGGGGGCGGTTATTTCCACTCTATACGCAGGCACCTTTCCTAAACGATTAAAGTCTCTTACCTTAATTGAAGCCATCGGTCCCATGGCTGGCACATTAGAAGATGCTCCCAAGCGCATGGCTGAGACAATCATGAGCATGAAAGCACACAACCCTAAGCAAAAACCAAAAACCAATATTAGCAGTTTTGTACAAACTCGTTTGCAAGGGCCGTTAAAGCTATCTGAAAACTCAGCCACTTTGTTAATGAATCGCAGCGTCATACAAAAAGACGCCGGACTGTGTTGGTCTAATGATAAGCGCTTAAAGTACACCTCAATGATGCGCTTGCCTGAAGCGGTTGTTGTGTCTTTTATTCAGGCCATTGAGTGCCCTGTGTTGGGTATATTTGCATCAGATGGCATGTTCTCTAAAGAAGGGCTTCAGCCCCGTTGGCAAGAATTAAAAAGCGAAAGTCAACAGATGTGGTTCAAAGGAGGTCATCACCTGCATTTAGACGGAAACGTGGCCGAAATTGCTCAAAGTATCCATCAATTCATTTTTTCTCATGCTTAAGGTTTAAGATCATATGGCTGTTTAGTCTAGATCCATGCGCCCATATAACTGTAAATTTATGGTTTATGTGGCGTACCTCAAAAAGAAACATTCTGTTACTAAGCCTTCGTGGCGATCTTTCCCTTCTAAACTATTGTTAGTGCATATTCACAAGGTTTGGGTGGGTTGGGCATGGCACAAAAAACTGTTTTTAAGATCCTATTTACCCTATTGGTTTGCTTTTCTGTGGCAGCTTGCCAGAAAGATTATGACGGCGATGTGGTGGCTGATCGCGAAGTAGAAACTGACATCGTTATCAATGAGCAAGGTCGGGTGGAATATATTGCCCAATGTGCCAACTGTCATGGAAGCGACGGCTCAGGGGGCCCAGGCGGCACGGTGATTAATTGCGCCCAATGTGGCAGTTTGTCTGAATTAAGTGAGTACATAGAACAAACCATGCCCACAGGCGGTAATGAGCACCTATGTAGCGGTGACTGCGCCCAAGACACCGCTGAGTACATATTAGCGGCTTTTCATGACAGAAGTTTTGGTTCAGTGCGCTCAGAATTAGAAGGGCTTGAAAACCTTGATGCCCGTGGCACGTTACGTAAAGCTGCCATGCACCTTGCTAGCCGTTTACCTACCCAGCAAGAGCAAGATTTAGTGGACACCCAAGGGGAGGATGGCCTTGATGGGGCGTTAGATTTATTACTGGAAGACGAAGCCTTTTATGAGCGTCTCATGTCTTTTTACAATGAACAATTACTAACCGATAAATACATCACCAGTAACGACGAAAATGGTGCCCTGCGTTTAATTAGCCAAGACGATTTTGAAAATGTTTATTGGTTTAACGATGACGCAACCATCGAGGATGACCAACGCCGCTGTTATCAAGTGGTTACCAATGATGCGCTGGCCCGTGAACCCTTACAGTTGGTGCGTCACCTTGCCAAGCAAAACCTGCCCATTACCGATGTGGTGGCGGCCGATTATATAATGGTCAACTGGTACAGCTTAAAGTCTTATGATGCGCAGCTGGTCAGTGGTGAAAATCCAGACGATGCATTTGAAGCGGCCAGCAGCGTTCAGCAAATAAGTGCGCAAAATCAGTATTGGCAGTGCCGCGATTCACGGGAAACACTTTTACCTTTCAATCCAAATCACTTTTTACCAGCCCGTATTAATAAGGCCACTGAATGGAGCGCTTCCGGGGTTCCTCATGCGGGCATATTAAGTTCAGTGATGTTTTTAAATCGCTTTCCCACCACCTTTACTAATCGAAATAGAGCACGGGCCAGCACTATTTTTGACTTGTTTTTAGACACCGACATTTTAGCCATTGAAGGGGCTCGCCCTGAAGATGCCATTGATTTAGGCAGCAGCAACCCAACCCTTGAAAATCAAGCCTGCTACAGCTGTCATCACATTATGGATCCCGTGGCGTCCTCTTTTCAACACTGGACAGATACTGGACGTTACGTGCAAACCACCACTCAAACCAATGACAATAACTGGAGCAGTGACGGCATACAGCCCCCAGGGCTTGCCGGTACTGTGGCGCCGGTTTCTGGCGGCAATAGCGTATTTAGTAATTTACTGTCTTGGCTTGGTCAGCAAATTGCTGATGACCCAAGGTATCGTCGTGCGGTTACCCGAATTATTTATCAGGGGTTAATCGGTGCCGACACATTGGTGGCAAACCAAGGTTCAAGTGAAGCTGTAAAGGCGGCGGTTGATGCGCAAAGTGAAATACTTGATGCCGTGGCGCTTGAGATGCAAGATCAAAATTTCAATATCAAGGTGGCAGTTAAAGGCATATTAAAAAGCCCATATTTTCGTGCCAATGTGTTAACGCAAAGCAGTGATTTAGTAGATGCGAATACAGGCTCTTCCCGGTTAATTGAACCTGCACAATTGCAGAAAAAATTAAAATCAGTTCTGGGCAATACTTGGTCTGATTTAGATAACACCAATAATCAAATTTTGTTTGGGGGCATGGACAGTGATGACGTCACTACACGCATTAAAGACCCTAACGGCATCATGATCGCAATGCAGCAGCGTATGGCGGTGGAAATGTCGTGTAACACTGTGGCCCCAGATTTTGTGCGCACCCGCAGCCCACAAGAAAACCTGCGTTTGCTTTTTCCTTATGTCAGTACCGATACGGTGCCTCAAGATAAAGATGGTTTTGAATTAGAGTCAAATATCGCCGCCATTAAGCACAATATTCAATACCTGCACTGGCGCTTATTGGCTGAAGATGTCACCGCCAATAGTGACGAGGTGAATCATACTTATGCTCTATTTCAACAGATATGGCTACAGGGCAATCAAGCATTAAAAGAAGATGCCCAAGACAATGAGCGTTTTACAGTGCGCCCCAGTGTGTATCTAAACTGGCGTTGTGATGCTTACGAACACCCTGATACAGGTGAAGAGTTGTCGGGTGAAGCGCGCATTAACCGAGATGACAATTATGTGATTCGAGCTTGGACGGCTGTTATAGCGTACTTAATATCCGATTACCGCTTTATTTTTGAGTAGGAGAAAACCAAATGAATCGTCGTCATTTTCTTCAAAATTTAATGATAAGCGGTCTTGGCAGCACTATGCCTTTTACCATGCAGCGCGCTTTTGGTGCCGCCACAGTGCCCCACTTCTTTGTGATGGTGAACGCCAGCGGTGGGTGGGACCCTACTCAATTTTGCGACCCCAAAGGCCTGAATCAAGCGTATCCAGATAGAGCCGGCAGTTTTAATGGTTATGATGGATCGGTTAATCGCGTGGCATTGGATGAAAATAAAAAGGTGGGCAACATACAGTGGAGTGACATACCTGATGCGTTTGGCGAAACTGAGCATGACCGAATTGAAGATCAGTTCGATAATTTATTTCAAACATATGGGTCGCGGATGACGGTCATTAATGGCGTGGATACAGGCACCAATAACCATGCCACAGGAAATCGCTTTGTTTGGAGTGGTCAAGCAGATATGGGTTACCCCAGTTTTGCAGCTCTTTACGCGGGTGCTACGGCGCCCAGTTTACCCATGTCATTTATTAGTAATGGCGGCTATGACGAAACTGCAGGACTGGTAGCACGCGCACGCGCTAACAACGCCAGTTATTTAAGCGAGCTGGCGGATTCAAATTTTCAAGACAATACCAATGGTTATTTTTATCGCAGCAGCGACGATGAAATCGATTTATATCAAGCGGTATTAGATGCGCAGCAACAGCGCTTATTGCGCCAACAAGAACAAGAAACGTTGCCACTAAGGCGAAAGCAATTGGCGCAGATGTTATCGGTGAGGCAAGAGGACGCGAATCTTGGCGCCATGAAAGAAAAAGTGGATACCTTAAACGAGCACTTAAACCCCAGTGATCATATGTATAACCGTAATAGAGGCTTTAAAACACAAGCTCAAGTGGCTGCCTCAGCATTTTCAGCCGGATTAAGTGCGGCAGTGATGTTAAATAGTGGCGGGTTTGACACCCATGGTAACCATGATGTCAGCCAAACTCGAAGTCTTGGGGATTTATTTGAAGGCGTGGATTATCTAATGCAGTGCTTAACGTTATTGGGGATCGCTGATAAAACTACCGTGGTGATGGGCAGTGACTTTGGTCGCACCCCTTATTACAACTCTGGACAAGGTAAAGATCATTGGCCAGTCAGTAGCATGATTGTGCTGCATGATAGTACAAATATTACCGGTGGTAAGGTCTTTGGTGCCAGCAACGCACAATTTCGTGCATTGCCTGTGAACTCATCCACAGGTTTGTATGACGAAGCTGGTACAATACCAACGCCCGCTCATGTGCAAAAAGAACTGCGCCGATTGGCGGGTATTGATCAGGCAACTGCCACATTGGAATTTCCAATTGCACAGCAGGTGCTAAGCTTATTTTAGCGTTATTAGGGAGTGAATGGTTTTATGATGCGCGTTTTAATATTGGCCGCTTTAATTTTTGTATCTAACTCGGTAATGGCGTTATCGGTGGGGGACATGGCTCCAAATTTCAAACTTAAGAACCTTGAATCTGGAAGATACGAAAGCCTTAAAAAATATCGTGGTAAAGTGGTGTATTTAGACTTTTGGGCTTCTTGGTGCGGGCCTTGTCGTCAATCTTTGCCATTACTCAATGAGTTACGAAGTGAATTAAAGCGAAAAGGTTTCGAAGTATTGGCGGTAAATTTAGATGAAGACACTGAAGATGCAAAAACCTTTTTAAAACAATTTCCAGTGGTGTATCCAGTTTTATTAGATCCAAAAGGCAAAGTTCCTCAAAAATACGAACTACCGGGTATGCCCACTTCTTTCTTGATTGATAAGAAAGGTCGTGTACAAAAAATTCACGTGGGCTTTAAGCCTAAAGACATGAAAGGCATTCGCAGTGAAGTCATTTCTTATTTAAGAAAGAAATAAATGATGAGTAAAAAACTAATCTTAATGACTTGTTTAATGGCTTTTTTGTTAAGTGCTTGCAGCACAGTTAAGCCGTGGGCGAGAGGGAATTTGGCTAAGCCGAATATGCAAGGGGCTCCCATTGCACAAAAGGCGATACTGAATAACCACATTTATTTTAGTAAAGAAGGCGCTTCTGGCGGCGGGCAGGCCGCTGGTGGCGGTTGTGGTTGTAATTAAATGCTAGCGGCTTTTGGAATACAAAATTTTGATTAAAAAACAAACGGCACTTTCTGCTCTGACCATGTCTGCATTAGCCATTCCCAATGCTGCTACCGCCATGGTGGCTCCAGATAAAAAAACCTTAAGTTTGCGTTACACCCAATATCAAGAAGCAGAAATGCCTGTGGAACGAGTTAATGGTGGTAATACAGGTCGTTATAATATTGATATTCTGCAAATTCGGTATTTTACTCCTGTTCTTGAACAGTACAGTTTAGATACCAATGTGAGTTATGAAACCATGAGTGGCGCCAGTCCTTATGGCAGCAGTGTGAATGGCAGCGGCCAAACTGAGGTTCACATGAGTGGTGCTTCCATTGAAGAGTCTAGATTCGATGCCAGCGTACTGGGAACTCGATACTTCGAAGATGGCAGCTTAGGCACAAGCGTTGCCATGTCCACTGAAAATGATTACAACTCATTGGCCTTCGGGTTATCTGGTGCACTGGAGTTATTTGAAAAGCACACTACTTTATTGGCTTCAGCTAGTCTTTCTTACGATGAACTATCACCTACTCAGGCCCAATTATTTGGTGGTGGCCGAGAAGAGGCTGATGGCGAAACCAAGCGTACCTTTTCTATGTATCAAGGGGTCTCGCAAGTCATTGATAAATTCAGCACCTTGCAAGTGGGGTTTGGTTATACCCGTTTAGCGGGGCATTTATCTGACCCTTATCGTACTCGGGATGATCGCCCAGAGCTGCGTGAACAAAATACCTTGTCAGTGCAGTATCGCTATTACTTAACCCAATGGGGCGGCATGGCGTGGCATTTAGATTACCGTTATTACCAAGATGATTGGGGTATTTTAGCCAACACTATTACCAGTAGTATTTGGAAAGATACAGAATTGGCTGGTTTGCATCTAACGCTTGCACCTAATATTCGCTACCACTGGCAACACGCTGCGGATTTTTATTCAGTAGACAGCACCAGTACCAGTGAATTTTACAGTGATGATTTTCGATTATCGGCTTATGGCGCCATATCGGTAGGAATTGATATCCAATATCATCACCAAGACATGAGTTTTACATTGGGCATGAGCCAATATTTAAGCTCGGAAGATTGGGGTTTAACTGGGGCTGAAAGCTCAGAAACCCCCGCCTTAGTAGATTTTACAACCTTGAGTTTAGGCGTTGACTATCACTTCTAGGTCGTCGATTTCTAGTAATGAAATGACGTATCAAGTTCATCAATTTAAAGCCATGGGCAGTCCATGTGCTTTTTGTGTTTATCATTCGTCCTCCAGTGTTATTCAAAATGCACTTCAGCTTGCTGAAGAGGAAGTGCTGCTACTTGAAAAAAAATATTCCCGGTTTATCAAGGACAGCGTGTTATCCAGCATTAATGAGAAGGCAGGAGTTGCTTCTGTGCAGGTTGACGCAGAAACGGCTGGCTTAATCAATTATGCCGCTCAATGCTATGCATTAAGTGATGGCCTTTTTGATATTACCTCAGGTGTGTTTAGGCAAATTTGGGATTTTAAATCATCCAAATTACCCAGTTTAATGGCCATTGAACATACTCTTAAAAAAGTAGGTTTTCACAAACTAAATTGGGATGGTCAAACGCTTTATTTACCTAAACATATGGAAATTGATTTAGGTGGTGTGGTTAAAGAATACGCAGCAGATTGTGCCCGGCAGATTTTATTTAATAACGGAATTCAACATGGCTTGGTGGATCTAGGGGGCGACATGGCGGTGGTAGGTGAGAAGCCTGATCAAACTCCATGGCTCATTGGTATACGTGATCCTAACAACCCGGCGAAAGCCATTGTGAACATTCCGTTGATGCAAGGCGCCATTGCCACGAGCGGTCACTATGAGCGTTTTATGATGATTAACGGCAAGCGCTATTGCCATATCATTAACCCTAAAACTGGCTGGCCGGTGGAATACTGTGCCACAGTGTCGGTGGCATCCTCTCAATGTTTGGTAAGCGGCAGTTTAGCCACCATTGCCATGCTAAAAGAAGAGCAAGCGCAAAACTGGTTAACAGAGCAAGAAGCAGTATTTTTTGTGCAGAACTCCCAAGGCCAGTGCTTTGGATCTTTAGCCTAGTTTAATAGCATTTTTCACCAATTAAATGAAAATAAATCATTGGTAATTTAATCTTTGCTGGCTCATGCTGTCCGGCGAAATTATTGGCACTAAGGTCTATTATGTCGTTGGACGAAATCATTGAGTACCGTAAGCAACAAGCTCAAACTCGCGTGACAAAAGCAGTTTTCCCAGATACCACTAACCATCATGACACCCTTTTTGGCGGAACTGCATTGCAGTGGATGGATGAAATTTCTTTCATTGCCGCCACACGGTTTTCTCGTCAAAACATCGTGACGGTGAGTTCAGATAAAATTGACTTTAAACACCCTGTGCCAGCTGGCTCAGTAGTCGAGTTAGTGGCCAATGTCATTGAAGTGGGGCGCACCAGTTTAAAAGTACAAGTGGATATGTATGTGGAAAGCTTATACAAAGATGGCAGCCAAAAAGCCATCACCGGCTCGTTTAGCTTTGTGGCCATTGATGAAAACAAAAAGCCTACCCCAGTGATTCCTCAAGCGTCTATCGATCAATAAAATAAGCGTTTCATTCACCAATAAAGCTTAAGCCTTTTTAAAACGGGGCTTTACACTGAAACGTTAACGGTTGCCCGGTCATGGGGTGCTTAATGCGTAAGGTTTTTGCGTGCAGATGAAGGCGTGGGGATAAATTAAGGGCCTTTGGGGGTGCATAAAAATAGTCACCCACCATCGGAAAGCCCATGGCACTCATATGTACCCTGAGTTGATGAGAGCGCCCTGTATGGGGAATCAATTCAACTCGGCTGCAGTTATCTTCAATTTGTAATAGGCGCCAATGGGTTAAAGATTGTCTGCCCTCTGAATGTACTTCTTGGCGTGGTCTATTTGGCCAGTCGCAACGCAACGGCAAATCTACATGGCCTTTGCTAGCTGGTAATCGGCCAAATACTCTTGCTTCATATACCTTAAAGGTAAGCCTGTCTTGAAATTGTTTTGCAATGTTTGATAGCGCAAAAGGGGTTAAAGCCAGTACCATTACCCCTGATGTGGCTTGATCTAAACGATGTATCAAGCCCACAAAGCCAAATTGAGACTGCAAGCGAGTATGAACGCTGTCTATTATACTGCCCGGTTGTGACAACAATCCTGAAGGTTTGTTTACCACAATAAGGTGTTTATCCTGATATAAAATCTGCATTTGTAGCAATATGCCAAGAAAATTATGTGATCGATGTGATCGCCCAGAAAACGTGTGTTTATGTGCACATTTAGTGAATCTACAGGCGCCTTGTAAGGTGCTGATTCTACAGCACCCATCCGAGCAAAAACAGGCACTTGCCACCGTTCCTATTTTGCAAAAATGTTTATCACCATTGCAAGTTTGGGTGGGAGAAGATTTTTGTGAGCACCAGGACTTGTCAGTGTTGTTAAAAAACAAAGAACAGTGCCGGGTTTTATTTCCAAGTGAGCACTGTGTTGAATTGGATGTTAGTGAAAATAATGTTCAGGGAAGCGGTGGTGAACGCGAAAATGTCGATACATTAATTGTCTTGGATGGCACTTGGCGAAAAGCCAAAAAAATATGGCATCTTAATCCTTGGCTGCACAATTTCCCTGGGATTATTTTAAAGAATGCACCACCTAGTCAGTATCAAATTCGTGCTTCTAATATTTCAGGGGGCGTGTCCACACTTGAAGCCATAACCCTGTATTGTAATTATCTTTCAAACAGTAGCCAATTTAATGCTTTGAATAAACCGTTTAGGGCCATGATTGATATGCAGATTGCCAGTATGGGAGAGGAGGTGTTTAAAGCTCACTATTTAAATAAGTGAGCTTTAAATTTGTGTAGTAACTTATTGATTGGCGACTTGAGCAGGCACTTTAGGCATGTGAAGGCCTAATATACTTTCTTTAAAATCGCGGCCCACAGGGGTTTTGCCAATCCAAATCGACAGCATGGCTTGAAAATAGGCTTTTCCAGGAATAATGCCTTTTACTTCACCATTCATGGTAATACGAGTGCCTTTTCCTGGAATATAGTCAAATGAGGTTTCTTGCCCTTCATACATCTTGCCTTCGAAATAACTCAGCATTTGGGCTAATTCTTTGTCCAGTGCTTTATGCTCATCCGCCGTTAAGTTCACCACCAGTGCTTCTTGCAGGGCATTGGCAATGCGCCGAGCGCTGACCTTCTTAAGTAGGGTAATAAACACCATGCGCTTGTGAGTTTCACTGGCAAGGATCACTTCAGGGTCTTCATTGTGTTCTTCTAAATACAAGGCACCGACGTAGGTTTTTACGAGAAAGTACATTTCCCTAAGAGCCGCGCCGTTTAATGTGAGCTCAGGACGTTCTTGGGTGGCCGCTATGGTATCTTGCAATGTAACATCATCAATGGTGAAAGCTTGGGCTGAATTCCACATGAAAATGGAGGCGATCATACTGAGTGCGAGGGTGAGTGGTAGCGTTTTCATTGGGTGACTCTTTATTATTATGGAACTGCACGGCACTCTTATATCACTAGATTGTTAAGCTGAACAAGCTTTGCTGAGGTAAAAGCATTAAGGCGTGGGAAAGCGTCAATGATTTGTCTTACTTTGAGATAAAAACGTCTTAAAATGATCACGAGATTAATCTTAAAGCATTAGGGATTGGCAATGTCTTTTAGAGTTAACGCTTGACCTAAAAATTGCTCTGGTCAGTTAATGAGAGGGAATAACGGACAAAATTAGCACTTGTTTGTGTTAATAGATGTTAGGCATAATGCCCGTTTTTTGCGGAAATGGGCTAATGCAAGTTAGAAATTTTATATGGTACGTTCTTAATAAGCCCTTACCCTCTCTTGAAGGTATTTCAGAAGCGCTGTCTAAAAAAGCGTTTGAGCCTTGTTTGTCACAGCAGCAAATAAGCCAAGGTTGGGTGGCACCAGTACATCACGGTGAATGGGTATTTGAAGCCCATGGCGCTCAGCTTATCATGCTTAAACAAGAGCGTCGTTTACTGCCAGCTTCCGTGGTAAATGAATATTTACAGACGAAAGTAGAAGAATTTGAAGCCGCTGAAGGGTATGCGCCCAGTCGTAAAATTCGTCAACAAATGAAAGAAGATCTTACCTTAGAATTATTACCTAAGGCGTTTACTAAGGCTTCAAAAATTCCCATATTGATATTTCCTCGCCAGGGCTGGCTATTTGTTTTGTCTTCAAGTGCTAAAAGCGCCGATGACGCCACCGCATTGCTGCGTGAAACCCTTGGCACTCTGCCGGTATCTTTGGCCAATAGTGATGTGAGCCCAAGTCACATGATGACTCGCTGGTTAAGTCACCCGAATGAATTACCCGAAGAGTGGAGTCTAGGGGAAGAGGTTGAGCTTCAAGAGCCTGAAGCAGGCGTAGTAAAGGTTAAAAATCAAGATTTACTGGCAGAGGAAATTACCGTGCACTTAGATGCGGGTAAATTAGCCAGTAAATTGGCATTGGTGTGGCGTGAAGACATTAGCCTAATGTTAGAAGAAGATTTGGGTGTAAAGCGTATTAAATTACTGATGGAAGATGATGATGCGCCAAGCTCTTCAGATCCTCAAGAAGCCAAGTTTGCCCATGAATTTGCAGTAAGCTGCAATTGGATGGTGCCCATGTGTCAGTCTTTATTAGCGGCTCTGGGCGGCCTTGAGAAAACCTTGGCAGCCAGCCAAAGTCGTGCGTTTGATGAAGCGAATACTGCGGTTCCAGCCTAGACTCAGATTGCCTTCATTTAAAATCTAAGGGGATAAAATGGCATCCCTAAAAATCCTTGCTAGGGTTTTATTAAGACGTACAAAACAAGATCAGGAAGTTCGATAGTCGGTCTTGTTTTGTGTTGTCTGCTTACGCTGCTTTGTGATATTTCTCATTGGCTGTTAGAGTCAGCATTTTCCTGTTAAAGCGTTTTTCATGCTTAGTTTCTTGCGTCGTTACCCTGTTTCTTTTTGGCCCCTCGTCATGTTAGTGATGGTTTTGCTGCTTAATGCAGGCGGCTCCTTCATTACCCAATTATTGCGCTTTGATCACTTGGCTATCGCGCAAGGAGAGTGGTGGCGTCTATTGAGTGCTCATTTTGTTCACTTAGGTTGGGCCCATGCCTTGCTTAATTCAGGTGGTTTGTTGTTGGTGGCTTGGATGCACCCTAGGGGGCCTGCTTGGCGCTGGTGGGGTTTCTATCTAATAAGTGCATTATGCATATCAATTGTGATGTACATGAAAGGCGAAGTGTCCACTTACGTAGGGGCCTCTGGCGTGTTGCATGGGTTGCTCATATTAGCCGCCTTTTTTAGTCGTTGGCTTGAAACTTGGCGTCGCGTTCTCATTGTGGTTTTGATTTCAGCCAAACTTATATGGGAGCAAAGCCCCTGGTATGAGGACACAGGCGTCGGGGAGATGATCGGCGGGTATGTGGTGGTCGATGCGCATTTTTTAGGCGGTGTGACAGGGCTGATGCTAATGATAGTGGTACTGATAAAAAACCACATAAAGAGCGCCAAATAAGTTTATTTACCTCTACACTTTTAAAAGCGGTTCATTCTTAGCCGCTTTGAGGGGCGTATGGGGCGGCAAGAAAGTGTTAACAAGCGACTAAAACGGATTTTATGGCTGCTAAGTATTGGTTGCTGTGCCCATGTGTATGGGAGTTCTGGTGAGTGGGAGCACGAACTGGACCCGTATTACACAAATATTGCTTATTTCAAAACCCTTGATGACTCCCCTGTGCCTGAGCTAGGTGAGCGCTCAGAAAGTGAAGTGTACCGCGATTTATTTTACCGCTCTTATTTACCGCGCTTTGTTTTGGTGGAAGCCAGTGTTAACCCCATGCCCGTATTGGGCGTGATCTTAAAAAGTGATGATGCCTCAGGCATATACGACAATATGAAAGTCACCCAAGATTTAAATTTAGTCGAAGTGGCCACCGCGGGTTTCGAAGAGCCTTATGCGTTATCTTTATTTTTAGGCAATATGGTGAAGTATGAATCAGCCGATGGCTCAGGAATACAGAGTAAAGGTTTCATGGGGTATTTGGCCAGCTACGGGCATCTGCATATTCGTAAAAACAAGTTGGTAGATGATCGCTGGGGTGAATTTGAGTGGAAATTAAAAGGTGATCAAATTTTAAGTGATAGAAATTTAAGCTGGTCTTTTAGATTGGGGTTTAAAATACATGATAATCCATTGATCACAGATGAGTTTTATGTGGCACTTAAGCGAGAAAGGGTACAAGAAAAAGGGGATATATACTCTTGGATAGAAAACGGCGGCATTGAGTTTAAATATAGAATGGATCGTGAAACTGGTGCCACCATAGGTCAGCAGTTAATTGTCGATAAAAAAATCCCCATCGTGAAAAAGGGTTGGGTGGTGTCTTTGGGAATTGGCTTTGTACGAGATACCCCCCGGAAATATAAGGGCGAATTACTGATAGATGAAACAACAACATCGTTTGTATTGCGTCCCAGTATTGCTTTTTAAACGAGTTAATTAATCTAAGCCCCCATAAAGCGTACAGATAAGAGTCATTAATTAAACATTGGGCCAAGCGTCTGCCACAATGAAATAGCGTTTTATCTCCTCATGAGCATTTTGTTTTTCAGCGAGTTTTATTAAAATTAATGCATAGTTATTTGGACTACTGAAAAAATGATTACGGACAAATTCATTTACCTTTTCTTTGTTCATAATTAGACAACCGCTTTCTAATTTAGGCAGTTTTAATGGGCCGAGCCATTGTGGTTTCTTCACAAAGGCCCAAGTGTCATGCGCATGTGTTAATTCAGTGATGTTCTTTTGATGCAACCACTCTCCCATATGGCACTGTGGATTTACATCTATTGGCAGTGAATAGGTATGATTAAACTGGTGAAATAAATAGCCTTTTAATATTAAGCGCTGGTGGATGGGTGGCTTTATTTCAAGGTTAGTCAGTAACGCTTGGCATTGAGGGTGATTCAATATCGGAAATTGCTTTTCATTTAATGTTTTTAGCTTTATGTCTAGTCGGTCTCGACTTTGAGGGCCTAGCCAATGGTGGGTTTCTTGGCCTGATTGATTGGGCTGTTGTAAATAAAATTTCACCGCCAGCTCCATGTGCAGGTAACCCAGGCTAGCATTGTGTGCCAATACGTCGAGCTCTCCCAGCGTTTGCTTTTTCTCAATGATCTGTAAATTATGATTTAGCAGCTGCCAGTTTGGCCCATTCTCTAGGTAAAATTGCCAGAGGCTTTCAAAGTAGAGCCCTAATCGTTGGGTCTTTCTCGTCTCTAAAAACCGGTGTAGTGTGTCTGGTTTTTGATCAAGTGCCGTAAGCCAATGGTTTAAACAGGAATCGGCTTGGCTTTTTAGTGGTAGCACTTCATTGGCATAGGCCAGTTCAGGGCTATTAATGCTCCACTGTAATTGCCTAACTTTTGGGTCAATTAATTGCATAGGGAGTGGATTCACCTGTCCTATTAGGCCGGTATTTATGATATAAATAGCGCAATATTTAACAAATTTCCGCGGTATTTAAAATGGATGAATTTCGTAATGTTGGCATCATTGGCCGACTTAACAGCGCTAAGGTTATCGAAACCATTAAGCGCTTGCGACGTTTTTTGGCCTCAGAAGGCATTAACATCATTCTGGAGGAGAAAATTGCTTCCGTTATGATGGGTCACGGTCTACAGGTTTGCAGCCCTAAAATGATGGGTGAAATTTGTGATTTAGTAATTGTGGTGGGTGGTGACGGGAGCTTACTGGGCGCTGCTCGGGCGTTGGCGAAATCGAATGTGCCCATTTTAGGGGTTAACCGTGGTCGTTTAGGGTTTCTAACCGATATTAGTCCCAATAACCTTGAAGAAAAAGTAGCCGAGGTATTAGAAGGGCAGTACGTTACCGAACGGCGCTTTATGCTGGAAGCCGAAGTGAAAAGAAATGGTGAACCCATAGGGTATGGCGAAGCACTTAATGATGTGATCCTACACCCGGGTAAATCAGCCCGTATGATTGCCTTTGATTTAACCATCGAGGGTCAGTTTGTATACCACCAGCGCAGTGATGGCATGATTGTCAGTACTCCCACTGGATCAACTGCTTATTCGTTAAGTGGCGGCGGCCCCATCATGCATC
Organism: uncultured Bermanella sp.; assembly: GCA_913058575.1. GTDB lineage: Bacteria > Pseudomonadota > Gammaproteobacteria > Pseudomonadales > Oceanobacteraceae > Bermanella. The sequence continues at coordinate 34,696 of CAJXRF010000015.1, forward strand.
CTAAATTAGATGCGGTGGCGTTAGTACCCATGTTTCCCCATACATTGAGTTCTCGTCCAATCGTGGTGGATGCCAACAGTGAAATTAAAATCACCATCAGTGAAGAAATCGACATCTATCCGCAGATCAGTTGTGATGGTCAAGTGCATATAACCGCGGCTCCTGGGGATACCGTGACCATTCGCAAACTGGCTCATAAGGCTCGCCTGATTCACCCTGTGGATCATGATTTTTACGAAACTTGCCGCACTAAACTTGGCTGGGCAGCCCAAAACGGAGAAGGCTAGCATGGCTGCTGTGCAGGGCTATGATCTTATTGGTGATGTGCACGGCTGCGGTAAAACCCTGTGTGCTTTGCTTGAGCAAATGGAATATAAAAAGATCAATGGTGTTTATCAGCATAAGAGCCGTAAAGTGGTTTTTATTGGTGACATCGTCGATCGAGGCCCTAATATTCGATTGGCATTAACCGTTGTGCGCGACATGGTTGAACATGGACATGCTCATTTGATCATGGGGAATCATGAATACAATGTCTTGGCTTTTTGTACACCTTCAAGACCTGGAAGCCCATACCCTCATTTACGTGAGCACACTTCACGAAACAGTTTTATTGTAGATGAAACGTTAAAGCAGTTTGCCCCTTACCCGCAAGAATGGCGCGACCACTTGTCTTGGTTTTTAACATTGCCTTTATATCAAGAATTTGAACACTTCAGAGCGGTGCATGCTTGCTGGGATCAAGAACTCATTAATGAAATGGAAGCCACTCAGGGCTGCAATCATATGAATGAGGAGTTTTTACATGCCTCCATGGACCGTGATTCATTTGCTGGACGTTTGGTTGATCGCTTAACAAGAGGGACGGCTCTTAAATTACCTGATGGGCGCAGTATTACCGCCAAAGACGGTTTTGTTAGGCACTTCTTTCGAACTAAATTTTGGGAGTTAGACCCTGTTGTGTATGACGAAGTGGTGTTTCAGCCCGACCCTTTACCGGAAGATATCGCTGAGCGCCCCATAACCGACAGTGATCGAGCACAGCTTCATTATTATGCTCCTGAAGAGAAAGCATTGTTTATTGGCCATTACTGGATGAAAGGCATTCCTGGCCCTATAACTCCAAATATCGCTTGCCTTGATTACAGTGCGGTGAAATATGGGCGCTTGGCAGCTTATCGAATGGATAGTGAAACACACTTAGATCCCAGCAAATTTGTTTGGGTACGTGTTGATCGCAAAGAAGATTAATCATGCCATTAGCATTTGTTTTTGATAATCAACACGCTCTGGAAAAGATTCTACCTAAATTAGATAAGCAAGCTATCGCTTACCAAGTGAAGACGAGCGGTGCTAAAACAGAGCTTTGGGTAAATGACCCGAATGCTGCGCTGGCTGTAAAAAAATATTGCCAAAGGCAGTTTTTAAATCAGCAAAGAACTGTGAACATTAAAAACCTTAAAGCCGCACCAGTGACTAGCGCGTTAATCGTGATTAGTTTGCTGGTGGCGTTAGTGACTCAGCTGGGAAGTCATTTTATTGAGCTGTTTTTAATGGCGCAAATGCAGTACTACCCAAGGGACTGGTTTTACTATGACGGGGCTGGCTTTGCATGGCATGCCATAAGCCCTATATTTCTGCACTTTAGTATTGAGCACTTAGTATTTAATGCATTGTCACTTTGGTATTTAGGGAGTGTTCTTGAGCGCAGTGTAGGGCATGTATTTTATAGTGGCATGATCGTTTTGTTGGGATTGCTGGGTAACTTCGCTCAGCTTTGGGCGTCAGGCCCATTATTTGGTGGCCTGTCTGGTGTGGTTTATGGCTTGATGGCGTTTGCGTGCGTGTATCAATATTTTAAGCAGGATTTAGGCATTCCTAAAGCACTTTTTTATGTGGCTGCCATATGGCTTTTATTGGGCGTGAGCGGCGTATTTTCCAGTATTGGACTTTTCAATATGGCCAATGCTGCCCATATGGGAGGCTTGTTAGGAGGGTTGATTTTCTCTCTTGCCTATCTTGGCTTTGAAAAAATTAAGCCGCTAAATTAATTGAAAATATCTAGAGAATTGAAAAATGAATGTTGATGAATTAATTAATGCCATGACACCTGAAATTTATTTGAATATGAAGCAAGCCGTTGAGTTGGGGCGCTGGGGTGATGGGCGCATCATGACAAAAGAGCAGAAATCTCATTCACTTGAAGCATTAATACGTTATGAGCATCTGAATAATATCGCCGAGACAGACCGGGTGGGTTATGTGGATATGAGCAACAAACGAAAAAAGAAAGCCGCCAACGACACGCAAACCATTAAAATTATTGAGTAATTTTTAGTCTCAATTTATTTACACTTATTTATGTAGAACATTATTTATGGCATACCAGGGTTACCTTCGAAAAATGCACATCTCACCAGAAGCTGGGATTGCGCAATACCAGCTGAGATTAGATGAGCAATTAATATCCCTCAATGAAAAGATTGGTCAGCCGATACGCATAGAGTACCAAGGGGATATTAAGTGTCAGGAATGCCAACGAAAAACCAATAAAAGTTTTGCGCAAGGGTATTGCTATCCATGTTTTAGTAAATTAGCGCAATGTGATCGCTGCATAATGAGCCCAGAAAAATGTCACTATGATCAAGGTACATGCCGTGACCCTAAGTGGGGAGAGGAATTCTGCATGCAGGATCATATTGTGTATTTAGCCAATTCATCGGGCATAAAAGTGGGCATTACTCGTCACAGTCAAGTGCCCACCCGTTGGTTGGATCAGGGCGCCATGCAGGCCATGCCAATAGCTCGGGTGGCTACCCGACAATTGTCGGGTTTACTTGAAGTGATCTTTAAGCAGCACGTGGCTGACAAAACTAATTGGCGCACACTGTTAAAACAAGATGCAGATGAATTGGATTTAGCGCAAAAAAGAGATGAGCTGTTTGAATTGTGTCACGAAGAAATAGAAGAGTTGCAAGCTGAATATGGTTTGCAAGCCGTTCAGCTGGTTTACGATGGTTTTCAAGACGCATTTAAATACCCAGTGACCCAATACCCAACCAAGGTCAGCAGTTTTAACCTAGATAAAAACCCTGTGGTTGAAGGGACGTTAATGGGAATTAAAGGGCAGTATTTAATTCTTGATAGCGGAGTTATTAACCTACGAAAATATACATCTTATCACGTTGCCATTGATTGCTAATTTAAGGGATACTTTAATGAAAGATGCTCAGCCAAAAGCGATATTTTTAAAAGATTATCAAGCGCCAGATTACTTGATCGAAGAAACTCAATTAACCTTTGAGTTATTTGAAGATTACGCCATTGTTTCATCAAATTTGAAGATGGCTCTCAATAAAAGTTCGAATGCATCGCCCACATCTAATTTAGTATTAGACGGCCAAGAGCTTGAGCTATTAAGCATCGCAGTAGATGGTGTTGCTCGTGATGAAAGTCAATACATATTAACCCCAGATACATTGACTCTTGGTGATTTGCCCGAGCAATTTAACCTTTCGATTCAAACCAAAATAAAGCCTCAGGAAAATACCGCTTTAGAAGGCTTATATAAATCCAGCAAAATGTTCTGTACCCAGTGTGAAGCCCAAGGCTTTCGTCGCATCACTTATTACCTTGACCGCCCTGATGTAATGAGCGTTTTTGAAACACGTATTATTGCCGATAAAAGTAAGTACCCCGTTTTATTATCAAACGGAAATCTTTGCGAAACCCAAGAGCTGGAAAATGACCGTCATTTAGCGGTCTGGCAGGACCCACACAAGAAACCTTGTTATCTATTTGCTTTGGTTGCAGGGGACTTGCAAAACATTGAAAGCATCTTTACCACTCAATCGGGTACCGATGTGACGTTACGTATTTATGTGGAGCCACAAAACATAGATAAGTGTGATTACGCCATGGATTCGCTAATTCGTGCCATGAAATGGGACGAAGAAGTATATGGTCGCGAATATGATTTAAATATTTTCAATATCGTAGCGGTTGATGATTTTAATATGGGGGCCATGGAGAATAAGAGTTTAAATATATTTAATACCTCTTGTGTATTGGCTAACCCAAAAACGGCCACTGACTCAGCTTACCAGCGAATTGAAGCGGTGGTGGCGCATGAGTATTTCCACAATTGGTCTGGTAATCGAGTCACTTGTCGCGACTGGTTTCAGTTAAGTCTTAAAGAAGGCTTTACTGTTTTCAGAGACGCTGAATTTTCCGCCGATATGAGTTCTGCCACTGTTAAGCGCATTGAAGATGCGACCTTACTTCGAACGGTGCAATTTGCTGAAGATGCAGGTCCCATGGCCCATGCTATTTTACCGGCCTCTTTCATTGAAATTTCAAATTTTTATACTGTGACTATTTATGAAAAAGGCGCGGAAGTGGTGCGCATGATTCATAACTTATTAGGGGCTGATTTATTTCGAAAGGGCTCAGATTTGTACTTTGAGCGCCATGATGGACAAGCAGTTACCACTGAAGATTTCGTTAAGGCCATGGAAGATGCCAGTGGCATAGATTTACGACAATTTAGAAATTGGTACCACCAAGCGGGTACCCCATCTTTGCAAGTAACTGACCACTATGATCAAGCTAGTCAGCAGTATCAATTAACGATCTCTCAGACTTGCTCTGAAACAGCAGAGTCAATTAAAAAACAGCCGTTTCATATTCCTGTTGAAATCGGGTTGATGCTCGACGATGGAAGTGAGTGTGAGCTTGATTGCATCTCAGGCGGAGAGTTTAATGCTCAAACTCAGGTGTTGGCACTAAAAGAAGCTCAACAAACATTTGTGTTCGCAAATGTACCAAGTAAGCCTGTTCCTTCCTTGCTAAGGCGCTTTAGTGCCCCGGTTAAGCTGCACTATGGTTACGATTCAGATCAGTTATTGTTTCTAATGGCCAATGATAGCGATGGCTTTAATCGTTGGGATGCCGGGCAAACGTTGGCATCGGGTATTATCTTAGATTTAGCAGATGATGTGTTAGCGGGTAAAACTTTGCAGCTTGACAGCAAGTTCACTTCGGTTTTTGCGCAATTGCTAAATCAACAAGACATAGACAAGGCTATGTTGGCTCATATGCTGACTCTGCCTAGTTTGAACTTTCTAATTGAGCAGCAAAACCCGGCTCAAATTCATGCTCTGTACAGTGCTCGCACCTTTGTGAGGCAAACCTTGGCCCGTGAACTTCACGAGCAATTTCATGAAACCTATCTAAGTAATGTCGATTCAGGCGTTTATTCACCTAAGCCTGACGCCATGGCACAGCGCGCTTTAAAGAACCTATGTCTGCAATATTTAACTGAAAGTGGCCAGGAGGAATATCTAAATATTGCCCTGAAACAGTTTGAAGTGGCCAACAATATGACCGATCAAAGTGCTGCTTTGTCTGCCATTGTTAATAGCCATTTTCAAGCAGCTGCACAGGATGTATTAGCTCAATTCTATGAGCAATGGAAGTCAGAGCCGTTAGTGGTGAACCTGTGGTTAAGTATTCAGGCTGGTAGTGACCGCCTTGAGGGGGTTAAAGCGGTCAATGCGCTTATGGCTCACGAAGCGTTTGACATGAAAAACCCAAATAAGGTGAGATCTGTCATTGGGGTGTTTGCAGGGCAAAACTTAAGGCATTTTCATGGGGTCCAAGGAGATGGCTATCAGTGGCTAGCAGATAGAATTATCGAGCTAGACAAGCTGAACCCACAAATAGCATCAAGGTTGTTAGGGCCTTTGACCAAATGGAAGCGGCTGGCCAAAGAAAACAGCATTATGATGAAAGAAGCCTTGGATAAAATTCAAAATAGCGGTAGTTTGTCGAAAGATGTCTATGAAGTTGTCAGTAAAAGTCTAGTAAACTGAGTTATTCTAGATTTCTTTATGGAATAGACGTACCAGTGGCGTATTTGGTTGTATGACACTGGTTTATTTTATATGCTAGGCCAATAATAATAAATTGCATGTCGAAGTTGAAACTCCTGTGCTAATTTCGCTAGCTACAGCTGTGGTCATTCTTAGTCGTGGCTGGAGGTATAATAAAAATGAAAAAGACAAGTATCTTGTTAACCAGTTTGTGTATTACCTTAAGTTTGAGCTCAATAGTTCAGGCAAAGGTGTCCAAACAAGAAGCCAAAAAACTAGGCACAACCCTGACCCCATTGGGTGGAGAAGTGGCTGGTAATGCAGATGGATCCATACCTGAATGGCGTGGTGGCATCCAATTTCCCCCTAATTCCTATAAACAGCCAGGTCAACATCACCCAGACCCATTTCCAAGTGATGTACCTCTATTTACTATTACCGCAGAAAACATGGGCAAATATTCCAAGTTTCTGAGTGATGGTCAAAAAGCGTTATTCAAAGCGTACCCAGCCACTTTTAAAATGCCCATCTATAAGACTCGTCGTACCGCTTCTGCACCTCAGTGGATATACGACAAAACATTTAAGAATGCCACTTCAGCCCAATTGGTTAAAGATGGTAACGGCTTTACAGAGGCAGTGGGTGGAACCCCTTTCCCGATTCCTCAAAGTGGCTTAGAAGTGCTTTGGAATCACAATACTCGCTGGCGTGGTGAGTATGGAATTCGCAGAGCATCAGAAGTAGCCGTGCAACGAGATGGTAATTACAGTCTGATTACCACACAAGCCGAAGTAGACCATAACTATAATAAAAGAGGCATGACAGCAGAAGAATTAAACAATGTCTTGTTTTACTACCTCTCTTTCACAAAGGCACCCGCCCGTTTAGCCGGTGGTGCCGTGTTAGCCCATGATACCTTGAATCAAATGACAGAGCCTCGCCGAGCTTGGGGCTACAATGCAGGTCAGCGCCGTGTTCGTAAAGCGCCTAACCTAGCTTACGATACACCGGTAGCCGCAGCAGATGGCCTGCGTACCATTGATGAAACCGATATGTTTAACGGCTCACCTAGCCGTTACGATTGGAAACTAATTGGTAAAAAAGAAGTCTTTATTCCTTACAACAATTATCGAGTGGGTTCTCCTGAGGTTTCTTACGAGAAATTGCTATTGGCTGGTCACTTAAATACCGATTACACCCGTTATGAAAAGCACCGTGTTTGGGTAGTTGAAGCCACATTGAAATCAGGACAGCGTCATATCTATCATAAACGTCGTTTACACATAGATGAAGATAGCTGGAATGCAGCGGTAATTGATTTATACGATGAACGTGGTGAGTTATGGCGCGTCAGCATGGCTTATTTGAAGAATTTCTATGAGTTGCCGGGAGTATGGACAAGTATGGATGTGTTCCATGACATTCAAGCGCGTCGATATCATGTTCAAGGAATGGACAATGAAGAACGAACCACCATTGACTTTAGTCAGGTTTCACCAGGTGCTCGCTACTTTACTCCACAGGAATTACGCCGCCGCGGTCGATAAAATAATAAAAAGCTTGTACAAGCAGTGCTCTCTTGCACTGCTTAATTATAAATATAAAAAATAATTTTTTTGGAGATTTACAGATGCGATCACTGTGTTCAGTGCGCGCCATGTTTGGTGCTGTCACCCGTAGTGTGGGGAGCGGTGCTTTAATAGCGACTTTTGCATTCACTTCTTTGCAATCCCAAGCCCAGTGGCAGGATCCATTGCAAACCCCTGCCATGAAAACCCTTAAAGCTCCCCAATCTTTATTGCTGGATGTTGTCTCAGCAGGTGACCGTTTAGTGGCGGTTGGCGAGCGTGGCCATATTATTTTTAGTGATGACGATGGCTTTAGCTGGTCTCAAGCAAATGTCCCTGTGATTACTACCTTAACTGGGATTTACTTCGTAGATGCCACCACAGGTTGGGCCATTGGTCATGATGCCGTAGTTCTGAAAACTGACGATGCAGGTAAAACCTGGGTTAAGCAGTTTGATGGCTTTGAAGCCAACAAAATGGTGCTAGAACAAGCCAAGCAAGTGAAAGCAGAGCTTGAAGATGAACTTAAAAAAGTCAATGTCATGGGGAATTCTTCGCGCATTTCTGATGTGGAAGAAGCCTTAGAAAATGCAGAATACGCATTAGAAGATGCCTTTATTGATTTTGAAGATAAATCAACCAAGCCATTATTGGATGTTTGGTTTAAAAACAAGCAAAACGGTTTTGTGATTGGTGCTTACGGCATGATCTTCAAAACGACAGATGGTGGTAATAGCTGGAATGACTGGTCAAGCCACGTAGAAAACCCTGATCGATTCCACTTAAACAGCATTGCAGATGCTGGCGATGGTCGTTTAATGATTGTAGGTGAAGCTGGACTAATGCTGCGTACAGTTAATGGTGGCGATCAGTGGGATCAAATGTTCAGCCCTTATGAGGGGTCCTTCTTTGGCGTGACCAGTTTAAATAAACAAGGTGTTCAATTTGCCTTTGGTTTACGTGGAAATTTAGCGCGCAGTGATAACTTTGGTAGCAGTTGGAAATTAATGAATACTCACACTGAGCAAAGCCTTATTGGTGGTACAGATCGACTGGGTCGAGTGGCTTACATTGTGGGTAATGGCGGCGCATTTATTAAGGGGATTGATGTGGGCCGTAAGTGGGAAAGTAAGATTCGTGCTGGTCGTGGCAGTGCCGCAGCCATTATAGAAAGTAAAGCAGGCCATTTTGTATTAGTGGGCGAAAATGGTGTGGAGCTCTTAGATAAACTGGGCGATCGTTTATCTGTTTCCATCAAGAGCGTAGAGGGTTAGGAGATTAAAATGAGTAAAGACAATTTACCAAATTCAGAGCCAGAACATTACATCCTGAGCCCTGAAACAGAACCCTTTGTCGAACGTGTGTTGTTTGGCGGTCGTGGCATTATATTATTTATCCTATTAGCGCTAACGGTATTTCTAGCTTATAACGCTAGCCAAGTGGGGCTGGATTCACGTTCATCTAAATATATTCCGTTAGAACATGAATACATTAAAAACCACATGCGTCACGCCAGTGATTTAAGCAGTGGTCTTAACAACGTAAAAATAGTGGTCGCCAGTACAAATGGTGATATTTTTAATGCTGAATATATGGAAACTCTTCGTCAAATCAATGATGAAGTGTTCTTTATTAAAGGCGCCGACCGATCCAAACTAAAGTCTTTGTGGACACCTAATGTTCGTTGGACAGAAGTAACCGAAGAAGGCTTTCAGGGTGGCCCTGTTATTCCTGCTACTTACAATGGTAGTGAAGATAGCATTAACCAATTGCGTGAAAATATCCTTAAGTCAGGTCAGGTGGGTCGTTTAGTTTCTAATAACTTCACTTCTACTATGCTTGATGTGCCTTTGTATGCGCTTGACCCAGAAACCGGAGAAGCGTTAAAGCCACAAGATTTAGCGCGGGCTTTGGAAGAAAATGTTCGTGATAAGTACAGCAGCGAACACATCACCATTCATATTATTGGCTTTCCTAAGAAAATTGCTGATCTAATAGCCGGTGCCGCTAATGTTGGTATGTTTTTCTTAATGGCCATTGGCATCACAACGTTCCTTCTGTTTATTTATTCTCGTTGTCCTAAAGGAACCATTATTCCGGTTATTTGTTCGGTTACAGCGGTTGTTTGGCAGTTAGGTATTCTGAATTTAATTGGTTTTGGTATTGATCCATACTCGATGCTGGTGCCATTTTTGGTCTTTGCAATTGGCATAAGTCATGGTGTACAAATAATAAACGGCATAGCCATTGAGGCAGGCAAAGGGGCAAACCGTGAAGTAGCCGCCCGTTTGGCGTTCCGTGGTTTGTATGTTCCTGGCATGCTGGCTCTATTGTCTGACGCGATTGGTTTCTTAACTTTATTATTTATTGATATTACTGTAATTAAAGAATTAGCCATTGCAGCCTCCATTGGTGTGGCGGTGATTATTGTGACTAACCTATTGTTATTGCCATTATTAATGTCTTACGTAGGTATTAGTCAGTCTGGTATTCGTCACGCTGAAAAATCTGAATCTTCAGAATCAGGCCTTTGGAAAATTATTGCTAAATTTACTCAACCTAAAGTAGCGATTACTGCAATTCTAGTATCAATTGTATTGGCCATTGGTGGTCTGATAACCAGTCAGGATTTGAAAATTGGTGATTTAGATAAAGGCGCGCCTGAACTTCGTCAGGATAGCCGATATAACAAAGATAATGCTTTTGTAGTGGCTAATTATTCAACCAGTTCAGATGTAATGGTGATTATGGCGGAAACACCAGAGGAGAAATGTGCAAGCTTTGAAGCGCTTGATGCCATTGATCGCCTAATGTGGACCATGGAAAATGTTGAAGGGGTTCAGTCTGCAGTGTCATTGGTAAGTGTTTCTAAACTTATGTCTAAAGGCATGAATGAGGGAAGCCTTAAGTGGTCTGCGTTATCTCGTAACCAAAATATTTTGAATTCTAGCGTGCAGCGTGCCCCAAGCGGTATGTTAAACCCGTCTTGTTCAATGGTGCCGGTGATTATTTTCTTGAACGACCACAAAGCTGAAACACTAGATCGAGTGGTTAAAGTAGCTGGTGACTTTGCAGTTGGCTATGAAAATAACGAAGCCATTCAGTTTAAACTGGCATCAGGTAACGCGGGTGTTGAAAGTGCAACTAACCAAGTTATCGCTAAAGCGCAAACTATGATGTTGGTATTTGTTTATATTGTCGTCGCTACTTTATGTTTCATTACCTTCCGTTCATTCAGGGCAGTATTGTGTGTTGTGACACCATTAGCATTGACCTCTATTTTATGTGAGGCCTTAATGGCTCAAATGGGCATCGGTGTGAAGGTGGCCACTCTTCCGGTAATTGCTCTAGGTGTAGGTATAGGTGTCGATTATGGTATTTATATTTATAGTCGCCTTGAAGCTCTTATTATTAGCGGCGAAGACTTGCATAGCGCATATCTTAAAACGTTAAGAACAACGGGTAAGGCGGTATGCTTTACCGGTTTAACCCTAGCCATTGGCGTAGGTACTTGGATTTGGTCTCCCATTAAATTCCAGGCCGATATGGGTATCTTGTTAACCTTTATGTTTGTTTGGAACATGATTGGTGCGCTTGTGTTGCTTCCATCTTTGGCTCGTTTCTTATTGCGTCCTGAAAGGATTATTGCCAAGCACCAAGAGCGTCACGGTAATATTGTTCCGGCCGAAACATTTTCTAACGTATAAGAAAATAACAGGCTAATAAAAAACCGCAGTGGCAACACTGCGGTTTTTTTGTGTTTGCTGAAAATACAAAAGTGTCATGAGTGAATAAAAAAAGAGTTAAAATGAATCCAAGAAGTCTAGAAAGTAGGTGAAAACTTGACTGTAATTCAAATAGTGCATGATCATCCAGATTGGTTGCTTTGTAATAAACCGCATGGTTTAAATTTCCATAATGAAGACGATGAATTGGGTTTGGTTTCATTAATTCGAAAGCAATTAGGCACTGATAACATTTGGCCAGTGCATCGATTAGATAAATTAACCTCAGGGTTAATCTTGCTGGCTAAGTCGAAAGAAAGTTGCAGTGTGCTTTGTGAGTTATTTGCCCAGCGTGAAATAGAAAAATATTATTTAGCCATTTGCCCTAAAACCATGAAAAAAAAACAAGGCTGGATAATTGGTGATATGGCAAAAGGGCGTCGTGGGGCTTACAAGCTATTAGCCAGTAAAGATAACCCCGGCATTACCCAGTTTTTTTCGCAATCCATAGGCGACGGATTGAGACTGTGTTTGTTAAAACCTAAAACCGGAAAAACGCATCAACTAAGAGTAGCTTTAAAATCACTGGGGTCACCAATCGTAGGAGATCAATCATACGCTGGCAGCAAGAGTGATCGACTATACCTGCACGCCTATGCCATTAAATTTACCTTTCAAAATGTAGATTTCACCTTTCAGCAAGCACCTGAGCATGGGGCGTTATTTCTTCAAGAGAGCGTCACTACTCAGCTGGATGTTTGGGGCGCTCCTTGGCTTATTGAGTGGCCTAAAGGCAATTAACCCGTCGTTTATTGTGTAAGTGCGAAGCCATGTGCCTAATAGTATGATTGCTATACTTCTTTCAACTACTGACGTAATTAACATAAGGTGTTTTTAATGGCTTTTCCTCGTCCCGTTGCCATTGTGGCAAGCAATAGAATCCCATTTGCAAAATCAAACACAGCCTATTTTGGTGTATCTAATCAAAAAATGCTTGGTGCTGCGATTCAAGGTTTGGTAGATAAAGCCGACCTTAAAGGCCAAATGGTTGGGGAGTTAGTGGCAGGGGCTGTTATGAAACACAGTCGTGACTTTAACTTAGCACGAGAAAGCTTATTGGATACTACTTTAAGCGCTGCCACCCCTTGTATCGATATGCAGCAAGCTTGCGGTACGGGTTTACAAGCAATATTTAGTGTGGCGAATAAAATTGCACTTGGAAAAATAGAGTCAGGAATAGCAGCAGGCTCTGATACCACTTCAGATGCACCTATTGCAGTGAGTGACCAATTTAGAACCTTGCTACTTAATCTTAATCGCAGTAAAACAACTGGCCAGAGATTAAAGACACTTGCAAAGTTTCGCCCTAGTTTTTTATTGCCCGCTTTGCCAAGAAATAGTGAACCCAGAACAGGGCTTTCTATGGGTGGACATACCGAGATAACAGCCAAAACATGGAGTATTCCTCGTCAAGAACAAGATGAAATGGCTTGGCTAAGTCATCAAAACTTAGCAAGGGCTTACGATAACGGCTTTATGGATGACTTAATTAGCCCATTTATGAGTCTTGATAAAGATAATTTATTGAGAAGTGAAACCACAAAAGAAAAGTTGGCCACATTAGCACCAGCGTTTGATAAAAATGCCGGAACATTGTCGGCGGGTAATAGCTCGGCCCTAACGGATGGCGCTTCAGCCGTTCTGCTGGCCAGTGAGGAGTGGGCTAAAGAGAGAGGCTTACCGGTATTGGCTTATTTAACCGATTATGAAAGCAGTGCTGTAGATTTCACCGGTAAAGACTCGCCTTATAAAGAAGGTTTACTACTGGCGCCGGCTTATGCCGTGCCAAAAATGTTAAAACGCAATAATATTTCCCTGCAAGACTTTGACTTTTATGAAATACATGAAGCCTTTGCAGCCCAAGTATTGGCGACTTTAAAAGTATGGAATGACAGCGCATTTTGCAAAGAGCACTTAGATTTAGAGAATGTACTAGGGGAAATAGACAGAGCTAAGTTAAATGTGAATGGCAGCTCATTGGCTACGGGGCACCCATTTGCTGCCACGGGCGGCAGGATTGTGGGCACGTTGGCTAAGTTATTAAATGAAAAAGGCTCAGGCCGTGGGCTTATCTCTATATGTGCAGCAGGAGGGCAAGGGGTGGTCGCCATACTAGAGCGTTAAGTAATTTTAATGCCCTAAATATGCTTTAGGGCATTAAGAATTTTAAAGGGTTTTAATTTTAGAATGTTTTTTATTAATTGAAGGCTTGGGTGCTTTAGTAAAGTAATTCAACGTTTGGTGGGTGGTTATATTCATGGCAATAAATATAACCATAGCAAGTACTGTTAATATAATGGCAATGACACCAAATAAATCGGGGGCCTTCATTAATATTGTCATAAGGGACTCTTGATAGTAGAAAAACCACTGATGATTTTCAGGAAATATCCACTCATGAAATGCGTAAAATACGGTTACCGGACCTATTAAGAGAACCAGTATGCTGGCTGTGCCAACAAAGGCTGTAATGCCTAACAGTTGTTGTTTGAAATTTGGTCTGGGTATTTTTTTTAGTAAAAAAAGAATTACAAAAGCAATCCATGAAATGCATGCCAGAGCCCCCAATACTTTTAACACATCTAATAGATTGGCCACGTCCTTTAAGTGAATGATTTCAGCGTGATGCAAAAGTGTGCCTAATTCTTTTCCGTTTGGGTGTTTGTATTTAATGGCGCTTAGCCCCGCTCCGTGATTGTGAATGGAAGTATTGATCGCAGCAAAAAGCCTTATTTTTTCTTGGCTATTGGTGAATTGAAAGTTCTTTCGATAACGGTTTTCAGGACCGTACTTATCTGCGTGTTGCTGTATATGTAGCGTGTCGTGCAACCATGAGTAACCAAAATTAAATTGAGCTAATATTATCCAGCTGAACAAAAAAGCCGTGATTAGCCCGCACAGGCTATAAAGTACCCAGTTAAGGAGCGTAATAAGTTTGTTTGATGAGGTCATATAAGTTGAGGCTTTAGCTAATAAGTATTCTAAGGGCTAGCTTTGCTAGTTTATGGGCAATGGTCAAGATGTAAATATTATACCGTTATCTTATTTTTTGATTGGGTGGGAGAGTTTTAGTCTAACAAGTTTGTAATAGCTCTAATTTGAAGGCTGTCGGGCTTGTTTACAGCAGTCTGGCAAGGTAGGGTGTGCGAATAATTTCACCTTGTTTTTGTTAAATTTATAGAAGTGGTCATCATGGATCAAAAAAAATTCACCGCTACCGGTTTTTTACGTATTTTTAATGCCACAGGCTATTCCTTTAAGGGCATTAAACGCGCTTGGAAAACAGAGGCGGCAGTTCGTCAAGAATTCGTATTAGCTGCCGTTTTGGTTCCGGTGGCTTTTATGCTTGCCCAGAGTTTTGCTCAGCTTGCCATCATGATAATGAGCCTTTTTATTGTGGTGATTACAGAGCTGTTGAATACCTCTATTGAATACGCCATTGACCGTATAGGCAGTGAGAAGCACGACTTATCTGGGGCCTCTAAGGATATTGCCAGTGCGGCCGTGTTTTTTAGTTTGGCGCAAGTGGTAGTGATATGGGGAAGCGTTATCGTATATAACCTAGAGTGGTTAACGTTTCCTTTATTTAATCTATTCTAAGTTAAGGAAACTTAAAAGCTCATCATTCATGCACATGGAAGTGTGGCGGCTTTCACGGCAATTTTCGCTTGTGTAAGTACACTGCCTGGCGCAAGGGGTTTGATATGGAAATTGCTAGAATGATTAAAACTGCGCTAATATTGGGCACGTTAATGACGGTTATACATCAGTGGGCTTCTTTAATAGAAGCTCGGCCGGTGGACTGGCTGGCGTTGATATTTTGTTATGCCCTCTCTTTCCTTACCGCATATTGGTTTATTAAAACGAATACTGCCCCTCCCGCTAGCGCCAATTCATCCAGTGTCAGTATCGATCCCAAGCATATTGAAGCGCTTTATAAACAGGCGGGCTTGGTAGAGCGAAATGCCCATAAAGCCAATGCCGTATTTACCCATCAGTTGCAATACATTAAAAAATTATTGGAAAAAACTAAGAATTTAGAAAGTGGTGTGGATTATGACCTAGCTCATCAAGACCTAGTTAAAGAACTGTCGGTTCTTGAGCAGCATGTGGAATTAATCGTTTCTGAAATGAATAAGAATGTAAAACTGGGTGAAAGGCTTCAGCAGTCGGTAGCAAATATTGACCCTGAAATTGGTCTTCTATAAATATTAAAAGGTTAGAAAAGGGCTCTGCTGAATATAAAGAGCCCTTATAAAGATTAGTTAACGCTGGCAGCAGTAGTATCAGAGGTAGATGCACTGAGCTCTTCGATCACTTCCATCATACTGTCATGGCATTGCGCCATAAGTTCATCTATGTTGTCCATGGTAAGATTATTTGTAGCTATTTCTGGCAATACACGAATACGAGCGGTGCCGTTATTTAATTTCCCCATACTAAAACCATCTAAATAAGCGCTGGTACAAACCCTGACGATTGGAACGCCTGCATTAATGGCAGTAACAAAGGCGCCTTTTTTAAACGGCAGCATGTTCTTACCATGATTACGGGTGCCTTCAGCGAAAAACCAAATGTTAGTTTTAGATTCAATTAAGGCTTTCTTAGTAATATCCATGGCTTCCATGGCCTTTTTTGCATTGCCGCGATCAATCAATATATTGCCCGCTAACCAATAAAGTTGGCCAAATAATGGCACCCACTTTAGGCTCTTTTTACCAAGGCTAACCGTACGATTAGGCACAACGCTGCCGACTACAAATAAATCCCAATTACTTTGATGATTGGCCACCACGATAAAAGGCTTATCAGTTGGGTAGTTCTCTAGGCCTTCAGACTCAACATTAATGCCTATAGCAGGTAAACCTAGTGAACCATACATACGGGCACACCAGCGGCTATTGGTGGGGTTAAATGGTCTAATTAAGCCTAGTAATACGCCTAATAGGGAACCCACAACAAAATTAAGGGCTAATAACACATATCGTACTGCACGGATCATAAATGGTTCCCCTAAAAAAGGGCTGAGCATACAGGTGTTCGCCTAAATTTTCTACGATTTGACTGTTAAATAGACTAAATTGGCCATCAGTCACACAATTTGTAGCTTTGCCAGCTCAATAAATGTGGCTTATATCCGACCATTTATCTATATATACAGAGTCATCGATAATTTCCTTATTAAGTATATTACTAAGGAAATTGTCAGGCTGATTCTGGTGCTGTTGTAACTTTCATTATTTATAGGGGGAGGTTAGACCCTCTAGTTAATTAGAGCGAACGTGCTAAAAAACTGAAAGCTACGCCATTTTTAAAGGTTTAAATTGCACTGATACGGCCATCAGCATATTCTTAGCCCTGCAAACTCTCATACATATAATAATAAAAGTAATGGAATTCTTCGGCATGAGTCGTACTAATTTAAGTAGGTTAAATAACCTATTTGCTGCTATACCGTTTCTAATAATAGTTGCCTGTGGAGATGATGATGCTCTGGTAATTGATGACAGAGAGATTATTGTCATAAAAACAGGCTCTTTTATTGATAGTGCCGTTTCTGGTATTGATTACGCAACTGAAACTCAATTAGGTACAACTAACTCCTTTGGCGAATTTAAGTATGTTGAAGGTGAAACAATAACCTTTAGAATTGGTGGCATAGTTCTCCCTTCTGCACCTGCCCAATTTATATTAACCCCAGTAGAGTTAGTTGGAAATGGGGCCCAACCGACCAATACCACAGTGCTAAATATTACAAGGTTTCTGTTAAGCATCGATACAGATTTCGATAGCTCCAATGGTATTGATATCAATGAAGATGTATATGATATTGCACAAAACCAGTTGGACTTCACCGTTACACCTGAGGTGTTCGGTGCAGAAGGCTCCCCTGCAACATTGTTCATAGAGTCTTTAGGCCGAGAAGATAAAGAAGGCGCACCGATTTCTTTAGTGGATAAAGATACCGCAGAGATTCATTTAAAAGAAACGATAAATGGAATTGAAGAAAGCGAATTTTCTAATGAGTTTTTAAGTGAAAATACATTTAGTGTTGTGCATGATGACGGAGATGTTAGTGAGTTATATTTTAATGCCTATGAAAACGATGATATTAATACAGGCTCACTAACTACTCCTGATGGTGTCATTCATGAAATAACTAAATGGGCTGTGACTGAAGATGGAGAATTACATTTCACTGTATTTGATGGTTTATCACCTACGAATTGGGAGTTTGTGGAACCAACAGTAACAGCAAGCACCGCCAAATATACCTACCAGAGGCCATTATTAGCTAACGATGTACCTGCTGAAGGGAATATGACTCTTATTGAGAATGTTATTACTCCAAACTTATTACTAGGAGACTTTTCCGAAGGAAAAATCTTCAATTTGACACAAACAAATAGTTCATTATCGAAGCTTTCTTTTATTGAACTAGAAAATGAAGATGGTGTTCTTGAACCATATTCCGGCACGATGTTTAAGGGAGCGGACTCCAATGAATTTACCTGGTCTATTAAGTTAGGTGTCTTAAATATAACTGAGATAATTTCTGGTAACGATTTTTCTAACTGGAAGTTCACTGCAACATCCATAAGTGAAACAAGTATTGGGTACGATTTTGCTCAAAATGGGGAGTTGAGCGGTAATACTATTATAAGCAGTGGTCCAGGCACCATGATTCAAGATGTGAATGTCTTTACAAAAAATTATCTACTAGGAAGTTTGCTAAAGGGCAATGTTTTACAGGTTACCCCTGTTGATGGAACCTTAAGCGAGTTGTCTTTTATAGCTGTAAAAGATGATCTAGAAGAAGATAAGCCGAATGTAGGCTTACTTGTAAGAGATGGAGTGTCGAGTGAATTTACTTGGTCTCTTGAGTTAGGAATATTAACGATAACTGAAATTACTGATGCTGATAATTCAGAATTTATTAAGTGGATATTTACAGTTACCTCTGTTACAGGAGATGAGAATATAGCTTACACTGTTGATAGAAGCATTAAACTGGCGGATAGCACTACCACAGAAAGTGATACTGGCACGATGAACATTAAGGCTAGTGAATAATTTGAGTTAATTTATTGACTCGGCAACGCAGATGCTAAAAATGCTTAGCATCTGCTTGATTTTGTATATTTAACTTGCCCGCCTAACACCCCTATCCATAACCAACTCCACCACCCGCGGGAAAAACCGTTTCATAACCACGCTAAACTTTCCAGCCACTCCAGGCACGATAAGCATATTACGTTTAGGCAAGGCTTTAAAAAAAGCATTAGCCACTTGTTCGCTGGTTAATAGACTGGCCGATTCTGAAACGGCATGAGTTTCAGCGGGCTTGGTTTTATTTTCATTTTCAAACCCAGGCGTGTCGGTATCAGGCGGGCACAGCACCATAACTTTAATATTGTGTTTTTTTACTTCGCTTCTTAAAGCTTCAGAATAGCCAATCAACGCAAATTTAGACGCTGAGTAATCTGTCATGCCAAATACCCCTATTATTCCGGCTAGGGAGGCTGTGTTCACAATTAAGCCGCCGCTTTCTTTTTTGTGAGACTTCATGTGTGGTATTAACGCGGCCACGGTATTTCTGCAACCGTACAAATTAATTTTTAAAGTTTCATCAAACTGCTCGTAGCTAATGTCATCATGGTGCTGAGGAATAGATCGGCCCGCACAATTAATTAACGCATCAGGCACACCAAAAGAGTCTACTAATTCATTTAATGTGATATGAGTTTGTTGGTGATTACTTACATCTAGGCTTGTGCTTTCAATCTTTTGTTGGGTATTTGTGCGCTTAGCTTCTAAAATGCTTAATGCTTTTTCCAAAGTAGTTAGGCTTCGGGAAATAATCATCACATGGGCCCCAGCCCCTACTAACTTTTCAGCAATGGCTAAGCCTATACCGGAAGAGCCTCCCACCAAGTAAACGTGTTTGTTCTGAAAGTCGTCTAATTTCATATTTATTCTTATTGTTCATTTGAATGTGGCCAGTCTGATAATGCAAAGTGCCACCTTTGAATCGAGGTGAAAAGGGTATATCTGGACATCACAGCCACGAAGTTAAAGCTGTAAATCTCATGGTATAGGTAAAATATTCCTTAAGTATAAAAAAGTGATATTTTAACTATTGATTATATCTGATTAGGCTATAGCCTTTCATAAAGGGGCGCCAAAATGATCCAGTTCAATAAAACATCCAATTCAGTGAGACTAATCGTTTTTACTTTAATATTGGTCGGAATAGGGCCTGTATGGGCGGTTGATAAGACTCAAAAAGTAGGCTTTTCGGTTATTAAAACAGCCAATACAGCTCCTATACCTGAAGCGGTCCTTGTGGAGGGGGGCAGTTGGTTTAAGCTTCGTCAGTTGGCGCAAAATGCGGTGCTCATCCATCACCCTAAGGGGGATGTGCTCATTGATACCGGCCTAGGCAAAAACATTCATCACCAATTTGAAGCCAATGGTTTTTTAGATAGGCAGCTTTTTCGGTTTGAAGACTTAAACCCTGTTTATAGCCAGTTGCAAAAAGAACAGTACCGGCCCAGCAGCGTCAGTAAGATTATCCCAACTCATCTTCACTGGGATCATGCCAGCGGCATAGAAGACTTTCCACACGCCAAAGTATGGGTACAAAAAGCAGAGCTGGGTGAAGCACAGGAGGGCATGGCACCAGCCTATCTGCAATCTCAAATTGATGCTACCAGTATTCAATGGCACTTTTTTGAATTGAATAACAAGGCTTATAAGGGCTTTAAACACAGTCTTGACCTTTACCAAGATGGCAGCATTGTCTTGGTTGATTTAAGCGGCCACAGTGCTGGACAGGTAGGCGTTTTTTTAACCGTATCATCAGGGGCGCAGTACTTTTTCATTGGCGATACCACATGGACCACCAAGGGAATAAAAGATAATTCACCTCGCTCTGATCTTATAAAATGGTTAGTACACTTAAACTTCAGTGATGAAAAAAATGAAGCTCAAATTGCACGCTTACATCAACTGTCAAAAGAGCATAAAAACATCATACTGGTGCCCGCTCACGATGAACTTATTATGGCGCAGTTACCTGTGTATCCAGCTGTAAAATATTAAGCATTTCAAGTGAATGTAAACGTTAGCTTGTCAACTCTTTAAACGGATGTGGTAATGGACCTTAAATCACTAGGATATTTTGTGGCGGCAGTGGAAACCGGTTCCATCACTGCCGCCGCTGCCCGCTGTTACATAGCACAGCCCTCTATATCCGCGGCTATTTTTAAGTTAGAAAGCGAATTAAACGTGACCCTTTTAGTGCGTCAAAAAAGAGGTGTCAGTGTCACAGCAGCTGGGCAAGAACTGTATGACTCGGCAAAAAATTTACTCAACCACGCGCTATCTATTAAAAATCGTTTTAATACCCCTGAATCCCAGCAAACACTTATCATTGAAGTCAGTCACGCCATTGCTTTTGAGTATTTAAACCAACTGATTAACGTAGTAAGAATTGATAATAGCCATATTCAAATAAAGCTAATTCGTCCTCAACAGCGCTTACTATCAAATGAAAAATCGAACGCTGATATTCGCCTGACTATGGAGCAATCGGTGCAAGCAGATGAAGAATTCATTGCCGCTTGGTCAGACCGGTACTGCCTAATAATCCCTCATCAGCACCCATTGGCCCATGAAGACAAACTCACTATTGAACAGCTCAATAATGTGCCGTTTATTAATCGCTCGTTTTGTGATCGAAGTCAGGCCATGGTGGATTTTTTAAATGAGCACCAAATACAGTTAAATTACGTAGCCGATGTTGAAAATGAAGAGTGGGCCGTGTCTCTTGTGGCTTCAGGGCTAGGCTTATCTATTGTCCCTTTGCCTTGTAACTCACCTACTTCACAAGGCTTAACAAACAAAGATTATAAAGCGGTGCCAATAGGGGAAATAGCAGGCCTACAAGATTTTGAAAGACGTATTGGTGTGGCTATTCATTACTCAAAATACACTCAGCCATTTTTTAAAGAGTTAGCGGGTACTCTAAAAGCATACTTTTCAAATACCCGTTAATACTAAGCATGTCAGAGGACTAGATAAGTGAAATTTTCTTATGTGAAGGGAGTAAAATCCCGGTTGTCGTCATGACGCTAAGCTTTTAAGATTTTTAACCTAAAGACTTACGTTAAAATTCAGCTTGAAAATGTAAAGTGGGCAATATGCAAACCATTCAAATCATCACTCAAGATGGTACCACCATCACAGGTTCATTATTTACACCCAACCAGGCCCCTAAAGCGGGCATCATTATTAATTCCGCCACGGCTGTGCCCAGAGGTTTTTACAGAAATTTTGCCAACTATTTAGCGGCTAAAGGTTATGTAGTGATCAGCTATGATTACCGTGGCATAGGCGACTCTAAAAACCTACCTCCCAAAGACCCCAGTCAAACCATGCAAGCCTGGGGTGAGCAAGATTTCAATTCAGTTATTAATTGGGCCACGAAAAATCACCCCGCGTTTAATTGGCATTGCATCGGTCACAGTGTGGGTGGGCAGCTAATTGGTTTAGCTAAGGACAATCATAAAATAAGCAGTGTTTATAATGTGGCCGCACAAAGTGGCAATTGGCGGAATTGGCATTGGGCAAAAATGCCAAAACTATGGCTTATGTGGTATGTGTTTACACCATTTTTTACTCAGGTGTTGGGTTTTTTACCAGGCTTTTTAGTAGGGGGCCAGCCTTTACCAAAAGGTATAGCACAACAATGGGGGCAATGGTGTCGTAATAAAGACTATATTTGTAATGAGAAAGGTCAATCTTTTCGACCTTATTTTTCAAGTTTCAATAACCCCATGAACTTTATTCAAATAAAAGACGATCTCGATTTTGCACCTCTTAAAGCGGTTCAACAGCTGCATGGTTTTTACCACCAAGCGCCACGTACTATTGAGGTGTTATCTCCAAAAGATTACGGACAAAAAAAGATTGGTCACTTTGGATTTTTTAACAAACAAAATGAACAAGGCTTATGGCAGCATGCACTAAATTGGCTTGAGTCTGATTTAAAAGTTGCTGACTAAATGATCTAGTAATAATGGTCAACTTGGCTAAGAGTAAAGTGATACTTCGTTGTGGGCATTGCCGCTTAAATATGCACAAGGCTATGATTACTCCCTAAGTGTATTACTAGGGAATGATCTTAATGACTAAACTAAATGGACAGCAAGAATACGTAAAACAAGTTAACGATATGGTGCCTTATCAAGAGGACATTATCGTCAGTAAAGTACTGACAAATAAAGAAACCGGTAGCATTACTATGTTTTCTTTTGATAAAGGCCAAGGTGTCAGTGAGCAGTCTCTTCCATATAATTGTGTGCTGTTTATTACCGATGGTCAGGCTGAAATAGTCATTGATAGTGATGATGGCAGAGTCATTACCAAAGATGAAATTATTTACATTCCCAAGTTTACCTCCCATGAAGTATTTGGTGTCGAAGCATTTAAAATGTTATCCATCGTAGTCGGCTGTGAATATGATTAATAATATTGCATGTATGGTTGAGCACCTTGAAGACTCAATAATACATAAAAAGTTATTGTCTTCTAAAAGTGGCTCGGTGACGGCCTTCGCAATTGCCGATAATGAAAGCATTGCTGAGCATAAAAATAGACATTGTGAATTCATTTATGTCTTAAGTGGAGTCATTGAGTTAGACGTGGCAGGGCACAAGCATCTACTCGAAAAAGGTGCTTTTTATTCAATTAAGGCTAATACATTACACACCGTAAATGGCTATGACTTAGGGAAATTTGCCCTGGTTATATTGAAGAATAAAAAGGAAAACAAAAATGGATCTTAAACTACCCAAAGTGTTTAATTTAAATACGATGATTAATTACAACGCCGAATCAGTGGTTAGCCGTACTATTTTAAGGGAAAAGGCCGGTACCATTACCATGTTTGCATTTGATAAAAATGAAGGGCTGCCCGAACATGTGGTGCCTTTCGATGCTTATTTGTACATTGTGGAAGGAAAGCTAACTGCCACCGTTAAAAATAGGCCAGCCATCTTGTGTGGTGAAAGGGATTTTGTTTATGTGCCAGCTAATATTCCTCACGAAGTGAAAGCAGGCTCAAAATGTAAAATGTTTTTAATTATGATCCGCTCACAAGATAAGTCATTTAATGAAATGGGTAAAATAGCTTAATCACATCTATAACGTTCATTTCCCTATGGACATCCAGTCAGCGTTAAGTTGGTAGCCTCTTAATTTCTATCGAATTCACCAATAACCCTACTTTAAAAAGGTTATTGGTAAATTATTCAATGTGGTCTTTTTTATTCTCTACTCCAAATTTGGTATACCCGAGCGCTGTGCTTGGTTATTGATGTGCATCAATAACCAAACCTCAGCAAGGTTTATTCTTGTTCTGCAGTCATAAATCAAACTGTATTTAAACTATTCAAAAACATTTTTATTTATGGCTGCACGAAAAAATTGCTTTATAACGGGAGAGGATTGAATGAGTGACACCTTTACCAAGGAGATGGCCAGGAATATTTATTACGGCGGTGGCTTTGCCGCTTTTTTATTATTACTGGGTTTGACCTTTGACACCATGCGGGTTTTACCCGAGCGAGATCACAGAGAAAATATTACCCCAAGCGTTGCCCACGGTAAGGGACTTTGGGAAAAAAATAATTGTGTGGGTTGTCATACCATTATGGGGGAAGGCGCTTATTTTGCACCAGAATTAGCCAATGTTTATGACCGATACGGCAACGGCAGTGAGGAGGCATTTAAAAGTTATCTTCAAGGTTGGATGGCTGCTCAACCATTGCAAATTCAAGGGCGTAGAAAAATGCCGCAGTTTAACCTTACGAGCGAAGAGGTCGACAACCTTGCCGATTTTCTTATCTGGACTTCTCGGATAAATGACAACGACTGGCCGCCTAATAAGCAGGGGTAATCAAAGATTATGATAAAATTCGAATCGCAAATGGTAGCTAAACCCTACTTTATTTTTGCTTTGACATTATTTGCAGGGCAAATTCTGTTTGGTCTCATCATGGGGCTGCAATATATTATTGGGGATTTCTTATTCCCTTATATTCCATTTAATGTGGCTAGGATGATTCATACCAACTTACTGCTGGTGTGGATTATATTTGGTTTTATGGGGTCGGCTTACTATCTTGTTCCCGAAGAAGCTAATGTGGAATTACACAGCCCATTATTGGCTAAAATCATGTTTTGGGTTTTTGCAGCAGCCGGTGTGTTAACCATATTAGGTTACCTGTTTGTGCCTTATTCTGAACTAGCAGAACTTACCCGCAATGAATTGTTTCCAACCATGGGGCGTGAATTTCTAGAGCAGCCGACCCTTACCAAAATCGGTATTGTGGTGGTGTGCGTAGCATTTTGCTACAACATCGGCATGACCATTTTAAAAGGGCGTAAGACGGTTATAAATATGGTTTTACTAACCGGTCTTGTGGGCCTAGCCGTATTCTTTTTGTTCGCTTTTTATAACCCTGAAAATCTAGTGCTTGATAAATATTTCTGGTGGTGGGTGGTTCACTTGTGGGTAGAAGGTGTTTGGGAACTTATACTAGGGGCTATCCTTGCTTTCACTTTAATTAAAGTCACCGGTGTAGACAGAGAAGTGATTGAAAAATGGTTGTACGTGATCATTGGTCTTGCATTAATTTCAGGTCTTGTGGGTATGGGGCACCATTATTTTTGGATCGGCCCTGGGGAATACTGGTTATGGATGGGCTCAATATTTTCAGCTCTGGAACCCTTACCATTTTTCATGATGGTAGTGTTCGCCTTTAAAGTGGTGCGCGAGCGTAAATTTGAACACGCCAATAAAATTGCCGTCACCTGGGCGTTAGGCACAGCGGTCATGGGGTTTCTGGGCGCGGGTGTGTGGGGGTTCTTACACACACTGGCACCGGTTAACTATTTCACCCATGGCACGCAAATTACCGCGGCCCATGGACACTTATCTTTCTTTGGTGCTTACGCCATGATTGTCATGACCATCACCTCTTATGCGATGCCCATTATGCGTGGCCGCCCATTGGGCAATCCTATGTCTGCGCAAAAAGTAGAGCGCTTTTCATTCTGGGCCATGTGCATTGGTATGCTGGGTATCACTATTATGCTGACCATTGCAGGGGCTTGGCAGATTGCTTTACAGCGCATGCCTGATGATGCCAACGCGTTGAGCTTTATGGTGACGCAGGAAAAACTCATTCCAATTTATTGGGCGCGTTTAGCGTTTGGTGTTTTATTCAGCGTGGGTTTAATCGCCTATTTGGTTAGCTTCTTTGTGGGATCTAAAGAAGCCATTATTGCTCAAAATAATGGTGTCACACAAAAAGCACCACAAGAGATTGCTGGCGTGTGTTGCGGTGCTTGTGATGAATCTAAAGCCAGCTAGTCGCAATAAAATACTCGGCTTATAAATTATTTAAGCCGAAATTCAATTTTAGGTGAGACTGTATTTACGGACAAAGCGGTATGTTAAATACAGTCTCATCTCTTTACCTATAAATATTGGCTTGTATTTTACTTCAGTGTTTATAGGTAAATCTTAAAAGTAGTCGCTTAACCTTTTACTGGAATAAGGGCCGAGAAGTATAAATGGAAGAATTTATTGGTGAAGTTTGGCACAAATACATATCCAGCAAAGTCGCCACAGGCTTTCCAGAAGCGGGCGTTGAATTGGCAACTTTTCAGTCTCAACTGTCCACCTACTTTCATTGCTTAGGGGGCGCTCCTGGCAAAGTCGTTGAAGCGGCCGAACCTAGAATATTGGGCAATCATCGCCCCTTGTTACAACGCATTGCAGGCAGTCACCGGCGGGCCGCACTGTGCTGGCAAGATCAGCGCAGTTTGCGATTGCCTCCGGTAATCGACTACCTTCCTGAAAAGGAGCAAAACGAAGCCCTTTATTTTTGGTTAGCAGCATTGGGGGCAAAACTGCCCACCATGAAGCATTGGTTTGTTGAGAATCAATTGGCCACTCTGGCCATTTTAACCTCTCACCCAGGTTTAAAAACGGGTTACCAAATGTTGGCTAAGGCAGTGGTGGCGCAACGTCCTTTAATTGAGCATCTACCACAAAAATTGCAAGCTCGTGAGCAGGCCATTCAGCGGGCTATTTTAAAACCAGGCTCCGTAAAAAGTTTACCGTTGGCCATTGGTGAGCCCTTGTTTGTTCCTTTATGGTTATATCCAGCACCACTTTATGATGTGGGTGCGGGTAATGTTGAAGACAGTGACGAACAGGGCGCTTCTTCTGAAAAAAATAAAACCGAATCGCTTAATAGCCCAAGAAAAAGCGCACAATATTTTGATGACGAAAAACAAACCGATGGCTTATTAGTATTTAAATTAGAAGCCCTGTTTAGTTGGGCTGAACAGGTAGATATGGATAGAAGCCAGCAAGAAGATTTAGATCAAGACCTGCAAGGGGCGGCAGATGATTTAGATGTCATTACCTTGTCACGAAAACGCAAAGCCGGGTCGGCCAAAGTTAAATTCGATATGGATTTACCCGCCCCCTTTAATGATGATTTATATCTAGGGCCAGGTATTAAGCTACCAGAGTGGAACTACAAAAAAAGAGCCATGCTAAAAGATTTCTGCTTTGTGCAACCCATGTTAAGTGATGAGGCAGTACCCAGTAAGTTACCCGAAAACCTAAAAGAACAAGCTAATTGCTTAAAGCGCCAATTTAATCTATTGCGACCATTAAGTGTATTGCAAAGACGCCAACCCTTTGGGGATGAAATTGATCTAGATGCTTGGCTAGACATTAAAACCCAACCCAATGTCATGATCGATGGTGAAAACCTGTACTTGGCCAAAAAGAAAAATGCACGGGATATGTCAACCCTAGTGCTGGCCGATTTATCCATGTCCACCGATTCAGGTGTGACCACCGAGCAAAGAGTGGTGGATGTCATTCGTGACAGCTTGTTGTTATTTTCAGAAGCATTATCAGCCTGTGATGACCCTTTTGCAATTTATGGTTTTTCATCCATTAAAAATAAGCAAATACGTTTTCAGTTATTAAAGAACTTTTCAGAAATTTACAGCGACCACACACGCGGTCGAATCTTGGCAATCGAGCCTGGCTTTTATACCCGCATGGGAGCAGCCATACGGCAATCGGTGAGTGTTTTAAAAATGCAGAATTCAAACCAGAAATTATTGCTCATTATTTCTGATGGAAAACCCAATGACATTGATCATTATGAAGGGCGCTACGGTATCGAAGATACCCGTCAAGCCATATTGGAAGCTAAGCGGCAGGGCATTCAGCCTTTTTGCATCACCATAGATGCACAAGCCAATGATTACCTTCCCTATTTATTTGGCGATCAAGGCTTCACCTTAGTGCGAGACATTCAACAACTACCAAAAATGTTGCCAAAGCTATACCTAAATTTAAGCCAGTCCATTTAGGTAATAAGTAAAAGTCATTATGAATCAATGTTTCAAAAAATATTTAATGCAAACGGAGTGTCCATGACTCAAACCAATGCCGATCAACCCATTCATTATCAAGCACAGAAAAGCGAATGTGAAATATTTGAAGCCGCGGCTAACAATAAACTGCCGGTCTTACTAAAGGGGCCCACCGGTTGCGGTAAAACTCGCTTTGTAGAATACATGGCCCAGCAACTAAATCGCCCATTATTTACCGTGGCCTGTCACGACGACTTAAGTGCCACTGATCTTGTGGGGCGTCATCTTATTGGGGCCAGTGGCACCCATTGGCAAGATGGCCCTTTAACCCGTGCCGTTCGCGAAGGAGGAATATGCTACTTAGATGAGGTGGTAGAAGCTCGTAAAGATACCACAGTGGTCATTCATCCATTAACCGATCACAGGCGTGTCTTACCCATAGATAGAACAGGGGAGCAAATTCAAGCTCATGAAGACTTCATGTTGGTGGTGTCTTACAACCCAGGTTATCAAAATTTGATAAAGGGTTTAAAGCCCAGTACCCGCCAACGTTTTATTGCCCTTGAATTCGACTACCCTCTAGCCAAACTTGAAACCCAGGTTATTTGCCAAGAAACCGGTTTGGATAAACAGCGAGCCGAGCAACTGGTATTACTTGGCCAAGATATTCGCCGTTTAAAAGATCACGATCTTGAAGAGGGGGCGTCTACTCGTTTGCTTATTTATGCGGCCAAGTTAATGCAAACCACGCTGACCACCACACAAGCCTGTATGGCCTCGTTGGCGCAACCTTTGAGCGACGACCACGACACCATTAAAGCCATAGAGCGCCTAATTAATGCACATTTTTAAACCTCATGATTTAACCGTTTTATGAATTAAGTGGCCGTACATATTGGTCGGCGCACACGCTAAACAAGGAAGAAAAGCCCATGCCCATATTAAATGCGTCACTGGATACAGAATTTATTCCAGAAGGCGATCCTAACCCTCAACAAGCGGTGGTGCTGCGTAAGAGCGATGAACCCATACCCGCGAACATGGCTGTCTGGATATTAATTGGGGCCGAATTAACCGAGTTTGCTTTATTTTTTATTATTTACTTGGTGGTACGGTCTCACAATCCTGAAATTTTCTCGCAAGGGCCAGAGCGTTTAAATCTGTTGGCGGGCACGTTAAATACACTGGCACTCATCACCAGCAGTTATTTTGTGGCGCGAGCCATTTCCGCTATTAAAATGAACAAGCCAAAACAAACCGTTAAGTGGTTAGGAGCCAGCTTATTAATGGGGGCCAGTTATCTGGGAATTAAAACTTGGGAGTATTTTTGGAATGCTCAGGCCGGTTTAGATTCCCGCACCGATCTTTTTTATACCCTATATTACTATTTAACCTTTAATCATTTATTACACGTAATGATGGGTATGTGCACGCTGGCATGGGTATTGGTGCGCGCCCATTATAATGCATACAGCAGTACAGATTACCAAGGTCTTGAAAGTGCCGCCTGTTATTGGCACATGATAGATCTGGCGTGGATTATTATTTTCCCATTACTGTATGTGTTGAGGTAATTGAAATGAAAAACCAAACCCTAACCATTTATTGGGCAATGCTGATTGCCTTAACATTACTTAGTGCGTTATTTGCCGATTCCCTTGAACCTAATTCGTGGGTCACCTTAATAGTGTGTCTTACTATTATGGTAAAAGGGCAGGTGATTGTGGACGTATTTATGGGGTTAAAAACCGCGCCCAATAAAATTCGTTATATGATGCTGGCCTATTTTTATGTATTGCCCCCTATGGTGGCATTCACCTTAATATTTCCTAGTACGGTAGAACAAATCACAACCCTTTAAGTTTGGGGCATCAATATTAATTGATACCGTTCTCTGCGTGATCACAAGCGTAGATTGCCAAGGTGCCCTTTATTTAAAAAGATGGTTAAGGGCTAGGCATTAGATAAATATAATGAATACGAAATAAAAAAGGAGGGGGCTATCCTTCGTTTTTATTTTTTACTTTCATTTTTGGCCTCTCATTTCTTGAAAAGCTCATTATTTGTCAATGGCCTCAGCCAATGCTTCCAGTTGAAATTGATTAAAGACTTTAATGCCATGCTGGCTTAATAAAGCGGCGGTGACCCCTTGGCCATCTATAAGTTGGCCCTTAAACGAACCGTCGTAAATTTTCTCATTACCACAAGAGGGGCTGCGTGCACTTAACAAAGCAAATTGAATGTTGTGCTGTTGGCATTGTTTCAGGGCCAGTTGCGCGCCTTTAATAAATTCAGCGCTTACATCTTGTTCATTGCTGGTTTTAACGTGAGCCACTGCCTTCAATACCGCTGTACCATCAATAGCTTGTGAATGAGAAGTGCTAACATCTATAGCAATGATTTCAGCAGCCTCTCTTGGTGTGCTTAATCCACCAGCCACTTCAGGGCAAAAAGACACCACTCTATTTTGCTTTGTCCAAGTATCCAACAGTGTATTTTGTTGTTTCAGGCTCTTGCCGTCATAGCGTACCGGCTGCCCTAGCAGGCAAGCACTGATCAGTATTTTTTCCATGTCTTCACACTTTTTAAAGAGCCTCATAATAACTCATCTCTGATGAAAGGGCCTACAGTAGCTCTAAATATAAACTCATACTATGGGGGTAGTTGAGGGGGTTCAACTTATTCTGCGCAGGTTATTAAGGCTTCAAATACTGACTCAAAACTCATGCTAGAATTCTAAATATTGCTCTGAAACCCCCATGAATTCTGGCTGTGTCGTACATGGCCCAACAATTGCTCCAATCCTGCCAACTAAATAATAACTAGGTTTCACTGGCTACGACTAAGTGGGTATGCACGGAATTGGGGCGGCTTTTAAGTTTGCTTGATTTTATTGCACATTTTAAGGGCCGTGAAACAAAAGAGA
Source organism: uncultured Bermanella sp. (assembly GCA_913058575.1). Taxonomy (GTDB): domain Bacteria; phylum Pseudomonadota; class Gammaproteobacteria; order Pseudomonadales; family Oceanobacteraceae; genus Bermanella. The sequence continues at coordinate 65,327 of CAJXRF010000015.1, forward strand.
GGGCTGGGTTGATGACTTTCAAGCAAATGGAAAGCGGGCAGATGCAAAGCAAGTTTTATCCTTGTGCTAAACAAACGGCAGAGGAAATTTAAATCATGGCCATGTTCTTCAGACGTAAAGAAAAAAACCCCATACGCATCGCCGATAAAAAGGTGAAAGATTGGAAATACACCACCTGTGGTTATTGCAGCACCGGTTGCTCCATAGAAGTGGGCCTAGACGAAGACGGTAAAGCCGTGGCCACCCGAGGCAACGCTAATGCCGACGTGAACCGAGGCAAACTTTGCATTAAAGGGATTTTCGAGCACGAATTATTCGACGCCGCCGGTCGTGGCGACCAGCCGCTTATGCGTAATGCCCCATATGAAGCCTGGAATAAAACCAGCTGGGACACGGCTCTAGACCACATGGGCGGTGAAATTAAGCGCATTCAAGACACCTACGGCAAAGACAGCTTTGCCATTGTGAGTACTGGCCAGTTATTAACCGAAGAATTTTACAGCTTGGGCAAGTTAGCCCGCGGTTGCATTGGCACCAACAACTACGACGGCAACACCACCTTGTGTATGGCGTCGGCAGTATCTGGTTACAAGCGCTCGTTTGGCTCCGACGGCCCGCCTGGTTGTTACGAAGATTTTGAGCACACCGAATGCTTAATGGCGTGGGGGTCAAACCTGCCTGAACAGCACCCAATTATTTACTGGCGTTTAAAAGAAGCCTTAGAAAAACGCAAATTCCCGCTCATCGTCATCGACCCACGGGTCACCATGTTTGCTCAGTTCGCCGACATTCACCTAGCCATTACTCCAGGCACTGATTTAGCGTTAATGAACAGCTTAATGTACGTGATTTTAGACGAAGGCCTAGAAGACCGCGATTACATCAACGCGCATACCAAGGGTATCGAAGATGTAGAAGCCTGCGTAAAAGATTACGACCCCATTAGCGCCTCTAAAATTTGTGGCATCAGCGAAGACAGCATTCGTCAGGTGGCACGCTTATATGCAAAAGCGGGTTCCGCCATGTCTATCTGGACCATGGGCATCAACCAATCGACTCACGGCAGCGATGGCGTAGTGGGCATTAACAGCATTAACCTCATTACCGGTAACATTGGTAAACCCGGTGGCACCAGTCTTTCTATTACGGGTCAGTGCAACGCCATGGGCACACGAGAATGGTCAAGCTGCTCCGGTTTACCCGGTTATAGATTGTTAGAAAAACCAGAACACAGAAAAGAGATTGCCGAATTTTGGGGCATAGACGAAGAATTTTTCCCGAAAAAACGCGGCCTTGCGCAAACCGATATTTTTCCAGCCATCGAAACCGGTGAAATTAAAGGCTTATGGTTAGTGGCAACTAATCCCATGACGTCCATGCCCAACACTGCGCGTATTCGTAAAATTTTAGAGAAGCTAGATTTCTTAGTGATTCAAGATGCCTACGCCGATGTAGAAACCACTAACTACGCCCACATGTTTTTACCGGCAGCGGTTTGGGCCGAAAAAGAAGGGTGCTTCACCAATACTGAGCGCCGTTATAATATTGTGCGCAAAGTGCAAGAGCCTAAAGGCGCTTCAAAAGCTGATTTCTGGATCTTTAAAGAATTGGCAAAACGTTTTGAAAACGGCAAAAAGATTCACTTCCCAGAAACCCCAGAAGGGGCCTTTAATGAAATGCGCGAGCTTTCAAAAGGCGCCGGTCGTACCCTGAATATCTCGGGCATGACCCACCAAAAAATTGAAGATGCTTGCGGCATTCAATGGCCCTATAGCGAAGCGGATGCAAAAAGAGACGAAGCGGATGCCAAGCAGAGCGAAGAAAAAACCGACGGCAGTGTACAGAACGGCAGTAGTAAGCTGGGAGTGAAAGGTGCGCAACGTTTATACACCACCGGAAAATTCCAAACTCCAGACGGAAAAGCCAACCTAATTCCTTTGCCGTTTATTAACAACAACGAAGTTCCCTGTACCGAATACCCATTCTGGATGAACTCGGGCCGTGTGGTAGAACATTTCCACACCCGTACCCGAACTGGAAAAATGGGCAACATGAACAAATACAGCCCCACCCCATACATGGAAATGAACCCAGATGCGGCAGCAGATTTAAACGTGAAACACGGCAGTTACGTGCGCATTGTTTCACGGCGCGGCGATGCGGTGGTGATGGTGCAAACCACCCAGCGTGTGGCCCGCAACGCGGTGTTTATTCCATTCCATTTTCACGATTGTGTTAACCGAGTGTGCTTGGGTTTATTAGATCCTTACTCCCGCCAGCCTGCTTTCAAGCAAGGTTCTATTCGTATAGAAGCCGTAGATCAAACACTGGCCGCACAACTAAACGTCGAACGACGTGCATATTAAGGGGTTAAGCATGGATCATTTATTTCACATAGAAGACCTGAATCAAAAATTAGCCGCGCAATTAAACGTCGAACGACGCTCGTACTAAGGGAGGGTTAAAAAATGAATAAAGCATATACCGAAGACAAAAAAGCGACAATACAAGCGCCTGCGCCAACCGTTCCGTTTTACGACGCTTCTGAAAATAACAGCGGCTTCAACAGTGCCGACGTTGTCATTCCTGTCAATCAAGACGCCCTAAAGGCAGCGGGTAACCCTAAGCCTGGTAAACCCGCTATAGAAATTGGCCTGCGCGAAGACAACATGTCTAGCTTGCAAAAAACCATGCGTAAAATTAACCCGTGGTTTATTGCTCGAAACTATCTAGACACGCTAGGCGTTGATAAAAGTGATGGCGTAGTGAATAACGGCGAGTGGGATACCAAAGCGCGCCCTATTTTTGATGTGCGCTCGGGCGAGCGCGATTATGCCAAATTAAACGATCCCATCGTGCACGAGACCAACCGCTACGGCACCATGATTGACCTGTTAAACATTACCGAAACACCCTTGCCAGTTGGTCGCTCTTTGGAGATTAACGGCAACCCAGAAGTGGGCACCAACCCTAATCGTAATAAACAACACGGTTTTCATTTCACTGCCGACAACTGCATCGGCTGTCACGCCTGTGAAGCGGCCTGTAGTGAGAAAAATGATTTACCCGCGCATTTATCGTTCCGTTCGGTGGGTTATGTAGAGGGGGGCTCGTACCCCGACTTCAAACGCATGAATATTTCCATGGCCTGTAACCACTGCGATAACCCAGTGTGTATGAAAGGCTGCCCTACCAAGGCTTATACTAAGCACGCCGAATACGGTGCGGTGTTGCAAGACCCTGAAACCTGTTTTGGTTGTGGCTATTGTACTTGGGTATGCCCATACAACGCCCCGCAACTAGACCCTGTGGAAGGCAAAGTTTCAAAATGTAATATGTGTGTTGACCGTTTAGAAGTGGGCCTTAAGCCTGCGTGTGTCAGTGCCTGCTTGGGCAATGCACTAAACTTTGGTGTAGTAGAAAATACCCCAGAAAACCGCGAGCAAGTTAAAACCAGCATTCCCGGTTTCCCCGACCCAACCATTACTAACCCTAACATTCGTTTTCAGCAAACCAAAAGTATGCCAAACGAGATGTCTCGTACCGATACCATGCCCATTAAATACCACAAGCAAGAAGATGGTTCGTTCCGTTCGGTGGTGGATGAAAAAGAAGGTAAAGATAAAAGCTGGAACTTGGCGCGCTTATCAAGCCGTGAAAACCCACTGGTTATTTTCACCTTGTTTACTCAAGCAGCCATGGGCGCCTTTATTCTTTTATACCTAGGCAACTTGTTAGGAGTTGAAAGTTTAGTGGCGGTTAAAAACAGCGTAATTTATTTACCGCTGCTAATAGTATTGGCAGGCTTGCAGGCCATTGGCCTGCTGTTGTCGACCATGCATTTGGGTAAGCCCATGCGCTTTTATCGCGGCTTTAACAACCTGCGCTATTCACCGGTTAGCCGTGAAGCCTTGGGTGTGGCGTTATTCTTTACCGGCATTGCCGCTTTTACTGGCCTTGAAGTGTTGGCATTTGGTTTAGAATATTTTGCCATTTCGGCTCCTGTGATCAGTGACTTAATAACACCGGTACAACACGGTGCCGCCATCTTTGCCATTACAACCGGTTTAATTGGTTTGTATTGGATGTACCGCAGCTACCGAATTCCTGCTCGCCCTTTTTGGGATCACGGCCAGGTGGCGACTACCTTCTTTGGTACGCTGTTTAGTTTAGGTTCTTTGGTTCTTGCACTGTTAGCCGTACCTACTTTAGCTCTGACTGGAAAAGACACCTCGCAACTTTTACAAATTACCGCAGGCTTAGCCGCGCTTGGTTTAATTGCCGAAGGCTTAGGTTTAATAGTGCACGCTAAATACCTAAATACCGAAAGTGGTGAAGGGGCAGCAGCTCATTACGTGCAGCAAACTACTTTTGGTAAAAGCTACGTGATGCGTAACGTATTAATGGCCATCAGCGCCTTGGCCATGGCCACCGTTGCGATATTCCTAAGTGATTCGGCGGCGGGTTTAGTAGTGGCGGCCATTGCAGTGCCTGCCGTGATAATCAGTCTGCTAGTAGGGCGTTGCTTGTTTTATATATTGGTTATTCCCACCACTATGCCGGGCGCGTTTTTCTGGAAGAACAAAGGCTTTGAAGAGCACGCACGAGACGTGGGCCTTGCCGACATGCCACAAGTGGGTGTTGTGCCGTCTTGCCACATGCACTAGGAGAACATTGCTCGACTACTGCGCTCGCAATAGCGGCGTTACGTCAAGTAAAGCTCCCCTGAAGATTAATAGATAAAACAAAAAGGCGGACATTGGTCCGCCTTTGTCGTTTATAATATCGGCAAGAATTTATAAATAGGTTAATGCCTGTTTTGTAGCGAGAATCAAAGAATGAAGTTAGAAGAGTTAATTAATAAAACCTGTCTCATCGGCGTGACCTACGTAGACACCAATGGCGATACCCTAAAGCAAGCCCAATATGCAGGCACCGTAATAGAGGTAGATGCAGAAGAGGGCATTAAAGTTAAGCTGATGGCCATTGAAGGGCTGACCAAAGAAGCCCCTAATTTCCATTTGCCACCATCATTAGATGCTTGGTTTATCGCCCCTGAAGGCCACTTTAAGAATGCAGAACATAAAATAGATATTGAAAACCCTGACTACTTTGTGACCTGGGATGTGGTGAAGAAGAAGGATGATACTGAAGAAGGGCAGCAGGAGTGGTGGGAGTGGCATCCTCGGGCTGTGTCGCCCAGTGTAAATTAAAGCGGATAAAGCAAAAGAAAACGATTCACAACCGGCTCATTAAAATGAACCGGTTGTGAATGATGTTATTCAAACGTTAATGAGAACGTTCCTTCAATCTCTACAGTTGTACCATCAACATCCGTAATCTCTGCATCTACATCCACTTCAATTCCCGTCGCAGATCGATCAACAGATAACCTTCCGTCATCTGCAGAAATATCATTCAATTTAGTTAAAGCGGGTGAGTCGAACTTAATATTATTAGGATGGTTGCCTAAGAAGTAAATCCAATAGGATTTTGCATCATCTATATTCATAGACACTTTAATGGGGCTGCCTTCATATTGCCCGTGCAGTTCAGCATAACTTCCGGCCACTATGGTGTTATCGGAAGAGCCATCGTTGTTTTCATCCTCATGGGATACAGCTATGACCTTGTAGTGGTCAAGTAATCCTGTACACCCCAATAGGGGTATTTAATTAAGCA
>CAJXRF010000016.1 GCA_913058575.1 uncultured Bermanella sp.
CAAAAAAATCTAAGTACAACTCGTAGGCATCGGCACTTTGCGAGAAGTATTCAATTTTCTTGTCTTTTTTGGCTTTAACATGCAGCTGAGTAATCACATCACGTACGTAAATTTCGTAATCTTTAATGGCTTTTTGCTTAACTTCATCGTCCACATACACACTGTATTTAGTGCGTCGCAACGCTGCCACCACCACGCGAACATCATCAAAAGCATTATCGTATGATTTAAGCTCTTTACTGGCGGTGTAAATATTATCGGCATATTCTAATAACTTAGCAGGGTCATGCTGAATACGAGAAAGCTCACGATAAATGCTAGCGCCGTGAGACCATTTTTTCTTCACAATGTAGCGGTAAGCCAGTTTTTCAAGCACCACAATGTAAGCTGGGCGAGACCAAGCAAAACCCTTAAAGTATTTTAATGCCTGTTCTGGGGTGGCTTTCTTGTAATGGTTAGAATAAATAAACGCCATATCGTTAAAGGCTTCAGTGCGAATATCCACACGACCATAAGTGTCTATATCTACTTCTTCACCAGCGCCGGGTCCGGCTACTGACTTTTCAAGCAGCTTAATGGCCGTTGCAAAATCCTTTTTAGAGATATGCACCCATGCCAATTTATACTGAGCAAGGGTAATGGCTGAGCTATCTGGGTATTTCAACACTTCTTCGTAATGCTTTTTAGCACCGGTTAAATTCTTAATGCCCGCATAATAATCGGCCAACAACAAATGGCTTTCTGCCACAAGGTCACTTTTAGGATGTAGTTTAATCAGCGTTAAGTATTCTTGCTTCATTTCTTCTAAACGATTTAACTCACGAAATTCGTGGGCTAAGTAGAAGTGCACCTTGTCGCGTTCTTTGTAATCCGGGTATTGGTTAATAATACGCTTATATGTTTCTATGGCTTGGCTTTTAAGATTGTTGGACTCTAAAGACTCTAACGCACTTTTAACGGCAGCACCTGATTCGGTACGTCTAAGAAAATAGGCCACACGAGATTTTTCAATGTAGAGTTCAGCTAGGCGTAAATACAATTCAGGTAAGTACAGCTTGCCCTGTGATTGATAAATCAGCGCCTTGGTGTTGTCTATGGCTTTATCTAGTTGATCACGATCACGGGTAAATTTTCCAATTAAGCGTTCTTGCTCAACGGTTTTATCTACTTTTTCAAAACCATAACGATCCAGCTCAGGCTTTTCAGTAGCAGGCTTAGAAGGCGCTTCTTGTTCTTCATTAGCTTGTGAAACGGAAGTTAAGAAGCTGCCACTGAGGCTTGCCAATAATATTAGGGTTGAATACTTCATTAGAAAAACAAATCCCAGTCTTTAAAGGTATCGCATTTATTAGGTAGTGATACCTGATAGAAACCCAGTTCGTCGTTCCAGTATTCCCTTTGAAATGGGAATACCACTTGTGCGTTTAGCTTTTCCTTCTTCTTTTTTAGAGCATTTTCTTGCTTGCTGGCATCCACATACGTGTTTTGTGCCACTCGTTGATACATATCGACGCCAATTTCGTAACGCATTAAATTCGACTCTTCTTCAAATTGAAGCAATGCATTGGCACGAGTTGCATATTCATTTTTAATCAAGTGACGTAATTGATAGGTACTATCTTGAATTTGAAGATCATAAACCCCTTCAATATATTTAGTTAAATTATCATTGTGTAAGTTACTAACTTGGGATTTCTCACTTTCCAACATGGTAATAAAATCCCAGATTTTCTTAACATTCTTTTTGGCCAGAATGACATATAGAAGCTCTTCTGTTTCCACATCCGTTTCATCTTTTCGGTTGTAGATGGCTTCTAAGGAAGTACCGTAGCGCTGATTAAATTCTTCTACCACTGTCAAAGCGGATTCATAGTGACAAACATCTTTGTAAATAAAGCTCTTTAACAAAAAGTATTCGGGGGTGAAGAACTGCCTAAAGCTTGGTGCTTCGAATGCATACAAATACCCCATGGCACGCTCATAATCTTGCTTTTGATATTCAATCCAAGCTTGCTCAAGTAAAAAAGAGGCTTGTTCAATCACTGGGGTTTCAATTTTACTGTATAGAAATCCTGCTTCTTTTAAGTCACCTAACTCATAATGCAAACGTGCGGCAATCCATAAAGACTCATCACGAAGCTTTTGATCTAAATTTTCAACCTGTAAAATCTGCGCAATGATTTTTAGCGCTTTTTTAGGCTTGTTGATTTCTATTTGATATAAAGCCTGTTGGTGCAGGTAACGACTGTAGTAATAGCTGTCTTCTGGAATTTTCTTAAAGTGATCTTCGGCCCAATCTCTGTAACCGGTTTTCCAATCTTGAATGCCTTGGTAGTAATCAACAAAACCGCTCACTTCACTACTGATAAAACCATAGTCTTTATCATTGACTACTTGCAAGATTACCTGATCGTAATCAAATGGCTTGGTGCGGCTGATTTCTTCAAACATATCTAAGATATAACTCACTATCTTAGTATTAGGCTTACGAGAAGCTAAATTGGAAAAGCGATCTACAGCCACATGAGTATAACCCAAATGTTCAAGGCTGATGGCCATGAAAAATTCAGCCCACTCATAGTTTTTCTCATCTGATGAGGTTAGTTGAATAAATTCTAAAAAGCTGGCCGCTGCAAACTCCCATTTCTCTGACTTAAACAATTCATATCCGAACTGAAACAGATCCTGTGGATCAACTTCAGCTTCAGCAATACCGTATTGCGCATCCTCTAGCGCTTCTTCATTGGATTTAGCAATTTGAGCAGCATCTTCTTCACTCAGATCTTCTTGATCTTCACTTATGTTTTCATTATCTGCTTGAGACGCTTGCTCTTGGCTATCCGTTATTTGTTCATTAATAGCTTGTTCTTGTGGTGTTTCAGCAAATAGCTCCGCTTCCGCTTGGCTCTGCGGTGCTTGGCTTTCTTCTATTTGAATAGACTCTTCATCTTCTAGAGAGGCAAATTCGGCTTCATCACTAATTTCGCCTTCACTCTCTGATTCAGAAAAATCAGCTTCGTCCTCTAAGCTGGCGAAATCAGCTTCGTCATTTGAGTTTTCAGACTCGTCATCTTCAACATCAGGGATATCGCTAATGTCATCAGTTTGATAATCCTCTACATCTGGAATATCGCTAATATCATCGCTTTGATAGTCTTCAGCGTAGCTGGCTGGCACTCCAAAGAAAATGAGTACCGCAGCAATCTGAAATAATTTATTCTTCATCATCATTCAGGTACCTGTACACAGAATCGGTTTTCTCTCGTACTCTTGAATTACGATTAGAGAAATTAAATCGGTGAGCTAATCCTAAGCCCATATAGATATTGGTTTCAGTAGAAGAGTCTTTGAACTGCGTATAGCTTTTTAATTCGGCAACAATTGCAGTTTTCTTAGATAAGAAATAACGACGACCGGCACCAAAAGTCACAGACAACACAGTTTCAGTACTGCTATCAGCATCTACAGGGTACTCTCGATCATACTGGGCAACACCAGCGCCAAATGAGAAAAATCCTTCATGGTTAATGATATTTTTATCCCATACCGCATCTTTGCCATAGGTAGGTTTCAATACAAACGAGCTGTGTACCATAACCGTAGGTTTATCAAATGATACCGCCGCTAAATCATATTCAGATAACGTGCCTTTAAGATCTTTTTCACTGGTCAAAAAATACTGTAAGCGTGCCACTTCCCATGCGATATTCTTATTAAAATGGTAGGTGTAGCTCACTCCTAATGGATACTCTTCATAAAAGTCATCATCAGGGATGTAACCCACATGAAAACCCAGTTCATGGGTACGGTCATAAATACGCTCTTGAATCACAGAAACGGATTCTTTATCAAAGGCATTTTCAGCTTGAACACCAGGGACCAGCACCAAGCTTAAAAATCCTATAAAAATTGTAAATATTTTATTCATAATAATCGTCTCACTCACACAGACCACAAGGCTCAATAAAGGCTAAAAGCCAACTGTATCGAAAATAAATGGATACGAAACAAACACTGCATCACCACCACTTGGCTGTGGGAATTTCCAGGTTTTAATCGCCGACTTAATACAAGAATGAATTTCATCAGACTTAACGGTTGAAGACTTAATGTTCACAGCCCCTACTTTTCCGCTGGCTAACACTTTCCATTCAAATACCGCTTTACCCGCTAAGCTAGGCGTGTTCATCAAAGAAGTTTCGTAGCAATAAGTCACATCATCCATGTTGGCATCAATCACACGTTTCACTTGATCACGACTCAAGCCGCCTTTAATTTTCACACGCTTCGACATACTGGCCGTTACACGTCCTGCCACAGCTTGGGTACCGGTACCGCCACGAGAAAGTGCTGCTACTGAACCCTTGCCGCCGACTCCGCCACTGCGTAATACATCAGCTGCACCCTTACTGGTAATAAGCTCTCCTGTTGGCAAGGTCATACGTGAACTGCCCACTTTGGCTTTTAAACCAGACACTTTTAATTTGGCTGAACTTGAGCTTGAAGAAACCGCATCCAAACTGGTGACATTAGCCAAACTTCTTTTAGGTTTAGTTTTACCACTTGTGGTACCCAAAGACGCCAATAGCCCAGACTTTTTCACATCACGTTTCTTGATATTACCCTTAGCACCACCACCCGCTTTAGGCTTGGCCTTGGGTTTTGGTTTTTCCTTAGCTTTAGTCTTAGGCTTGGCCTTTGGTTTAGGCTTAGGTTTCGCTTTGGCCTTAGGCTTTGGCTTTGGTTTTGGCTTCGCTTTTGGCTTAGGTTTTGGTTTTTCTACCTTAGGCTTTGGCTTAGGTTTTTCAATTTTTGGCAGTTCTTTTGGCAGCTCCATTTTTACAAAATCGGGCTCTTTCTCTTTAGGTTCGACGGCCGTGAAATTAATAACAATAGCCGCAATGGCCAGTACCAATAAGTGAAAACCAGTGGAGCCGGCGATGCTTTTGTAAATGGTTTTGTAATCTTTTACTTCTTCTTTTACACGAGGCACTTTAATGGCAAAGCTGGCACGCACGATATAAGTGTCATGACCATTGCGCATGCAAACATCTGAGTCACTGGGTATTTCAGCCTGAACAGAGTTACCCGAAAAGACGCCCGCACCTTGATTGGTTAGTTCATTAACCGACAGCTTCCCGCCAGGTGCTCGATTTCGAACTTCCCCTTTGAACTTATCGCTATTAAAAACATACAGGCACTTATCGTTGCCTTTATGCTTAGCCAGCGTAACGCTTTTGCCAGCTTGTTTAATTTGGTAGCTCTGACCTTTTTCAAGATAAGTAACATCAATTACTTCCCCTTGATTAAGGTGCAGCACTTCAATCACTCGATTGCTGGCTTCAGTGGGCCATGCTTTTTGACTGTGCTGAGTAAAGTGATCTTTTAATTCAAAAAGCTGTTCGTTATCAACTTCGTCGTCTTCGTCATCCTCATCATCTTCCACACCATCAAATGCTGGCATACCTTGATTAGGTAAGTTTTGAGGGGGGTTCTGGGTTACCTTATTGGCAGGCTCTGCTTTATTAGGCAGTTTAATTAGCCCAGTCAGTTGCTTAAGACTATTTAATATCCGCTGAATTAGCGTTATCTCTTCAGCAGGCATTTGCTCATCTTGACCATGAGCATCGGTTAAATCGATGGGCTGACGAGCTTTTTGCGCAACTGGTTTCTGAGCTGCAGGCTGATTAGCCCTTGCAGTATTAAGTGCTGTGCTCAGGGCTTTATTTGTTCTTTCTTGTGTCGTTTTTTGAGCGGCCTTGGCAGGTGTAATCTTATTCTTAGTAACATCAGCCGAAGGGGCTTGACCTGCTAGAGTGTGATTAGCTATTTTTTCTTGTTGTTTCTGAGGCTCTCTAAGAGCAACACCATTACCCTTAACTTGTGCTGCACGTACTGACTTAACCGCTTTACCACCTAGCGACAATGGGGTGCCAGATTGATCAGACCTACCTTTTAAACTGATAATTTTGTCTTGCTGCTCTACCTTATTATGCAAAAGGTAAATTAGTTTAGCCTTACCCACTTCAGACATTGACTGAGGATTTAGCTCAGTACGAATTAGACTGACTAATTCATTGAAATCAGAGGTAGTACGGTCAATGGCTTGATTATCTTTAATATGAACACTGCTTGTGTTTTTTTCATATCGATTAGACAGTATTTCAATCAAACGGGTTTTGGCTTCAGGCTTTAACTTAGCCACGTCGACCTTTTGGTTTTTCAGGTTGATCGTTTGCCCTTGGGGTTTGGCAGCGCCGGATCCTACCGGTGGTTTTTTTACCGTATTATTTGCTTGCATGATATGGTTCCGCCACAGCGTGTATCTGGTTAGGCAAATCAGCCATTAATATGAACTGGCTTGTCTTTGCTTTTCAAATGTTTCGCTGCGAAACTCAGGGTACTCGTCTAATATTTCAGAACGGTAGCTTTCACGGCGTTTTAGCATGCTGGTAATTTTGTTTTTCTTACGATTCATAAGATAAACAGCACCAGATTTAATAGATTGGCCATTCACATAGGAATTACCAAAGTCGATTCGGTTAGACTTCCCACCTTCTTCACCTTCGGCAAAAGACAAAGTAGATAAAGAACAAGTCATCAAGCAAAGTAATAATATTTTTCTCATTACTATCTCTCCATAACCGCCAATTGAAAATTAGGATAACCGGCCGCAGCCGCTACCTTGATAATGCTATTCATGGTTTTGAATGACAGGTTTCGATCACAAAAGAACAACACATGAAAATCATCTTTTGCTTTTTCACCTGTCTCCAATGCCACTAATTTAGCATCGCTTAACTGTTTTTCTTTAAACTGCTTTAGCTTCTGATAAAGACCCGAGCGCTCTGGTTTAGCGGGATCTAGACCCACTACTTTGCCATTTTTCATTTGAGCGACGATGTCATCTTCAATTTTAATGGTGACGTCACTTAAAAATAATTTCACCGAATTACTGTAATCAAAAACGGAATTAGACTCAGGCAGCTCTACATTTTTATCTACTGCAAATTCATCTGGCTTAGAGGCATATGAAAAAAGTAGAAAAAACACAATAATGGTAAACATATCCATCATTGATGTGATGTTAATGGTTGGCTCTGGCTCTTGTGGACGCATAGCCTTTGAATTACCCAATGCCATAATTGCCTCCTATTGAACCTGGCCGGAAATCACGACACTTGGGAATAATTTTTGCCCTTCATATGATCGCGCTACATCCATTGTTTTTACAATGGCGTCATACAAGATGGCGTCACTGGGCACCAAAATTAGCGTGTCGCTTTTGGGATACAGCTCTTTAATTTTCAAAAGTGCCACAGCCAACTGATCGTAGGCGTACTCCCCTTTGCTGTCTTTTTTAACCACCGCATCCATAACTTTCAATTTAGCTTCAGGCAATTCAGAAGAGGTTGCTTCTAAGCTAATACGGTTTACTTCAAGCTTAACCGTGGCAGTTATTTTAATTTCAGGTTTCTTTTTGTCTTGCTCGGCAGGAACCGATGTCTCAGCCATTACCGGCACAGAGGTATTAATGGCCTTAAGGTTTAGGAAACTAGATGATGCCAATAGAAATGGTATCAATACCAAAAACATGTTCATGATCGGTACCATATCGATCTCACATTCAAGATCGCCTCCGGTACGCCTGCGTTGTCCTAAGCCAGCCATCGTTTAATTCTCGCGCTTCAAACCAGAAAGGATATTGAATAACGCCAATGATTTTTCATCCATTTTTTCAATGATGTGATCACCGCGGTTATTCAACAAATAAAAGCCTACCAAACTTGGAATAGATACAATCAAACCAAAGGCCGTGGTAAACATCGCAACCGAAATACCTGCCGCTAACACCTGTTGTTTCTCGGCGGCAGATGCGCCTGCCACACCGGCGAACGCCGCGATCAAACCGATAATAGTACCTAGCAGACCCAGTAAGGTTGCAACGTTGGCAAACATACTTAGGTAGTTAATACGTTTTTTAAGCAATGGCATTTCGCGCAAAATACTTTCTTGCATGGCTTGCTCGATGTCTTTGTCGCGCTTACCCGCTTTAAGCAAACCACTCTTAAGGGTTCTGCCCATGGGATGGTTTTGGAAGCGATTCACTTCTTCAAGTGCAGCTCGATAGTTTGACGTGCTCAACAAAGCCGATACTTTGTCAAAAGCGTTATCCATGTTCAGGCTTAACTTGCCGTACAAAAAGAATGCACGTTCGCAAAACAACGCAAGAGCACCAATGGACGTAAATAAAATTACGTACATGAAGGAACCACCGCTATTTAATAGATCTAACATAGTTACTCTCTCTTGAATTCTGGCAGTGCAAGGCAGTATTTATTATTAAAACTAATACTTTTAGCTGCCTAGCAATATGTGGCGTCACTATAGGGGGCTAGTATTTTTAGACGAGGAACCAATCGACAGTTTGCTGGACTAATTTGGGGAAATATTTCAATTCGTGACAGAGTTTGAAAATTGGTTTTATGATGTAACAAAGCAGACTTTTGAGACACAGCACTCAATTAGAATCAAACCATTAAGACTCAGGTGCCAATTGATGTGGGCTTAGTCTCATATATTGAAATTGGCCACCGACGATTTCATCACTATAAAGACATGGTTCTTTAATTCTTGCAGCGCCCTGTAATTGGCCTTTTCTAACTTCCAACCCTTAAAAATCTGTTCACTTTTCGTACAAATAATCATAAATAGAAGAATGCCAGCGCTGACTTTCAACCCCTGTTAGTTATTTTAAAATGGCTAAAATAAGGCGAAGCCACTTGATTATGACATCGATTAAAAAGGTGAATTTATCACCTACAGTTAAGAAAGCCATGAGCAAATTGGGCAATAACTAGCACTTCTTCATTATTTATTTTCGCCCCTTTAGAGCCCATTAAATAAACCCATACAGCACTGCCATTAAGAATGAATTACCTTTCATACCACCAACTAATTACTTCTTTAACATTTAGATATTCCATAAGAAATAAGCAAAAGACTCAAATTGTTTCATAGTGGATAGCTGTGCATTTTCCGTTGAATTTTCCTATATACAAATTTTCATTGATGCTAATTTGATATGGCTTTCTCATTTGCACATTATTTAAAAGTAAGCATCTTTTTGGCGTTTTATGTGCCGATGATTTAACAATTTCAGTTGTTAATAACGACTGAATTTACTTTTATTTAGAGGATGCTGTAGATGAAAAACCTTACATTTATCTCACTCTTTCTTACTCTGGCAATTTCAGTGACGGGTTGTAATGAAAATAGCCCTGAAACAGAGGTAGTAAAGAAGGAACCCATTAAAAAAGCCATAACAGGGCAAGAGATCGCCCAGCTTAGCCATGCTCCCAATGTGCCGCCGCCGATCACTCGAGACCACCCCACTAAAGTCATTGTTAACCTCGAAACCAAAGAGGTCACCCAACGCTTAGCCGATGGAGTTGATTACACCTTTTGGACATTTGGTGGGCAAGTACCAGGAAAATTTATCCGAGTACGCGAGGGCGATCTGGTGGAATTTAACCTTAATAATCACCCTGACAGTAAGATGCCACACAATATAGATCTGCATGCGGTAACCGGCCCAGGTGGTGGCGCCACGTCATCGCTAACGGCTCCGGGCCATACCTCGAAATTTTCATTCACCGCGGCCATTCCCGGCTTATTTGTTTATCACTGTGCCACTGCGCCTGTGGGCATGCACATTGCCAACGGCATGTACGGTTTGATATTGGTGGAACCCGAAGCTGGCCTGCCAAAAGTGGACAAAGAGTATTACATCATGCAAAGCGAGTTTTACACCAAGGGCGCATACGGAGAAGCTGGCCATCAACCTTTCAGCATGGAAAAAGCGTTGGCAGAAAACCCCGATTATGTGGTTTTTAACGGCTCAGTAGGGGCCATTACCGGTGACAACTCAATTACGGCCGAGAAAGGGGAAACCGTGCGTTTATATGTCGGCAATGGTGGCCCTAACTTAGTGTCTTCTTTTCACGTCATTGGTGAAATTTTTGACAAAGCGTTCACTGAAGGAGGCTTGATTGCTAATAACAATGTGCAAACCACCATGGTACCTGCCGGTGGCTCGACCATTGTAGAGTTTGGCGTAGACGTTCCTGGCACCTTTATTTTGGTTGATCACTCCATTTTTCGTGCCTTTAACAAAGGTGCACTCGGCATGCTAAATGTCACAGGAAGCGATGATTTAGCCATGTATTCAGGCAAGCAGTCCGATGGGTTATATCAACCTGAAGGAAGCATGGTGGCAGATACCTCGATAACTGAACAAGTAGCCAGCAACACTCAGGAACGAATTCACCTAGGGGAAAAAATCTACCAAGCAAGCTGTGTCGGCTGCCACCAAGGCAATGGCCAAGGTCTTGAAGGTGCTTTCCCTCCGCTTGCACAATCTGATTACTTGCTTGATAAAAACAATAGCATTGCAGCGGTGAAAAATGGTTTAAGCGGTGAGTTAAAAGTGAACAACCATAACTATAACGGCATCATGCCCAATCTTGGCCTTAGCAACGAATCCATTGCTAACGTGCTCACCTATGTTTACCACTCGTGGGGCAATGCTAAATGGGTGGTCACTCCTGAAGAAGTGGATGAGGTTAAACCTGACGACTCATCTGAGATTGCGGGGCATTAATTGCAAACTCTAAAGCATGCAGCCATCTTGGCTGCACTACTGACTTTTTTAATTTCTTCGGTCCAAGCGATACCTAAGGGCATGGCAAAGATTGAAGGTGGCACCTTCACTCCCTTCTTTGATAAGGACAAAGACGGCAATAGCCAACAATTGAAAATGGCCACCTTCTATATGGATATTGCCCCTGTGACGAATGCTGATTACTTAAGGTTTGTTTTAGACAATTCAAAATGGTCAAAAACTAAAGTGAAAGGCATTTTCGCAGAGCCTTCTTATTTGAGACATTGGAATGGAGACTTTTCATTTTCAAAAAACATCCGTCAAAAACCTGTGAACTACGTGTCTTGGTTCGCTGCCACAGCGTATTGTGAAAGCCAAAATAAACAACTACCCACCATGATGCAGTGGGAATACGTAGCCGCCAGCGACGACAAACAAAAAGTAGCCACCGGCACGGATGAATATCGAAAGAAAATACTAAATTGGTATGGACAACCCAGCAACCAAGAAACTGCCGATGTCATGATGGGAGAAAAAAACATTTGGGGGATACATGACCTTCATGGCCTGCACTGGGAATGGAATTTAGATTACAACACCGCTTTAGTAACAGGAGAATCAAGAGAAGATTCAAAGCTCAATAAAAACCTTTTTTGCGGCAGTGGTTCATTAGGCGCTAAAGACAAACTGGATTATGGCGCCTTTATGCGGTTTGGCTACAGAAGCTCATTAAAAGGAAATTATACGGTAAAAAACCTCGGCTTTCGTTGTGTCCAAGAAGTTACCCCATAACCAATAGCCTAAAAAAGTTTGGGGGTTAATGCACTTAAATGTCGAACCTGAAAATACAAGGAATGATCATGAATAAAGTTAAAAAAAGTTGGCTAGGCTTATGGGCGTTGATTTTAAACAGCCTGATAATATCTCCCCTTTATGCCAGTGAACCCCTTCCTGATATGTCGGTTTATCATCTAGAGGGGGAATGGACCAATCAAGAGGGGAAGTCTCTCTCATTGCAAGAGCTAGCCGGTAAACCCGTTGTCGCGGCCATGGTGTATACCTCTTGCGTGCACACCTGCTCGATGATGACCACAAAAGTGTTAGATATTCAAAAGCAATTAAAGGCTCGCCAGCAAGAAGGGGTGATTTACGCATTGATTACCTTCGACTCAAAAGGTGACACAGTAAGCGCTTTAAATGACTATAAAATGAAAAGAAAATTAGATAACCACTGGCAATTATTAAGAGCAGACGACAGTAATATTCGACGCCTTGCTGGGGTGTTGGGGGTTAATTATAAAGAAGTGGCCGAAGGAGAATTCTCTCACTCAAATATTATTAGTTTGCTAGATAAAAAGGGGGTTCTAGTGTCGCAAGTGAACGGCCTGAACAAATCTACCGCGGCGCTTACTGAAAAACTGGTGAGTCTTTTATAAATACATGCTGTGAATGATGACTTACTAATGATCCGTTGGTAAGTCGTCACTCTTCAAACATGGCTACTTCAAAAGTCATTATAAATCTTTTCTGTGTTGATATTCTTCTGTGATAAACGTAGGTTAATCATGATAAACCTTCCAATCATTTAAATTAGTGTCATTTCACAGGCTGTATTATGAGTATCTTTGTTGCACGACACGGTGAAACCGACCACAACAAAAACCGCATATTACAATTGCCCAGCACCCCCCTGTCTGCCACCGGTGAACAGCAAGCTAAGTGCTTGGCCCAGCGCTTACAAAATGAAAACATCACTCGTATTATCAGCAGTGATTATTTAAGAGCCGCCCAAACTGCCCAAGCATTAAGTCAACTCACCCAAATAGAGGTAGAATTAAACCCATTATTACGCGAACGAAATTTAGGGGATATTCGTGGTCAGTCATACGATAGCTTAGACCTCGACCCATTTGCGCTTGATTACATCCCCCCCAATGGCGAAAGCTGGACCGATTTTCATAAAAGAGTGGCACGTGCCTGGCAGTTTATCGCCCAGCAAGTTACCCACAGCAATGGGCATTTATTAATCGTCACGCACGGCTTGGTTTGTAGAGCCTTAATGCCACACCTTCAATTGCCTAAGGATGTGAAAAGCCTTTCGCAATATGGCAATACCTCTTTAACAAAAATTCAAGATACGCCACCTTGGAATATTGAATTCTTAAATTGCACAGCCCATTTAGAGCCAGATGTCACAAGAGATAGCCACTCGCCAGTTTAGCTGCCTCATTAATAAAAAATGAAAAGGCCAATTTGCAGATAACAAATTGGCCTTTTTTATTGATTACGCTTATTGATAACTTAAAAGTTACTCAACAAAAGCACGCTCTATAACGTATTCCGCTAATTCCCCTTGGCGAGTTTCTTTAAAGCCCTGCTCGTCAAGAATATTAGTGAAGTCTTTCAACATACTTGGGCTGCCACACAACATAAAGCGATCATCTTCTTTATTGGGAGCCGGTAAGCCTAGGTCACTGTAAAGTTTGCCGCTTTGCAATAAGTCGGTTAAACGACCTTGGTTGGCGTATTCTTCACGGGTAACTGTTGGGTAGTAAATTAACTTTTCTTTTACCAATTCCCCTAGATATTCATCATCCGGTAGTTGGTTCAAAATAAGATCTTGATAAGCCAATTCACTTTCGTAGCGCACACCATGGGTGATAATAACTTTATCAAATTTTTCATAGGTATATGGGTCGCGAATAATACTTAAAAACGGCGCAAGCCCTGTGCCTGTACTTAATAAATATAGGTGCTTGCCTGGTAATAAGTCGTCCACTAATAAGGTGCCTGTGGGCTTTTTACTAATGAGAATGTCATCTCCTGGTTGAATTTTTTGCAAACGAGACGTTAATGGGCCGTCTTCTACCTTAATGCTGAAGAACTCCATTTCTTCCTCATAGTTGGCGCTGGCAATACTGTAAGCACGCATTATCGGCTTATCTTCTACCTGTAAACCAATCATGATGAAGTGGCCGTTTTTATAACGTAGGCCCGCGTCACGTGTCACTTTGAAGCTGAACAAGCTATCATTCCAATGATGAACACTGGTCACTTTTTCGGTGTTAAATCCTTTCATGGTGTCCCCGCTTGCGTATCAACTTAATTAACGTGCAATCAGAATAGGCCTTAACTTTATATTTGAAAAATGGTTAAAAGCACTATATATTATCAATTTTACTTATATATGAAATTCTACCTACACTCTAGGTAAGTATTTAGGTTGCTCACCATGGATTTTATTTGGATTCTCATTGCTTTTGCCTGCGGATTTGTAGCGAAGCAATTCAAATTACCCCCTCTTATTGGCTATTTGGCAGCGGGATTCGCTTTGCATTTTTATGGGGTTCAACCCCATGAAAGCCTGCAAACTCTGGCCCACTTGGGCATTACCCTCATGCTGTTTACTATCGGCTTAAAGATCAATGTTCAAAGCCTATTAAAGGCTCCGGTATGGGCTGGCAGCAGCATCCACATGTTAGTTTGGGTGGTACTAGGGACCTTTATTCTCAAAGGCTTTGCCATGCTGGGCATGAGTCGTTTCGATGAACTTGACTGGCCAGCCTTAACTCTTATCGCGTTCGCTTTAAGCTTCTCCAGTACGGTTTGCGTAGTAAAACTACTTGAAGACAAAAGCGAAATGAAAAGCCGCCATGGTAAGTTGGCGGTGGGCATACTGGTTATGCAGGATATCGTGGCGGTGGTGTTTTTAGTACTGGCCACGGGAGAACTGCCCAGCCCTTACGCACTAGGCCTTGTGCTGTTATGGCCAGCTAGGCATTTATTAGGGCGTTTTTTAAATTTAAGTGGCCATGGAGAGTTACTGCCATTAATAGGCTTTTTTCTGGCCATGGGTGGCTATGAGTTATTTAGCCTAGTGAATTTAAAAGGGGACTTAGGCGCACTTGTGGTAGGCATATTAGTTAGTCAGCACCCAAAGTCTGTAGAACTGGCTAAATCACTATTGAGTTTTAAAGACTTGTTCTTAATTGGCTTTTTCTTATCCATCGGCTTCACTGCCCTACCCACACTAGACATGCTGGCTCCCATTGCCGTGGTTAGCCTTTTACTGATTGTAAAAGGCGCATTATTATTCCAAGTGTTAGCCGCCCTAAAAGCCCCAGGGCGAAATATGTTTTTAGGCAGTATGCTACTGACCAATTACAGTGAATTTGGCCTCATCGTCACCGCTTTGTGTGTACAAAATGGCTGGCTACAAAAAGACTGGCTGGTGATCATTGCCTTAGCGGTAAGCGTTTCCTTTATCTTTACCAGTGTTTTTTATGAATACGCGCACACGGCCTATGCCTACATGCGAAGCTTCGTAAAATATTTTGAACGTAAGCAACCGACACCCATATATCAAGAGCAATTAAAAACGGCCGAAGTTTTGGTAATAGGAATGGGCCGCGTAGGACGCAGTGCTTATGATGTGCTGCACAAAGACTTAGGCGAACGCGTATGGGGGGTGGAATCGGATATAGATAAAGTGAAGCGTCACCGTAAAGATGGTCGCCACGTTATTTTAGGAGACGCAGAAGATGCCGATTTTTGGGAGACCCGCGAGCTATGGCACATCAAGCTTGTAATGCTGGCCATGCCAGCGGTTACCGATATTCACGATATTACCAACCAGTTAAAAATTAGTGGCTACAAGGGTCATATTGCTGCTATTGCCCGCTATGAAGATGAGCGCAAACAGCTAGTCGAATTTGGTGTGGATAATGTCTTTAACTATTATGTAGAAGCCGGTACTGGCTTTGCGGAAGAAAGCTTGGCATTAATTAAAGATGATCTTCAAAAGGATCCTTTATGATTAATTTTAAGGCGATTTTTGAAAAAAGATTAAAAATTAAATTCATTAAAAATACTGCCCTAAGGAATCTATTATGAGATTCAGCCTGCGTCAACTGGAAGTATTTTTAGCCACGGCTCACTTTCAAAACATATCAAAAGCCGCCGACAAATTAGCCATGTCACAAAGTGCGGCCAGCAGCGCATTAAAAGAATTAGAGCAGCAATTTGATATTTTATTATTTGATCGCGTGGGCAAACGCTTGCAACTAAACGAACAAGGGCGCCTTATTCGCAGCCGTGCCGAAGCCTTGCTTGAACAAGCTCGTGAAGTTGAATTTGCCCTGATGCAACACAAAGATGCAGGGCCGGTAAAAGTTGGCGCCACGCTCACCATAGGCAACTATTTAGCGGTAAACATTTTAGGTAAATTACTGGCCGAACAGCCCGATGCCGAAGTAAGCCTAACCGTTGCCAACACCGAGCAAGTCATGAAGCAAGTGCTTAATTACGACATCGACATCGGTATGATTGAAGGGGAAGTTCAACACAGTGATTTAGACATCATTCCCTGGCGAGAAGATAATTTATGTGTATTTTGCGCACCGGATCACCCACTTGCAAATAAAACCGATATTACCGATGCCGACTTAATTAAGCATGCTTGGGTTATGCGAGAAGCTGGGTCTGGAACACGCCAAGCCTTTGACCGAGCCATGCACGGCATACTGCCTGAAATTAAAATCAGCTTAGAACTTCAACATACCGAAGCCATTAAGCGTGCGGTTGGCAATGGCTTGGGGCTTGGTTGCTTGTCTCGCATTACATTATTAGATGCCTTTATCCGCGGTGACCTAGTAGTGCTTAATCCACCCAACAGAGATTTCTCTCGTACCCTGTATTTTATTATGCATAAAAAGAAATTTAAAAGTGCTGGCGTACAACGCTGGCTGGAATACTGCCACTCTACGTAGTGCTAATAGGGGTTATATTTTTTAATGCTCTTTGGAAAAATCATTTTCCATTGAGTGCCCCCCTCTTCAGGTAAAAGCAATTCAATGCTGCCTTTTAGTTTGGCTGTCACCAAGTTGTAAACAATGTTCATTCCAAGGCCTGTGCTACCTGAGTGACGCTTAGTGGTCACAAATGGGTCAAACACACAATGACGTATAGATTCACTCACGCCCACACCGTTATCTGTTACCAGTAATTCTATATTATCGCCACTTGATTGTGCTTGAATGTGTATTTGTTTATCTGGTTTTCCATCAAACGCATGCACAGAAGCATTCATTATTAAGTTGCTTATCACCTGGGTTAAATCACTGCCAAAAGTACTAATTTCCAATGATTCGTTTATGTCAGCAGTACAGCTGATTTGATTACGCTGAAATTCAGCCGCCAGCGATATAATGATGCGAGAAATAATGTCATGCACATTATGCAAATGAATTTCTGAATCTATTCGATCTACCGCGGCATGTTTAAAATTATTAACTAAATCAATGGCGCGCTCTAAATTCCCTTCTACGGTTGCCATAATTTCCAATGCTTGATCAATATAATCTTGCATGGCCGACGCGGTTAAGGTTTTATCAGAAAAACTTTTTTTAACTTTCGTCAAAAGATCTGTATGAAAACTATGGCCTGTTTTAGCAATGCCTAATGGTGTATTAATCTCATGGGCCACCCCCGCTACTACACCTCCCAATGAGGCGAGTTTCTCTTGCTGAATAAGCTGGGCTTGGGTGCGCTTTAAACTGTGCATAGCGTCTTCAAGATGAGCGGTGCGTTGAGTGACCACTGCCTCTAAATTTTCTTCATATTCGCTGCGTTCAATTTCGGCGGCAATACGCCCCGAAAACAATTGAAAAACCATTTGAACAAAATCTATGTCTTTAATGGGCTCTTTATACAAGGCCACAGCCAAACCAATTAACGTGCCATTGGAGTCGTTTAAAGGGGTGCCCACATAACCCTCTATTCCCATGTCGACCAACAACTGGTCATTTGGAAAATACTTGCAGATATCCCTTGGGTATAAACACATGTTGTCGCTACTCACTTCAGCGCAAGGAGTATCTTTCAAGCCGTATTCAATATTATTGATTATGTTGCCTGCCTCCACCAATACGATGGTTCGAGACATTCTGTCTTTGTCATCTATGCGGGTAATAAATGCAAAATCGGCTTCCACTGCTTCATGTAATTTAAGAGCAATGGTTTCAAAGAAGGCTTTCCCGTAATTATTAGAAATACCCTCAATAATGCTTCTAAGAACATGCTCCATAAACGCACCCTGTACACTTACCCAACCTAAATATAGTTGGTAATTAAACAAAGGCACTTTCCGCATATAATCATTTATAATAAAGGGAGGCTTTGTTTCAACCAATATAACGTGAAGTTAGCGCCACACTGGGGTTTAACTCGCTATTTGGTTACAATGGCCCTTTTTATAAATCAGATATTGTATGTCGCAACAGATACTAGAAAACGTTAATACTTGGCTTAATGATGTGGTCATTGGCCTTAATTTATGCCCGTTTGCAGCCAAACCACAACGACAAAAGCAAATTCATCTGGATGTATTTAGCGGCAACAAGGATGTGGATTTATTAGAGTATGTGCAAAATGCCCTGTTAGATTTGGAAGGCTTACCAAGCGACAAGCGTGAAACCACCGTCATTATTATTCCTAACCACCTACAAAGCTTTGAAGATTATAATGATTTCTTAGATTATGCCGATAAACTGCTAGAGCAAGAGGGCTGGCAAGGAATATTTCAAATCGCCAGTTTCCACCCAGACTATCAGTTTGGTGGCACTCAAAAACAAGATGCAGAAAACCTAACCAATCGCTCTCCTTATCCGTTATTGCATTTAATTCGAGAGGACAGTTTAGAAGAGGCCCTTGCCAGATACCCAGAGCCTGAAAATATTCCCCATACAAATATTCAGCGTATGCAGGATTTAACAGAACAAGAAAAAACAAAACTGTTTCCCTATTTATTTGGCTAATAAATAGCTACATTATTTTCCAATAAAAAAGGCGGCCATTAAATGGCCGCCTTTTTTGCATCACGCCAACAGAGTCAAATTAACTAACGACCAAATCAGGGGCTAAAAAATTAGAATCAGAGTCTTTACTTGTGAAGGCTTGATCGTGACTGTCATTCCATTCACTTAGTAGCTCGGCCAATACACGCGCCTGCTCATGCAAAGCCAAAAGCTCTTGTTGAGTACCTTTCTCACCAGCATAAATGGGTAACTTAAATATTTTAGGGGCTAATGGGTGATTAGGTTGTTTCATTTTATTTAATTCTAAAAGCCAACGAATATGGTGAATAACCATTCTGTATGCCATGAGCTTTGTATGTAAATTAAATAATCCATAATCGTTAAGATCAACACAGTGCTCATACTTTAAAGCCAGTAACACCACATCGCTATGGGCAATGACCGTGGCACTGCGCATGCAGCCTGTCACCATAGACATGGTACCCACCACTTCACCAGGGTTTAAAATACTGGATTCTTGAAAATCGGCTGAAGGGAAAACAGACACCTGGCCTTTTAATAAAAAATAAAGGCAATCGGCAGCTTCGCCTTTTTTCATTAGTATTTCGCCTTGATCATGGCGAACAAACTCACTAACGCTTAGCAGTAAATCAAATTGTGATTTATCTTGGTTGGCTAGATTTTTTAAAAAGGTGACGCTGTGCACCATACGCATAACCGCATCACTGCTGTATTCTTCTCGCGTTAATATTTCCATATATCTAAATCCACATCACCTAAGGCAACCTTTTCGTATAGTGGCGCATATTAACAGTATTATTATTAAGGGGTAGGATTTAGAGTGCTAAAATTGCAACTTTAGACTGAATTAATTATTCCAATTACTTATTTTGAGACCAACGCACCAACTTTAGCATGAGATGCGCAGGCCTTCTAAAAGTTATTCTTGAATATGACTTAGCATCAGCGCTGCCGATTTTTTAGGAATTTCCACCATAGGCGCATGACCCACGTTAGGCCAAACATGGGTTTTAACAGATGGAATAAGTGTTTTAAAGACTTCTATATTTTTATAGTTGATCACTCGATCTTCCTCACCCCACTGCACCAAGGTGGGCACACGAATTTGTTCAAGCAAAGGCTTAAAACTTTCCCCTTGCCCCACCTTCATATCGTGCCAAAGTTTATCGTATAAAGGTTTACGAGCTTGCGCTTTTTCAGCACTCACCGCCGTAATAGGCCAAGGAATAAACGGGCGTTGCTCTAGGGCGAAGTTTAGCAATTCATTAAAACCCTGAGCGTCTTCCACCAATAACGGATTATTACCCTCGTCTATTAAATCCTGCATAACGCTTCTAAAGTCGTGTATACCGGCAGGGTCAATGAGTGTGGCGCTGATCACTTGATCGGGGTAGTTCACCGCATACAACGCACTAATGGCACCACCCATAGAATTACCCGCTAAGTGAAACGATTTTAGACCTATGTTCTGGGTGAATTCATGTAGCCAAGCCACTTGGTTTTCTAAGCTGTAATTTAAATCAAAAGAATTCACACTTTTGCCATGCCCTGGCAAATCCACAATGACCACATGGTAATTCTCTTTAAATGAACGCGAAAAACGCAGCCAGTTTTCTTTATTGGCACCAAAACCATGGACCAATAAAACACTCGGCTTTTTATCTACTTGGCTGTTTTCAAAATAAACAATCTCGCCAATACTAATATCAGTATCTCTTTCTTTAAGATCAGACAGACCTGCTTCAAAATTAATGGCTGCTTGGTAAATTTCGTACTTATATACATTACCAAGGCCAAATAACATCCCTCCCAATAAAGCCACTGCAACAACAAAACTTGTTAATTTATTCATTAAATTTCCTTTTTTATTTTTGTGATTGAACGGTTTAGTTTTGCATGGATTCTTTTAATCGGTTTACGGCTACGGCCTAAGACCTTTCTACTGCCTCTTTCTTGAAATGGTTTAGAGGTTACTATGCTGTTAGTCACCGTTTAACAGGGCACTTTTCCTTAGCCCCCCCCTTCTTTAAACATAGGTAACTACATGCTTAGGTTATTGACAGAGCGTCTAATTAACCGCCTCTCAATGGCCATGCTTAACCCATAAATTCTTGGCCTCTATTAACACCTATATAACATGTGACAAATAAGCAAAGCCAAGGCCCCCTGAACACAGCTATAAAGTGATTATTTTCAGCGTTAATGAGTATAAAGTGAGCAAATATTTAAAACTACGGCCTTAAAAGCCAAGCTAGGGCCAATTAGGCCAGATTTTTCCCTAAGTACCTGATTAATTTAAAATAGTTTCTTGACTTAACCCCACTCTAAGTTAATAATGCGCCCCGCTTTTGGCTACATAGCTCAGTTGGTTAGAGCACATCACTCATAATGATGGGGTCCCTAGTTCGAATCTAGGTGTAGCCACCAAGAATTACTAAAGAAATCAGTCACTTAGCGGTGACTGATTTTTTTTTGCCTTTCAGAAATATTTTATTGTGGACACATTGTGGACACGTTTTATAACCCAAAGACCTATCAATACCCCCTCTAAGATCCAGACTGTATAAAAAACACCCAGAAACCCTATCATCTAATTCTTCGATATAATCTAAATCTTAATAGCTCAATGACATAAAGATAAGTAATATATATAACTATTAAGAATTTAGAGGGGGTTCTGCAGAAGCTTATTTAGAGCCCATTGATAATCTGAGAATGGTCAAGCCCTGCATCTTAATGCAGCATGATACAGACTGAAAAAAGAAGACGGAAACCTTCATGGCATTAGAAAAGCTCAACTCGCCAAAAACTTCGCAGACTACGATCAAATAACAACTCTAATAATTTAACCAATGTGTAGCAAGGCTGGCTATGTTTAGCGATGTAAAACAATATTTAGAAAAGTTAGACTACTTGAAAGGGGCATCTGGCTCATGCATTAAGTCAGCAATGTACCATGTAGAAAAAGCCGAAATTTTGTCTACAGTCGACCCTGAGATGTCAATATTCAGGCTAATCACGGCAGAAGAAGAAGCAGCAACTTCAATTTTATTGATGCTAAAAGAGCATGGCTACCATCAATCAAAGACTCTAAATAAAAATAACCATCTCCACAAACAGTGCTTATACCCTTTCATAAGCTCAATCTCCGAAATGCTAAGTAAAGACCTAAGCAAACTATCAAGTCATCCACCCGTATTAAAGTGGGTAGATATTGATGGATCGGACGCTATTGAACTAAGCTTTAGAATCATGCTCGAAGAGCAGAAATTGATACTCAAAATGGAACCACCTTTAAATTTCGAGGTTTCACTAAATGAAGAACTTCACGATTTCAGGAGAGAATTAGTCGAATTCCTTGAAAGAAAAGGGTTTAGCAATACAGTTAAACATTTAAAAGATGTTGCTAATTTACGCAATAAACTACTTTATTCTGATGGCAATAAAATACCCAACACTTTAGCTGACATTGAAAATGGCAATTATAATAAACTAGCCAGGTACCAATTACAGAAAATTAACGTCCTGATTTCTATATACTTTATGACGGCGCCATATAAGAAAATGGGAAAAGCAATATTCCTTGAACAGGCTTTGTTTAGCTATTTGGAATTACTACAACACGTAAAGGGAGTTAGGCATAACAAATCAAGCCATCCCAAGTACGAGCCCAATTTATAATGGCAGGCCTTATTTAACAAATGGATACTAAACACTGGATTCAACACATAGGAAGAGAAATAGAGGAGCCTCTTCGCTATTTTTATTCACAACAAGCATATGGAGACTGCTTGCGTGGACCTAATGGAACAGAATTAGCTTATAAGAATATTCATTTTTGGAAATTATTTTCTACTTCTGTCCAAAGGTCTTTGTTCATAGGATTAGGGCGACTATTTGACGGAGTATCAGGGGCAAGATCATTCCCAAAATTTCAAGGACACTGCATGCAGAATATGAATGCCTTTAGTAAGAGCGCTTTGGCGGAACGAAGGGTATTGGAAAATGGAGGGGTTCGACCTGAATATCTTGATAACTATCTTAGCGGGTGCAGTGAAATATCCAAAGAGGATATTGGAAAACTATTCAGCCCTATATCAAGCATCAATGGCCGAGCAAGAGACATTTATCAAAGAATAAGAAGTAAAACAATTGCCCATGCAATATCAACTGAAGAGAATGAATACTCCGAGCTCTTTATCTCTGCCAACAATGACGAAATAGAGAAAATTCTTCTTACGCTTTGGGGCGTGTATCGCAACATATGGGAATTGTATTACAATGGTAACTTGCCTAATAAGGGTTACTTAACTTACGAATATAAATTTAAAAACGAATGCTATGAAAGTACGAAAAAAGCATTTTATAACATTCAATAAACGGCAATAAATATTGAACCAACTTTCACGCTAACACCTTCATTAGCTACATACTTGGAGCTTTAAAAAAGAATTGGAAGGCTTGACTGTTCCCTTTTACGTTGGGGTAATTACGTGAGAGTTAATACTCTTAGCAGGCAAGTCAACTCCCTACTAGGTTAGGCCAACTTAGTAGTCGACAGCAAAGGGAATTAGGCTGTTGGACATATGGGTCGCGCCCATTCATAGCGTAGCCAACAATTTAATACCCGTAACTGTCACCTAGTTAACCTTGCGGTTGCTAGAGGCCTCAGCAGTCGCTCAACTATCGGTAACACACCATGATTGAGTTAAAGCTGAAAGTTAAGCTATCCGTTCCGCAGATTATTGCCCTCATAGGTATTGGTCTAGAAGTTGTGGATACCTTGCTTTAAAAACGTGGGGCAGCTTCGGCTGCTCCACACCTAATTTAAGAAGCAGTATTTTAAAAAACAACCAACTAATTTTTCGATTTATATTGATTTACTATAAATATTACACCATAATAACTAAATTTGGCGCAATCTGTCCACATCGCTCATAATGATGGGGTCCCTAGTTCGAATCTTGGTGTAGCCACCATAAATACCTTAAAAATCAGTAGCTTAGCGGTTACTGATTTTTTTTGGCTTTAAGAAAAACTTTCGTATTACCGAAATATTACCGGCGATATTTCTATAAAGAATTAAAACCCCCTCTTAAATTTCCGAACTGTATAAAAAACACCCAAAAAACCCTATCATCTAATTCTTCGATAGAACCTTAATCTTAATAGCTTGAGGGTATATTGATTGCTAGTATATATAACTAGCAGGTCTTTATGATGAAAGCCGCTAAGACCTGCATATAATCCTGCTTAGAGAGGCTTTCCGATCCATGAAGTGAAGACCCTGTGCACAAGTACTAGCCAATCAATCAGCTGTAAATTCCAAAACCAGATTGGAGTCACCTAATGACAGATCCTGCGACAGATAATATCCCCGATTGGAAGAAGCTTGAGCACTTAGTAGTGATGATTCAGAAGCAATTGTCGCCTGATGCGATTGTTCAGCACAATGTAATGCTAGATGGATTTGAAAGTGAAACTAAAAGACAAATAGATGTATTAGTTGAACAAAACATAGGCCAATACACGATGCGAATCGTTATCGACTGTAAAGACTATTCTAAGCCGGTGGATGTAAAAGGCGTCGAGGAGTTTCAGGGATTACTTCAAGATGTTAGGGCTCATAAAGGAGCTTTAGTGTGTCCTTCAGGTTTCACTAAAGCTGCCTTAAAACGAGCCAAAAAACTTCAAGTTGATTTATACCGCCCAGTCTCAACAGAAAAGCACAAGTGGCAAACTAAAATAACAGCTCCTATCTTATGCGACTTTAGAAGCTGCTATATGAGTTTCGGCATTAGCTCTATCGCTCCTAAGCCACTCAAATTATCTCCAGACTTTTATAATCTTACCGTTAGTGACAAGGCTGGCAATGATTTAGGAAGTGCCTTACAAACAGCCCAAGCCAAATGAAATGAAGGCCTATTATCAAGTGAGCCAGGAGAACATGACCGAGTAGCAGTTTTTGGCGATACTATCGTTCTCATTGATAATGGATACGAAGACACCATCGAAGTGAAACTAACAGTAGCCTTAATTGTAAAGCAAGATTTATATCTAGGTCACCTACCTATAGAAGATGTAAACGGCCTAAAGGATGAACATTCCGGTGCAGTAGTTACTAACGCGTTCACCCTCGGGGGGTTAATCCCCCTAGAGGTTGAAAAAAACTGGACTAAAGTAGCCGATATTAATTCTTTAGAGTTTGAACCTATTTTTAAGGTTACTGGTTATTACTGTTACGGCGCATCAAATTAATAACAAGGAAAGCTAAAATTGAACATCCTACTTATTCGGAATAGTAATCTGACCATATACATTCTCACCCGCACATATAAGCTCTTCACTTTCGATAACACATCCATGATGGTGATCAAAGCTAAGCTGAGACGGGAATTTGACTATATTTTGAAGATCAGGCACACCATCTAAATTCCTACCCCAGCACGTCAAGCCAAGGTCTGTCACAGCGCACCCGTTACTATAATTCACTGCAAGGTTTGATGATGTGTTCAATTCTAACTCGCCTGTGATTTCACTAGAAGTTTTATCGGTTCGATCCCAACAAGTGACTAGACCATTAGTTATAGCACAACCGCCCGTTTGTCCAATGTCAATAATATCAACTTCCAGTAGAGTCTCAGGTAAAGTGTAAGCTCCTGAATTATAACCCCAACACAGAGGTTTTTTCCCATCAATCACACAAGCATTACTGCCTTTTACAACCAAACCATGAGGGTCTTCTAAGTTTATAGGGGGGGTTGTAAGGTTGCTAAACTTCTCATTACCAAAACATTGCAAACCGCTATCGTCAATTACACAACTAGAAAAAAATCCTGAGCTTAACTCCCGAACATTTACTAAATTTTCAGGAGGTTCAACTTTAGTAAAATCTGTATTCTCTTCCCCACCCCAGCAAACTACACCTGAGTCATCTTGAACGCATGTATGAGTACCTCCAGATGAAATTTTTCTTGGGTTCATCAAGTTATTAGGGACATCCGTTTGGCCATATATATTGTCGCCCCAACACTCCACTTTATTTTCAACTATTGCACAAGTATGGTATGCCCCTGTACTAACTTCAGATACTCCTTTCAACCCTCGATAAAAAGTATGGCACTCTACACGTAAATGTTTTATCTCTTCACTTTCAATTAAACCATTACCATATTTAACTTTGCACCACTGCGACTCAGGTTGTTTTACAATCAATACTGAATATGTTTCACCACTTTCCAAACTACCTTCAAATTTAAAATCTTTTGGTGATATTTTAGATATAGATATAAATTCTTCATTATTTAATGATATTTCTATTTCACCATCCAGATCATATACTGCTCCTGAAATATCAAATTTTTCTTGCTCTTCTATTCTCGATTTATCAACATTCTTATTCGAAGCATCAGTTAAAACACAGCCCGATAAAGTAAAACCAAATAAAATTGTACATATAAATAGCGCAACGCACTTCACTGTTAATATTCCTTATAAATAAAAATAAGTTGTAAACTAGATGGCTTCACTAAGCAGCTCTCATTTAGAGATTAACACAATGAAATAATTAGTAAGTTAAGATAGCCCATCTAAAGTCGGCTCATGGTTTTGGATTGTAACATTTATGAGCGGTGTATATTAATAATTGATCATATTTTGAACAAAAAATCAAAAAAAGCATGCTACCAAGTTGAGTGAGAGTATTTCTTAGAAGCAATACTAAGGAGTTCTTCCAACTAATTTTTCGATTTATCTTGATTTAGTCTAAAAAACTGATCACACTGGCTTACTACTGTATATTAATTAATCACACCTAATCATAATGATGGGGTCCCTAGTTCGAATCTTGGTGTAGCCACCAAATTTTAAAATCCCGATTAGCGCACGTTAATCGGGATTTTTTGGTTTTAGATTCTCAGAAATTTTACCCTCCCCTTGTAACTTTAATACACTCGCCAAGCAATCCCGTGGCCCCAGTCAGTGACACACAAAAAGAAATAAAGAAGAACAAAGCCGCACGTTAAAAACGCCGTGATACCAGCACTAAAAATATCAACGCACTTAAAAAGATTGGGGACTAAAATATAGAAGGGAAAGAGAAAGCCTTAATGGAAATACACCACTAAGGCTAAAGGAAAATCACGCGCCCGCTAATAAGCTTTGGCTTTTATTCAGTAAGCGGCTGATTTTTTGTTTATTGTAATACACCAAAAGGTAAGCAGCTTCGCCTTTATAATTGGTCACACTGTCTTCAATAAAGGCCCATTTTCTTGCCACTGCCTTTAAATTCTTTTGCACCTTACCTGAGAGCTTTAATTTTTGAAGGGATTTTAAACGAGCATTAAACGCTTTTGCCATTTTAGGCGCGTCAATAACAACGTCTTTATTGGATATAGAAAGTGTGCCGTATAAAGCACTGGCAATATCAAAAAATCGGGCCGACATAACTTCAATGCTTAAAGACATAAGCGCTAATTGCTCCGCTAAGTTGGCTTCACTATTAGATATTTCTGAAATCTTTGTATATAAAACATTTAAATAAGAGCGGTATTCCATGCGCAAGGTCACCGGAATAATAAAGCCCGCACCATCGACATACTCAAATTTCAAATGCCCTTTAAATTTATCCCACTGTCTTTTCAGTTCCGTAGCCGACACAGAGTCTTGCTTTTCAAAAGCACTTAAATGTAATTCGGCATCTGATAAGTATTGCTCGTAATCGGTTTTATACTGCTTATCGCCCTCGGTGAGGCTATACATGTAAAAAGCAGACATTGATTTGCTCACGCTCAAGGTGTGCTCAGTTAATGCGGACACCGCAAACGAGAGCTGGCTTGCAGCAAGCAAAAGACATAGCGTAAAAACGTGCTGTATTTTCAACATAAGAGACGCCTCCGTTTTTTATTTTTTTGGCGAACGTCCACATCTTAGCCTATTTTTTCAGCACTGATATAGACGGAAAAAGCATATACTGTTTTAAGTGGCGCATTAAACCCAAGTTAACTACACCAAAACAAATTTTAGTTATGTGCCAGCCATCACATTTCTGCTTTTATTTATTAGTTTATTGATTTGCCCCTTATTGTAATAAACCAATAAATAAGCCGATTGTTCTTTGTAATTGATCACACTGTCTTCAATAAACTGCCATTTCCGGCTCACCAATTTCAGGTTTTTACTAATGGGTTGAGTGGCACTGGATTGAATTAATTTCTGTAGTTTCACATCAAGTGCCTTGGCCATGACTGGCGGGTCAATGATTCGGTCATTACTGGAAAGATTCATGGGGCCTGTCACAGAGCTGGCTACATCAAAGAAGCGTGCACTCATTAACTCTACATCTAGCAGCATTAATATTAGCTGTTCTTGAAAATTGGTTTCACTATTAATACTACCGGATAGCTTCCCATACAAAGTATTTAGGTACTGTCGGTACTGTGTACGCATTTGGCTAGAAACGATATAACCCGCGTCTTCTACATATTCAAAAACTAAATACTGGCGTATTTTGTCCCATTTGGATTTTAGCTCCCCAGCAAATTGAGCCTCTTGTTGCTGATAGGTTTTTAAATGCTGGTCTGCCACAGAAAAATAATGTTTATATTCTTCTTCATAGCGTTTATCGCCGTCTGTGAGGGCAAACATGTAAAATGCAGACATAGACTGGCTTACTGCTAAGGTGTGCTCGGTTAAGGGTGATGAGGCATGGGCCTGATATGAAACAAAGAATAGAAGGGCATACAAAAGTTTTCGACACGGTTCAATCATAGTGGGTACCTTATGATTCACTCACAATTTTTTTATTATTTAAATGCGCGAGGACATCCATGATTGCTTATTATTATTTTTCCATCCTACCCACCATATAACTTTTACCACACATTGGTATGACTCAAAAGGATGATTTGTTGATTTTTTGACCAGCCCACACCCTTTTTAAGCGGTGCGAACAGCTAATAACCTTTAAATATGAGGGGCAATAAACCCTTTCAATTGTGCCTTAGGCAAGGCGCCCGCTGTATCGGCCACTACTTTTCCACCCTTAAACAGTTTAAGGCTAGGAATGCTTCTAATGGCAAAACGTGTGGCCAGCTCTTGTTCGCTTTCAGTATCCACCTTCAAAAAAATGCATTTACCTTTCATTTCTTGCGCTAGCTGACTAAACACAGGTGCCATGGCTTGGCATGGCCCACACCAAGTGGCCCAAAAATCAACCACTACTGGCAAACCACTGTTCGCGACAAACTTATTAAACAATGCCTGGTTCGCTTCAATAACATTGCCATTAATCAGCAATTCCTTACATTTTCCACATTTTGGGTTATCCACAATGCGCTCGTCAGGTACTCTATTTACGCCCATGCAAGTGCTGCATACTAAGTTCATAATTGCTCCTTTAGTTGCCGCTATTTTCATTCAGTCTCACCTTTCCTGCAAGGTACTCACTCTTCTTTTTTATTAAGTCTACTAAGGAGTACTCCGTAAGAGATGCGACAATTTGTCGCATCCTAAAGTGCCTTTTAAACCCTTACAATGAAGTCATTATTTTATGCCATTAAGGGACTTTCCATGCTTAAGCAATTCACCTTAGCCACTCTAGCCGCGCTCACTTTAAGTGGCTGCGAATTAGATGATTCAGACTCTAATAGCGATGCTTCGACAGGTACTTATTCATTTGATTTAGCCTTGGGGGAAGTCAGCAACGGAGTGGCCGAAGTGTCTGTAAAGGTGACCGACAACAATGGTGATGACCTACCGAGTAGTAGCGTAACTGTTACGCCAATGATGAACATGGCCAGCGGCATGCAACACGGCACGCCGTTCTCAGCCAATAGTGGCGAGCTTGATGATGACGGTGAATTCTCCACCACAGCTTATTTCTTAATGCCCTCCGCCATGGGCGATACCCCCATGGGTGATTGGAGTATTACCATGGCATTTGAAGGGGAAAGTGAGACATTTGATATCACCGTGGAAATGGCCACCAGTGACGTGAAAAAACTCAGCGGCGGTGATTCAGACCAAATTCCATCCATGGATATGAATATGGACAGCACCATGGAAATGGCGATGGCCATGGAGAACCGTACTTATTACTTATTTGAGCGTGAACGCATGGTCATGGATAACATGAACAGTTTTGAAGTGTTCATTGCCGCCCGCGAAGACATGATGAACTATGCCGCTATAGAGGAAGACGTCACCCTAAATGAAGGCGTCATGGGTGCCAACCTAACGATCAATAACATACAAGTGGAAATGTGCAATATGCAAAACGACTGCTCCAAACAAAGCGTTAATTGGATCAGTGCCAGCGCAATAGAGGGAGAGGCGGGCGTTTATAAGGTTATGGGGCTGGGCCTAATGGGCGATGATAATGATGAAGTGGACGTACGTTTAACCATAAATGATGTTCAGAAAACAAGTGACGGTACTGAAAATGGATCGAATGCCAGATTCGCTTTTGAAGCCAGCGATGCCATGGCCATGTAATGAATATGCCAGTATCTATCTTAAAGGTGGCAGCCGCCTTAGCTGCCGCTTCCCTTTGCGGTAACACCCTCGCTGCCTCCTGCTGCGGCGGCGGTGCCAGTGGCGGTGTTATTTTGCCTAAGTTTAATCAGGCCATGTGGGAAATGAGTCTTTCACAAGAAGCCTACGACGGCTCTTGGAATCAAGATGGGGATAGTCGCCCCGCATCCGCTGGCTCTGACTTAAGTAAAACCTCACTAACCTTAAGTTATGCACAGCGTATTAGTGATAACTGGCAACTCAGTGGCTTTATTCCCCTAGTGCAAAACCAAAACCATTATAGCGGTGGCGAACAAACCGACGTCACCAACATTGGCGATGGCCAAATTGGAGTTTGGTACGAAACCTTTGAAAATGTCACCTGTGTATATCAGGTTAACTCTTGGCAGAGCCTCAAGCCTTCTGTGTATTTAGGCGCCGCGCTCACGTTACCCACAGGGGTAAGTGAATACGGCGACAGGGTAGACAATAGCTTTGAAACCACAGGCAATGGTTTTTATCGGTTAGATGCCAACATGCTTATTGAGAAAACCATTTACCCCTATAGCGTGTCTTGGCAAGCCACCTATGGCCAACACTTGGAGCGCCCAGTAAATGAAGAAAGTGGTAAAGCCGTCACCCCCTACGACAAACAATTAGGTGACAGAACCCTGCATACGTTTAGCGCCGCTTACACTTTCTTTTTACCTAACCTAGCCATGTTAAATGCCACCTTGAGTCACACTCGCCTTGATCAAGGACAAACAAAATACGACGGTGTAAAAGACCCTTCTAGCGGATCTGAGAAACAAGGGCTAGGTTTAACGCTCTCTTATTCCAGTGCAGTACGCGACTGGATTGTGAAGCTGGGCATTAGCCAAGCGCAATCAGGTAAAGGGGTAGATAAAACCACGGTGAGCAATTTAGGAATTAGCCATGTTTACTAATATAAAAAGTCTTGCAGCTCTCGGTTCAGCTTTAATTCGTTTAACTGTTTTGGCCAGTCTCTTAACGCTGCTAAGCGCCTGCGAAGAAGATTTAGTTCCTAGCGATAGTGCTTTATCACAAGATGCCACCGGCATGACGCTGGACGACTTTAGCGTATCCCTTAATACCGATACCCAGCTTGGGTTAACGCAAACCCTCACCACTCATGATGCAGTAGTTTTATACTTCACCATGTGGTGCCCCATTTGCGATAGCCACATGACACACATCCGCAATCACCTAGTAGACAGCTACCCTAATGTAAGCTTCATTATGGTGGATTATGTATCTGGCAGTTTACAAGATAGCCGAGCGTCACAATTGGCTTCTGGCTACAGCGACTTTGACGTCATCGCCGATACCGACGATGCGCTTCAAGATCTATTGCAAGGCACCATGGGCAGTATCGTGGTGATAGATAAAAATCAGGTGGTATTACTTAATGAATACTTTAAAAATGATGCATCGCTTGTGGCCATATTAGATGCATTATAAAGAAGCGTCTTATCTAATTTACTTAGAATAGCTCTATGGCTTGGGTTTTATAAAAGCGGCTATTAAGCTCTATGAGCACCCGTTCTTTTAATTCCAATAAACGTTCATTATCCCAACTTTCCAGCACAATGCCTTCAAATTCCATCCAGTCTTCTTTGTGCTGCTCTTGTTCATAACACCGCTTATGGCTAGGCCCCAGTCCCGACACCACCATCACATCTTCATGGCCAACCACTGGCCCCTCACAATAAACACAACGCATTCTTAGCCTCCTAATTCCAATGGCCGAGCATTATATCGAGCCAGATTCTTAAAACTGTGAAAAAATGTGGCGCAAATGTAAGTCTGTTTCGCTAATTCCCTAAGTTTTGTTAAAATAGGTTTTTTTGAATCTATTGCCCGCCCAGAGATACGTGTATGACTCCCTCCCCTGTTAGCCAATCTTCCACCTCAGATGTCATTATTATTGGAGCAGGGGCCGCCGGATTAATGTGTGCAATCTCGGCTGCTGAATCGGGTAAGCAAGTACAAGTATTAGACCACGCCAATAAAGCCGGTAAAAAAATTCTAATCAGCGGTGGTGGCCGTTGTAACTTCACCAATTTGTACACCGAACCCAGTAACTTCATTAGCCAAAATCCACACTTTTGTAAGTCGGCTTTAAAGCGCTATACCCAATGGGACTTCATTAGTGAAGTGGATAAAGCCGGGTTACCGTGGAGCGAGAAGAAACTCGGCCAGCTGTTTAGCGACAAAAAAAGTGAAGCCATATTAAACATGCTACTAGATCGCTGTGACGGTCTAGGAGTTCATATACAACTAGACTGCAGCATTGAAACCATTGAAAAAACAAACGATGAATACTTTGTATTACAAACCAATATAGCGCAATACAGTTGCCCTTCCTTAGTAGTGGCCACAGGGGCTATGTCGTTCCCCACCATGGGAGCCACCGATTTTGGCCACCGCTTGGCCAAGCAGTTTGATATCAATGTAACCGCCACCACCCCAGGGCTCGTGCCTTTCACCTTTGACGCCTTTGAAAAAGGTCGCTTTGATGGTTTATCTGGTGTGAGCATGGACAGCGACATTGAATGCAATGGCCAAAGCTTCAGAGAAAACATTTTATTCACACATAAAGGTTTGTCGGGACCGGCGGTTTTACAAATTAGCTCATACTGGCAGCCAGGCAATACCGTCACGGTAAACTGTTTGCCCGATTTCGACTTAGGCGAATCATTAAAGGAACAACAAAAGAAAAACCCCAACAAGCATCTTGTTAGCATTTTAAAAAATCATTTCCCCGAGCGCACCATAAAGGCTTTTTGCAACCCGTTAGATGTAAGCCAGCCTTTACAAAATTACAAACACAGTGAATTGGAAGATATCGCTAATCTATTTCAAAAATGGCATTTCATTCCCAGTGGCACCGAAGGCTATAAAAAAGCCGAAGTCACCCTAGGTGGTGTAAACACAGATGAAGTGAGTTCTAAAACCTTTGAAAGTAAAAAAGTAAAAGGCTTATTTTTTATTGGAGAAGTGCTAGATGTGACTGGGCACCTAGGGGGCTTTAACTTTCAATGGGCTTGGGCCAGTGGTTACTGTTGTGGGCAGGCGGTTTAAAATTAAACTTTAGAAAATGATGCCTTTCCAATTTTTTTATATTTATAAAAATCGAAAGGCTCATTATTTAACTATTCATACAACTAACTATGCATACAGCTTCGGTATGAAAATCAAGCTTAATAATTAACGATAAAAATATATTTACTCTTCATTTCCTAAACAACTGGAAGTATCTTCGGCACTATCCTCACACACAAACACTGAGTGTTCCGTCTCACCTTTCAGCGTCACATTGATATTCGCTTTAATGCCTGAGCGCACCTGTGAGCCGTTAACCGTTTGACAATTTCCTGGTGCCCAAGGTGTACAATCTGAATATTGCCACACCATCACAGGCTTAAACCATATGGCTTTTGCCAATTCACCATCACTTACATCTTTTATGTCGCTGTAATCAGGCGTACTGTCTAAACTAAAATCATCATCTTCAGAATAAATAAACAAACTTTTACTCACATCAAAATCAATCAGCATGCTTATTTCGCTGCCCGATTGATAACTACTACTAACTCCTGCTTGTTGGAATTCATATATCTTTGAACTCTGCTCAACTTCGGCACTGAACATCACTTCGCTATATAAATCGGCCACCACATTAAAGCCACCCAAATCCACGTGGTATCCTTGATCTTGAGGCTCACATGTCACCTTATGATCAGCCAAAGAATCAAACTTATAAACGTCGCTAGCGGCTGGGCGTGTTGCGCTGAATTGATTAGTCGCTGTATTCAACCATTCAAAATCGCTGTCTGAACACTCTAAGATTGAGAAGTCTTTGCGGCATATTAAAATATCTCCGGCTTTCGCGTCTTGCAGCCCACCTAGTAAGTTGGCATTGTTATCAATGGCATCTTGCACCGCATCAGGATATGCATCCTCTATGCAGTCTGCCACCGTCTCACCAGTTGCCGTGAATTCTCCATCGACATTTCCAGCTGTATAGGTAGCAGTATCGGTAAAAGGGTTATCTACAAAGACATATTTTATCGTCCAAAAAGCATTGCCATCTTCCCGCGGAAGGGCGAATTTTATATCAAGGTAATTAAACTTAGTTTCAATTCTATTATTTAATTCACTGAACGCGGTATCTTGGGCATTGTCTTCCCCACCAAGGGCTTCAGGGTTTTCCATATTAAATTCACTGCCTTCAATGGCAAAGCTTTGCCCAAGACCACTTCCACCGCCCAATAGTCGTATGCCGCCGCCAAAATAATTACCGGCTAAATTTACACTCACTACATTACCGCTAACACTCATGGGTGTGATGCAAGAGCCTGCTTTACTGCCACTACTGGGTAAGTAAAAATTAGCGCAGTTTTGAGGTAAAAGGTCGGGATCTACTTCTTCAACTAAATTAGCCCCACGCAATTTAAGCAGCAATTCAGATAACCCCTCTTTAAGTTTTTCCTCATCCGAATCGCTTAAATCGATGCAGCTAGACATGAAAAGTAAAATTGGAAGCAAGGCAATAAGGCGGTATTTCATAGGGACTTGTCGTTTGGGCATTTATTTTAGCGTAGACCACAGCCCAGTCATTCATCCATTCTAGTGGCTATATTTCACATGTAATTTAGAAGCCCTCACAGAAATAAAGCCACATAACGCGCTATAAAGGTTGATAGCAGTCAAACACCCTAATCAATATAAGAAATTGTTATTAGCGTGAACATTAATCAAGCAATAATGCATGTATAATCTCGCGAAATCTGCGCCTCCCCTGAATATTGAATATGTTGCGATATAACTTCTATGCTCTACCTGCCAAATGCAACCTTAAAAAACACGCTTATTTTTTGTCCTTATCCAGTTTATGGGCTTGCCAATATGACTTGGGAGAGCGCTCGGTACTGGGAAGTTGATTTGGCATGGTAGCTAATATAGTAGAAGCACTAGAAACTTGGCCCGCTAAATACGCTTGGCCGTTGGGAATCTCCATCCATAAAATAACGCTCTTTACATGCTTACCAATGTGCTTTTCATACAGCTTTTTAATGCCCTCTCTAGAATATTCTTATCATCATGATTCAAAGAGTTTTCAGTTACCGAACATATCACTAGGAGCTTTTCTGACATACATCACCTCATGAGTTTTATTTTGAAACTAATTTATATTCAAAAGTTTCACTTTGCAACTTTAAATGAGAATAATGTGATCTAAAAACAACCAGTTTTAGTCACTTCATGCATATGAGACATGGATTTAAATAGAATAGGTTTTAATTCGAGACTTATTTTGCGACCATTCCAGCGGCCCACTAATTTTGTAAGTTAACCTAATATGTACCCATCATGACCACTGAACACGAACAAGATCCAGTCCACTGCGCTATCTCTGACGCCCTATCAGTATTGGGAGATAGATGGAGCTTGTTGGTGGTGAGAGACGTGTTGCGCGGCATCAATCGATTTGATTCGCTTCAAGACAGCTTACATATTGCTCGCAATATATTGGCGCAAAGGCTAGCCAGCTTAGAAGAAGCCGGCGTATTGGTGAAAAGCCCCATTAAGCCTAATGGTAAGCGCATGTGCTACAACCCGACCCCTAAGTGTCTTGGGCTCATTCCTGTATTGGTATCCCTAATAGATTGGACCGCCAATTGGTCAAGTGAAGAGCAAAAGCGCTGGGCAAAAGTCATTGATAAAACCACCGGTGAAGAGGTAAAAATTGGCATTGTGGACAATAACAACAACCCCATACCCATGAGCCAACTCAGCATTCAATTTTAGTCGCTGTGGATAAGTGCTGTGTACCCGAGAGCGTGATTGGTTTGAGTCACATCAAGCCTTAACGCAATTTTTCATTTTCTTTGAACATAAATGGTACAATGCTGCCAATTCAAACAACCATACCTTAACTATGAAGAATAAAAATAACGTCTCAACAGAGCCCAAGGCCCCTATTAATTGGGTACCCAGTATTATGTTTATCATCAGCACGCTGGCGGTGTTGGTGGCTGTACCCTGGTATGGTTTTAGCCACGGCTACAGCAGTGAAGCCTGGATCGCCTTTATTGTATTAAACTTCTTTTGCGGCATTGCCATTACCGCAGGCTACCACCGCCTTTGGTCTCATAATGCTTATCAAGCACACCCTATTGTCAAAATTTGGTTTGCCCTATGGGGGGCCTGCGCGGCGCAAAACTCCATTTTAGTTTGGTCATCTGGCCACCGCGTGCACCACCGTCATGTTGATGATGTGGATAAAGACCCTTATTCGGCTAAACGTGGCCTTTGGTTCTCTCATATGGGATGGATGCTACGTAAATACCCCAGTGGCGAAGTGAATTTTGATAACGTTAAAAACCTGCAAGCCGACCCCATTGTGGCGTGGCAGCACAAATACTATCTGTTTATTGCGCTAAGTATGATGATAGGGGTACCGGTTATTTTAGGGCTATTAAGCGGTGACTTCTGGGGCATGATTTTACTGGCGGGTTTTTTACGTTTATTTGTTTCACACCATGTAACCTTCTTTATTAACTCCATTGCCCATAAATGGGGTAAACAGCCTTATACAGATGAAAATACCGCTCGCGACAATGCTTTTTTTGCCTTATTAACCCATGGTGAGGGTTACCATAATTACCATCATATTTTTCAAACCGATTACCGTAATGGCATTCGTTGGTGGCATTGGGACCCAACAAAATGGCTTATTCACGCTATGTCTTGGGTGGGTTTAACCAGTAACCTTAAAACGGTGTCTAACTTTAAAATTCAACGTGCCAAAAATCACAT
The DNA here is from genome assembly GCA_913058575.1 of uncultured Bermanella sp. Lineage (GTDB taxonomy): Bacteria > Pseudomonadota > Gammaproteobacteria > Pseudomonadales > Oceanobacteraceae > Bermanella. Next base: position 36,856 of record CAJXRF010000016.1, read on the forward strand.
GCAATTTAAAAGAGCCAATGAAGAACTGGCCAAAGCCCATAGTAGCGAAAACCTTGCAGCTCATATGCATAAGAATGTAGAGCAATGGAAAGCTTCCCTTGAAAAGGAATACGAAGACTTCAAAGATACGCTACAGCAATGGAGCGAACTGCAAACAGAAAAGATGCAAAGCACTAAAAAAGACTTGCAAGGAAAGTGGGACAAAGCGGTTATTCGCACTCGCTACAAAGAGTTAGAGTACAGCCTTAAAATGCAACACAAACGCCTTAAGTTTATGCATGCTCAGTTTGCCTTTTCATAAAACGTCAGCCTATATTTAACTGCGAATATAACGCCTTGTATCAATCGATATAAGGCGCTTTTCGTTTTAGTAAATGCCATTAAAGCTCATTCATCGCCCCCCCTCCTTTAACTGCTTATATCGTAACTGTCTTACCTGTAGTTAGCCTCTGTGTCTTTAATAAAAATCTTAAAAACAACCAAGTAATCAAACTCGACAATACTGTCCTAAGGCAACACTCACAAATACCGCTTGTTCATTACCATCTCCATCAATATAATTGACACAAGTAATGCCAATAGATTTTAAAACACAGCATCCGTGATGCCACTGATGTTAAATTGAGGAACAGACCATGCAACGCAAGATAATTAAAAGCGCGCTAATTTTATTAGCGGTATTTGCAATATTTATTTCCATCCTGCCAAGCTTACTCAGTGGCGCTGGTTTACACCCAGAATACAAAGGGGAAAAAATCACGCTGAAAAAAGGAAAAAAAGCCCTAATTATTACCACTAGCCACAGTGTCTTAGCTGCTCCAGGTGAACAAGAAGGTAACGCCACAGGGGTTTTTGCATCAGAGATGACACATCCCTATTACAATTTTTTAGATGCTGGAATGAGCGTTGATGTAGCCAGTATAAAAGGCGGGGAGATCCCTGTTGAGCCTCAATCTTTAAGCTTTATTATTCGCACTGCCGATGATGAACGCTTCATGAGTGATGAAGTACTGCTAAATAAAGTACAAAACTCACTACTTATAGATGACGTGGATTTTACAAAATACGATGCCATCTTCTTGGCCGGCGGCTGGGGTGCGGCTTACGACTTAGGCCAATCAAAAGTATTGGCTGAAAAAATTTCTCAGGCTTTTTATGCTCCAAACTCTCCCGTTATGGGTAGCGTGTGTCACGGTGCATTAGGGTTTATTCAAGCAAAAGATAATCAAGGAAAACTGCTTATTGCGGGGCGTAAAATGACAGGCGTAACCGATAAGCAAATTAAGGAATTAGACATTGAAGTTACCCCATTACACCCAGAAACCGAACTGCGAAAAGCCGGTGTTATTTACAGTAGTGAAACTGCTTTTCTTGATATTTTTGCCACATCGGTGGTGGTTGATAATGAAAAGAGATTTGTCACCGGACAAAACCAAAATTCAGGCCATGACACAGCACAAGCTATGCTAGCCATAATTGCCAATAAATAGTCCACAGCTACAACCATCAATTAACACCCATATAAAAGGCCGTATAACGGTCTTTTATATGGGTGTTTTTATTTAATAACGCCTATAAAAACTAAATCATGGAGGGTTAAACCTAATATAGTAGAAACTCAATAGCGACTATTAAGGCCAGTCTATACTTCCCAATAAAACACATTAATCTACCTAACGAGTTAAATATTAAGTTTTATAAAGCTTAACAATCTAAGAACAACAGGAAAAATCTAAGAGGGAAATATTATCCCTGAATCAATATCAGAGATAATATAAATCATGTAGAAAATACGATACGTTAACCTAATGAACTTTTTAAATACCGACTGCGATAAACCAAATACAAAACCAACAGTATTAATAACGTCACTATGGCGGTCATAATAGCTGGGGCATACAAATGACGAATAGCATTTAAGAGTACCTGGCGTTGTTGATTGTATCCAGGCGGCACTGGCAGCACTTTATTGTGCTGTTTATACTGTTCATAAAGTGCCTTCATTTTTTCAAAACGATTTGCCATACTATTTTTTAGATCGTGAGTTTCCCCTGGGTCTAAAACAATATTAAAAAGATGCCATTCGTCATCCCCCACGGGGCCTAGATTAAAAACAATTTTATAGTCCCCTTGAAACAAGGCTTTGTTGCCCCCTATTTCATAACCAATGGCCTCTTTAGGGTCGTGAACCCATTTTTCTTTTCCTTGAATGGCAGGCAATAGACTCTTACCAATCATGGGCTTTATTTCTTTTCCTCCATAACGATTAGATGGAGCATCAACTCCAGTGACATCTAAGATAGTGGGGGTAATATCAGTGACATATGCAAAGCTTTTGTTGTATTTATTATCATTGGGCACACCTGCTCCCGAAATAACCAATGGCACGCGCATACCCCCTTCCCCTGCGTAGAATTTGTAATACGACAAGGGTGCAGCTGCTGCACTAGCAAAGCTTGGCCCAATAGAATTAAAGCTGCCTTTCTCACCTAGGGTGTCATAATCATTTTTATAATCTTGAAGCCCTAATCCAAAGCGAGTCATTAGATTACGAGGACTATCATTAGTGGAGGCTTCACTGCCATTATCAGAAGTCACCACAAAAACTGTATTTTCATACTGGCCTGTGCTTTTTAAGTACTCAATTAAACGGCCTATATGAAAATCCATGGCCTCTACCATGCCGGCATAGACAGCCATCCGCTTGGCGTGAAAGCGTTTTTCTTCATCGCTAAAGTTATCCCAATCAGAAGTGGTGTGCATGCTAAGCATTTCGCTGTCTTCAGGCACTATTCCGAGTTTTTTCGCGCTTTCTTGTCGTTGTTTACGCAACACATCCCAGCCCCCTTGATACATTTTAATATAACGTTCGGTAAACTCTTTAGGCGCTTGCACTGGTAGGTGTACCGCTAAAAAAGGCACATAAGCAAAAAACGGTTTACCGTCTTCTGAGTTGTCACTAATAAATTCAATGGTTTTATCAATAAGCAACTCTGACGAATAAAAATCTTCAGGCATCACAGCCTCTTTACCATCTTGTGTCCAATTGGCTTTTTTATAAATAGGAAGATAAGGCTTGGCTTGCCAGTTATCAGAACCGGTATCAGCCATGGCCAGAGTTCGTTCAAACCCTCGACTAAATGGCAGCAATGCAGGGGTTTTTCCTAAATGCCACTTGCCCGCCATGTAGGTATGATAACCGGCGTCGTATAGCAAGCTGGCAACGGTAACTACATTAGTCCCCAATACGCCTTGATAGTGATCATATTTTTTTTGTTGAGGGGCAATGGCTTCTGGGATATTTGGCACACCATTTACATGGCTATCTACCCCAGTGAGTAACATTGCACGAGAAGGCGCACAGCTTGCGGCAGTATGGTAATTGGTAAAACTTACCCCTTGGCTAGCCAATTTATTGATAGAGGGTGTATTTATTTCTCCTCCGTACGGCTGGGTATCACTGAAGCCAAGGTCATCCGCTAGGATTAATACAACATTAGGGCGTTCATTGGTCGCGGCGATACTTTGCATGGGGAAAAAGCTGGCCAAAAAGACCAATACCGTAATGCGCTTCAAATTAACAAGACTCATAACCCTGCTTCTTTTTTATGAATGCTTTCACTGCCTTTGGGCAAACTTTTTGATGCCCATGCCAACAAGCCTGATACCAATAGTTCTATCACTATCATAGGGATAGCCAAAGCGGCGCCATGAAACAACCAAGCAATTACTCGCATCACAGCAATGCTTAATAGTAATAATATGACTGCCTGTAACCAGCTTTTATTGCCGGTTATAAGCGCAAAGAAGATCATTAACCCCATGCCTAAGAATAGCGCCCCCAAATCGGCGATCTGAGAACTTAGGGCCATGCCTTCTAACAAAGGCATGAACTGAGCCTGCGCGGCACTTTCAGGATTAATACCCCAACGCACCCCCATAAATACAAATAAAATGGCTGGCAAAGCCACAAAAAATTTAAATATCTTATTCAAAACAACACCTACCTTTAATATCTTAGCGAATATATTCTAAGTATATCCACACACCAACAACAAAATGACATAAAGAGTGTCAATTTATAGCAGGTGAATATTGCCGTCAAGATGGTCACATGGGACGTAGTTATTTAAAAAGATAAATATAAAGGGAGCGGAGGGTTAATATGCATAAAGCATAACGCTACAAACTCAAACTGGCCCTCTGAGAAACATAGAGCCTATATACTTAAAAGCCTGCCACTTGTTGCGAGCTTTCATCTAACAATTTTCCTAAACGTATGATGTTTCGATAAACCAGAAAAAATGGCACCACCTGATTGTGGTTGACCAGACTATCTTCAATAAAACTGAATTGAGTTTTTGCTTTTTTTAATGCGGATATTTGCGCTCTGGCTAGCTTCATTTTGGTTAAATCGGCTATATTTTTTTGTACCGTTCCAGCAAGATCTTTTGATTGAATTTGATGGTCATGCTTGGTTAATGATTGACTACCCAAGTGAGATGCGGCCACATCCATGGTTCTAGCAGACATAATGGAAGTTAATATTTTAATCTCGCCCAGTTTCGCGATCACTTCATTTTTATCCGTTGGTAAATCTTTGCTGTATAGGTATGCATCTGTCATGTATTCACGTAAATCTAAACGTACGCGTAAATCTATATTCAATCCCACGCCTTTAATATTATCGAATTTCCAAAAAGGGGTAAGTTTGTCCCAACGGCTTAAAAATTTATTTTTTTGCTGTTCACTGCAACTACTTAAAGCACGACTGGCTTCTTGGTGATGTTTATTAAATTCACGTAGGTGGCGCTCATCACCTTCGGTTAATTCATACATGTAAAAAGCCGACAAAGACTGGGCAGTACTGTGGAGATGCTGCTGAAAAGGGGTCATGGACCAAGAGATTTGCGCCAAGACAAATAGTAGCACCGCAAGAATAAATCGCATCCAACTAACCTCATTGCATTCTTTTTAAAAATTACCCTACCCAATTGGAAGTAATTATTCAACTAGCAGAAAAACTAAATTACTTATCAAGTCAATGACTTTTGTTTTCATAGGGATAGTAATGTAATGAAGAAATGTGAAGTAATTAAGAATTTTTAAAATTAATTACATTAAAACGGTCACTTTGCGCCACCGCTTTAACTTGAGGGAGTGGTTATTTACCTAACAAAGGCTTCCAGTGAAATAATCCCACCAGTAGCACCCAAACAACATCCACAGCACTGGTGCGCTCTATTTTCTTCAAACTTTTATACACCACCGCCAATTCCAATGCGTGAATCACCAGTAATACGACACCAATACGAAGGATCCACTGGGCCACTTCTTCACCGCCAATGGGCATCAATAAGTTCACTAAAAACACCAGCCAAAAAGCCATCAATGCATAGATATTAAACTTAATAAAATTTTTCATAGTTATCTCCTTTTCGTTTATATTTATTGTAAAGTATTCATCACACTAATTTTTACAGTATCTGATTGAGCACTAAACCGCTGCACAATAGCCCGCTCTAAACAGTTGATTCTATCTTGGCCAAACACTTTATGGGAAAGGTATTTGAAACTTGGTACTCCCCACATGTCTTCACCATATAATTCAGCCAAGTTCTGTTGAGCCCAATGCCGCCAACTATTATTACCCAATAATTGCTTGGCTGCTTGCCAATTTAGGCCAGAACGCTCTACGATTTCTTTTAACCCTTTATCAGTATCAGAACGAATCCCCTGTGCCCAAACTCCTCGGGCATAATTTTCTAAGTATTCAAGTCCTTTTCCCTGAGATTGTGCAAACTCATAAAGTGCATAACAACGCTCTACGCCTTTACCTAATGGGTCTGCAATCAGTCCAAAGCCCAAACCATATTGCTTGGCTTCACGTTTTGCATCCAAACTAATATAAAACTTCTTATTATTAGGCACCTGCATACGACGCATCACCATAGGCAGAACAGGCTTTACAATTAAGGGCACTTGGTAAAAATCACACAACTCCTTTGCCCGTACCAATGCAATATAAGAGTAAGGACTACGAATGGACCAATACATTTCAATAGGGTCTTGATTTAAGCCTTCTTCATTAGCCTTATTTACTTGGCTTTTAGTGTATTGCTTACAAAAGTTTTTTTGGCCTAAGTCAAATTTTATCTTAGGCGACAACTTATATGCTGATAAATAATTTAGGCGTCGCTCTAGATATTGCAAGCGATCCAGTCCCCAGTACCATTCACCACCATAGTGAAGCATGGCACTTAAATAATGACCGTTATTTTTTAATAGATTTTCATTGGCCATTAAATGATGTAGATAACATTCTGCATGAGAAATAACGGCAGGATTGAGCATGCTTTTTATTTCATTCTCACTGCCTTGCCAATAAAGCTTAAAAAGAGGTAATGCTTTCTCTAGGAATCCTGGTTCTAGCTCCCAATGCAAAAGTTGAGCAGTGATTTGACTATCAAGTTGCGAAGATTGTTTTTTTAACTGATGGGGAAAATCTAACTCATAAAGTTCTGAAAGATAATGACCATCGTTAAAGGCATTTATATCCCATAGATCTGGCGCAGGGTACATTTCCTGCTGTTTATTCAATACGCATCTAAAATCAAACTCGATATCGTAGCGTGCTTTTAATTCAGGTAAAGCTTGCAACAGTAAATAGCTATACGCATCATTAATACATATATACACAGTTACCATATGAGGTTGCTTTTGACGCTTTCTTTTAAGCTCAACGAGTACACGTTTAATATTTAGCAATCGCGTACTAAGCAGCATATTAGCGACATGGGGCACAATGGCACTGGACATAATTGCTCTCTGTAGTTAAAGAGGCTACACAAGGTAGCCTATTACGTATTAATGCAATCGCTTAAAATGAACCAATAGGTACAGTAAGTCAACTATCTGCTTTAAAAGTTGCAGTAGACTTACTTAATTAGCTGAGGGGCTTATCACCTTTATAAGCTAACTTATTCAGCGCTGGATTCGTCACAAAAGGGGCCGTTAAACCTTCAAACTGTGGGTTCTCATGAATTCCTCCTTCCATGAGTGCCGGTAATAAGCCGCTTGGGGTTAATGCATTTTCTAACCACTCTTGCTGCTGTACATTTAGAAGTGTAAATCGCTTCTGCAATTGCGCGTAGGTACCTGCTCGATAATTCCATGCTGGTATCTGGCTTTGCGTTCCGTATATATCCACCTTAATGCTACTGTCGGAATTTAACATGGCATGACGATAACCTTTAGCTTGTGGTAAATAGGTTTTATTAATAAAACTAAGCAATTCAATTAATGACTCAGGTACTCCCCCATCAATATCTATCCACCCACCAAAGTCAGTCCTACCCAATCCACCACGGCTATCCCCTAGGTTAGCCATTTCTTGCAACCAGTTACACACCTGTGGTGCATTTACTTCTAAAATTTGTGCAGAGTCAGGGTCATTAAAACCATGAGCCCATAACGGGCCAAAAAAGGCAAAATCGGCTAAACTTGGCCTATCACCTAATAGATAAGAATAATCGCTTAAATGTTTGTCCAGTATGGCCAACATATCTAAATATTGTTGATCAACACTTTTGCATTCTTCTTCAGTTGCCAACCCCAAAGCTTCATTAAAGCCACTTTGACGAGACAAAATCATTTTAGACCCCATCTTAATCATTTCTGACTGCTGCCCGTAAGTAAAACCCCTAGCAATTCTGGCGCTCAAAGTATTTTGGCCACCTTCTGCTCCCCAACGAGTTCGCATGGCAAAGCGTACTAAGTATTCATCAGAAAACTCTTCAATAGCCCACATAATAAATGCCAAACGCTGATCCTTAGGTATCGCCGATTTATGAGAGTATTCTTTTTCAAACCACTCCATCATAGGCGTACTGTCTTGCATCACTTGATCATCGGGGGTTAAAACGACAGGGATGATGGGCATTCCAACCAGCTTGGGAATTAAGCGTTGATAGTCGTCTAATGTGGTTTGCATCAATTTGTATGGGATTTCTTTGTAGTTCAAGTAAGACCTAAGCTTGTTTGAGTAATAGGATGTATAATCCCAATACATTCTATAATGATTTTCCTCCCCTTTATTTAGCTGGTCTTTCTGCTTCATATTCTCTTGAATTTGCTTTAGACGCTGATGTTTTTTATTCATGATTTTTCTCTATTTTTATTTGCCTGTACTAATCATCTAACAAAATTTTTCGAAAGTTCTAGTCGCACACTGTTTTACTTAATTCTATGCTGGAGGCCGCTTTATCAAATTGCAGTACACCATCATTTACACGACCCATTCTTAACATCAGCATATCTTTAAAATAGTTTTGGTATAATCGCCAAGGTAATTTATTGCCTTGTAAAGGCATTTGATCGCGTGCACGGCTAACATAGCCGGAGTTCATATCTATAAACGGAATAACGGAAGTGTTATTTTTATCAACTGGCACACACTTATTGGTACCCGTTTTTTCCATACGATTAATCACTCGGCATACAAATTCACTGATCAAATCCGACTTCAATGTCCACGATGCATTGGTGTAGCCAAACACCATAGCCAGGTTTGGCAAATTCTCTACCAACACACCGCGATAAATCATAGAGTCTGAAAACTTAAACGCTTCACCATCTACCTTTATTTCTATTCCGCCCATAATTTTTAAATCAAGGCCAGTAGCACTAACGACAATATCGGCATCCAAGGTTTCATTGGATTTCAGCTTAATACCATTGCTGGTAAAGGTATCTATGGTATCAGTGACCACATGGGCCTTACCCTTTCGAAGAGCCTTGAATAGATCGCCATTGGGTACAGCACACAAACGCTCATCCCATGGGTTGTATTTAGGTGTGAAATGCTTCATGTCAAAATCTTGGCCCAGTTGACGACGTGCCAGCCCGGTTAATCCTTTACGGGCTCGATTAGGGAAAGCTTTACAGTATTTATAAATAAGCATAGTGCGCGCTACATTTCTCGCACGGGTTATGCGGTACACCCACTTATTGGGCATAAATCTTCGTAACAATATGGCAAGGCCCTCTTCTTTGGGAACAGTGGCCACATAGGTAGGGCTGCGTTGCAACATAGTGACACTTTTAGCTTTTTTAGCTATTTCAGGAACCAGTGTGACTGCCGTGGCACCACTACCAATCACCACCACCTTTTTATTGGTATAGTCTAAATCTTTTGGCCAATGCTGAGGATGAATAAATTGTCCTTGGTAATTTTCTTTTCCTTTAAATTCTGGCGTAAAGCCTTTTTCATAATTGTAATAACCAGTACAACTTAAAAGAAAATTACACTTCATTTGGGTTTGTTCACCAGCCACCTCTAACTGTAGCGTCCAAGTAGCACTTTCACTGCACCATTCAATTGAAGTTACTTTATGTTGGTAGCGTATTTTTTCGGCTAAATTATTCTCAAGTGCAGCTTCTTTTATATAGCTTAGTATCGAGCCACCATCGGCGATGGATTGCTTATCTTTCCAAGGCTTAAAGTTATAGCCAAGCGTAAACATATCGCTGTCACTGCGAATACCAGGATAACGAAATAAATCCCAAGTGCCGCCCATTTGTTCACGACTTTCTAAAATGGCTAAAGATTTTTCTGGGCAACTCTTGCTAATGTGATAAGCGGCACCTATACCGGATAGCCCCGCACCGATAATAATTACATCTTGATACACACAATTCATAATTCATCCATTACAACGATTAGGGTCAAAGTTACTTGCTAGCCAATTTATAATGGCATAAACAGTGTCAAATAAAACCAGCCCCATAATGCCCAAAATATATTGGCATGTACAGTGCCACAATATGAATATATTTTATTTTTAGAAAATAATCATTGATGACTAGGCTAAAACCCATGAAAACAAACACTTAAATACTAAACAGTAAATTAATTAAATTTAGGAAAGATCTAAACTTTTAATCTCTGAAGGTATATCTAGGCTAATAAAATGACTGGAGTTTTTCGTTTGAATGACCTGAAGGTGACTACCTGCCCTGTTTGCGCTTCTCAGCATTAAGCGCTTACTTAACACTGAATCCCTGGCGCCAAGTAAGATGTACCCTCCTTTAACATTTCCCAGGATGTCCATGCGATTTTGTAGCGGCCAACTAAGCATATTTTTAACATTCCGCATCAACACTCCTGCGCTCTTTGCACTAAACAATAACCCTTGTAGCAAATGAGTTTTACGTTCATTAACTGGCCCCATTTTCTTAATGGTGCTATAGGATAATTCCGACTTAGCCAAGCGGTAAACTAAAAAAGGAAAAACCAACAATATGGCTTTTGATGCCATAATATCCAACCATTTAGGGAGGTTATGAAATTTTGATACGGGTGCTTCCGGTAATATAGGCGCTTCTAGAATCACCTGAGCCTCTGCAAAGAGCTGGGGTGCCTGCTTTATAGCTTCAATCACCACCGCCCCACCACGACTGTGCCCATGAAGTAAAATATTATGATGGCTCGATAAATTTTCCACAGCTTGAATTAACACCGCGGCATCATATTCAATAGTACATTCGTCAAAGGGAATCAGCGCTTGCCAGCTTGCATTTTTAATGGGCTTATTCTTAACCGGTGCATGATAGTCACAACTATTAATAAAAATAAGCTCGCCATCTTGTGGCTTATATAGTTCGCTAAAATAGCGATGATCTTCTAACCAACCGTGCATACAGATAATGGTGCGCGGTTTCTCACCCTCCTGCTGAGAGGCCTTTTTGTAGGCCACCACAGACTTACCCACTGCATAGAGCTCACCACAGTATTCTTCATGATTTTTATGTGGGGTTTTAAAGTGAAGGATTCGATACCGATACACACTGATTGAAATAAACATCAAAGCGCTTAAAGCCACCACAAATTGAAACTCGTTCATAACACTGCTCTATTGTTAATTAGGTGTTCAAAAAGGCAGGTGAATCACACACCCGTAAATGACATGGCGTAGCTCACCACCTCTCCTATTTTCACACGCCAAAGACGATCAAAATTAAGATAAATCAGCCCTTTTAGGGCTATAGCACCGCCCCATACGCCTTTTCTTTCTTGCCCGTTAAAAATACTCTCCACTAGAAATCCCTTCTTAAGCCTTACTAATCCTAGGCAAGTGCACATCCCCTACTAAGTGCAAGATTGTCAAAATAACCTATTGACACTAAAAGTGTCAAATTAGTTTTGACATAATAGATGCCATAATAAATACTGGCACCAGGCTCAAAATATTATGGGGTTTAAGTGATGAAGGCTCTGCGGCTCATAAATGCTCATGACTCGGTTTATTTTGGTTTTGTAGATATAAGTAATTTATTTTTAAACGGAAAAATCATAAGCATGGAAGATCACCCCTACAAAGCAAGCGATCTAGATTAGCAAATGCCTAACACAAAAGTGCAAAGCGCCAAATCGAAAGACAACCTAAAATAACAACAAGAGGTAATAAGATGAAATCCAATCCTATGCATAAGACTCTCGGAGCTAAAAAATTACTAGCACTGGCGATTCCACTGCTAGCCGCCACACAAGCCCAAGCCTTTGAATTTAACATGGGCGAAGTAGAGGGGCGTTTCGATAGTCAAATTTCTATGGGGTCAAGCTGGCGTGTTGAGTCACAAGATGAAAGCCTACTAACAAACGTTGATGGTGAAAGCAGCAATAGTGATGATGCCAACAAAAACTATCAATCAGGTGATACATTTTCTGAAGTCTTTAAAGCCAACCATGAATTAGAATTTAACTACCAGAATTTCGGAGGCTTTATTCGCGGGAAGTATTGGTATGACTCGGCTCTTGCTAATAACAGTGTAGATTACGGCCATAGTGCCACGCTTGATAATGATGGTGCTGGGGGCGAGCCAGTTGATTATAACCACCCGAATGAAACACTTGATGATTCCGATTTTAATGACCTATCTAAAGCTAAAGGTGCCACTTTATTAGATGCCTATATTTACGGCGCGTTTGACATAAACGACATGGCCTTAGATATTCGCTTAGGCCGTCAAGTGATAAGTTGGGGGGAAAGCACCTTTATTCGTGGCGGGGTAAACATAATTAACCCTGTTGATGCAGTCGCGCTTACTCGTCCAGGCGCTGAAATAAAAGAAGGACTGTTACCGGTTAATATGGCTTATGCCAATGTGGGTCTAACGGATAACTTAAGCGCTGAAGCTTTTTATCAATTAGAGTTTCAAGAAACAGTTATCCCTGCTTGCGGCACCTATTTCTCAAGTAACGACTATGTTTCAGATGGTTGTAATACAATTTCAGTGGCCGATGGACAAACCAGTGTCGCTCGGGATGAAAACGGTGTTCGAAAAGCCTCAGACACAGGTCAATATGGTCTAGCATTTCGCTACATAGCCGAAGACCTTGGTAATACTGAGTTTGGCTTATATGCATTAAACGTACATAGCCGCACTCCTATCGTGAATGTAAATCGACATGATGTCGATGGTGCCGAACAATCCCAAATCGCACAAACTGGCATAGCTCAATTCAGCGCCCTTGGTGCTCCGACTATGGCTGCTTTGGGTTTTAATTCTGTTCAAGAATATGTCACGGCATTAACCATTAATGCTTTCGCTGATAATACGACCTACTTCGTTGAGTACCCAGAAGATGTTCAAGTACTTGGCTTAAGCTTTTCCAGTAACATAGGTTCTGTGGCGGTATCTGGTGAGTTAAGTCACACCCTAGATCAACCCGTACAAATTAATGGCCCTATGTTGGTAGCTGCGTCATTAACTGGCCAATCCACATCTACCCAGCTTACCGAACAAATGTCTGAAGTACCTTTAGGTGGTGATATCTCAGGCGCCGATAATTTTGATATCTCGCAAATACAATTCACAGTCATTAAAACTTTTGACCAAGTATTAGGTGCTAATCAAATGACTTTAATTGGTGAAGCTGGTTACACCTTTATTAACAGTTTTGAAGAAGGAGATGACGCTACCAAATATGGTCGTTCAGATATTTTTGGTACCTTTGGTGAAAATGCTGATGGCTCACCAAATCCAGGTAATGTTGACGACGGTTTTGTTACCGAAGACTCATGGGGTTACCGAGCTCGCTTAGAGGCAAAATACATCAACGTATTCTCTGGCACCAATATCACACCTACACTATCTTGGAGCGAAGATGTAAGTGGTTATGCTCCACAACCCGGTGGCAATTTCAATGAAGGCCAGCAATCAATTGGCTTTAGCGTTGAAGCGACTTACCTAGAGTCCTACACAGCCAACCTATCTTATACACAATACATGGGAGGAGATTACAGCTTAATCAGTGATCACGATTACGCTTCCATGAGCCTAGGCATGCAGTTCTAATATTCCAATATTTGATTTAAATAAATTAAGACAAGCAAGGAAACTTGTTTGTCTTTAGGTACTCGATATGAAAATAAAAAGCATCATCACTGCATTAATGATTACATTAAGCAGTAGCAGCGTATGGGCTAAAGTAAGCCCGGTTGAAGTACAGAAACTCGGTAAGGAACTAACACCAATCGGCGCTCAAGTAGCAGGCAATGCCAGTGGCGCTATTCCCACTTATGAAGGCGGCTTAAAACAAAATAAAAAAGCAAATCCTATGAGGGATATTTTTGCCCATGAAAAACCCCTCTATACCATTACCCATAAAAATTTAGATCAATACAAAGACCACCTTACCCAAGGGCAGCTGGCATTATTTGAAAAATACCCAACTAGCTATAAGATGCCTATCTACCCTACTCATAGAACCGCATCTTACCCAGATAACATTTACCACAAAGCACGAAAAAACGCTTCACAGGCGCAGTTAGTTGACGGAGGAAATGGCATTGTAAATTTTGATGAAACCGTGCCTTTTGCCATTCCAAAAAATGGATTAGAAGTAATCTGGAACCATATTAGTCGCTTTCGTGGTGGCTCTATTCAACGAAATTTAGCACTCATTCCAGTGGAGCACGATGGCAATTATGTTCCCGTTAAATTGCGGGCACAGTTAACCTCTCCACAATATTTAAAAGGTGGATTTGATGCTAAAAAAGATGACAATATTTTATTTTATTATCGCTCATCAGTAAAATCGCCTGCGCGTTTAACCGGTAACGTGTTATTAGTGCACGAAACCATTGATCAGGTATCACAGCCAAGAATGGCCTGGGCCTATAACTCAGGGCAGCGTCGAGTCCGTCGAGCTCCGCAAGCGGCATACGATGCACCATCACAAGCAGCAGGAGGTTTACGAACATCCGATCAGGTGGATATGTATAACGGAGCGCCTAATAAATATAACTGGAAGCTGCTGGGTAAAAAGGAAATTTACATCCCTTACAATTCCTACAAGCTCGCAGACCCACAGTTAAATTACAGCGATATTGTTCAGCCTGGGCATATCAATCAAGATTTCACTCGCTATGAGTTACACCGAGTTTGGCAAGTGGAAGCACAATTAAAAGACACCGAGCGCCATATTTACAGCAAGCGTACCTACTACATAGATGAGGACAGCTGGCAAATTGCCATCGCCGAACATTATGACAATCACGACCTTTTATGGCGCGTGTCTGAAGGCCATGCGATGCAATTTGTGAATGCAAATACACTTTGGTATGCCTCATCGACTAATTACGATTTATTATCTGGTCGTTATCTAGTGGAGTTAAATAACGAAGAAAGTAAACCGTTTAATTTTGGAAAGAAAGCTAAACGTAAGGAATTTACCGCCGCAGCCATTAGACGCAGTGGTCGTTAAGTAATAAAGGCTTAGCTCAACAAGTTAAGCCTATTTATTCGCTCTTATCTTTACTGATTCATTATCCCTTCCATTAAAATGAACTGGGATAATAGGATAAGAGCCAGCATGTAAATTATTAGACATGAAGAGTGTCAAGGCACAGAAGGTTTATCATGAAGTTTTTAAAGTGGAGCGCCATTACCCTAGTGGTATTAGTGGCTGTTGGATATTTTCAACGAACAAATATTTTATTAGTACTACCAGGCATCATTGATGAGGCTAAAAATCCAATTGCACAAAATAAAAAAATCATTTGGTCTCAACCTGATGAGTCGGCCCCTATTCAGAATCCGTCCGAACGCCCGCCTAATATTGTATTAATTATTGCCGATGATTTGGGTTGGAACGATATCACTTTAAACGGTGGAGGAGTGGATGGCGGATCTATGCCCACCCCTAATATTAATGAGCTGGCCCAAAACGGTGTTAACTTCACCAAAGGCTATACAGCAGACGGCACCTGCGCGCCTTCTCGTGCCGCTATTATGACTGGCCGATATGGTACACGTTTTGGGTTTGAGTCCACCCCCGTTCCTACTGGCATGTCACAAGCTGTTTCCATGTTGGCACAAAAGAGAGATTTTGAACCTGAGATTATCTTTAGCAGTGAAGATGACAGACTGCCCTTTGAAGAACTAGGCATGCCCAGTAGCGAACAAACCATTGCTGAAATCCTAAAAGATAAAGGCTATCAAACAGGCCATATAGGGAAATGGCATTTAGGCCGAGGCGAAGGCATGTTGCCCCAAGATCAAGGTTTTGATGATGCCTTATTAATGGCCAGTGGTTTGTACTTAGCAGAAGATGATCCCAATTCCGTAGCCGCGCAAAAAGACAGCAATGGTTACAATAAATTTATCTGGGCAGCCATGAAGCATGCTGCCAGCTTTAATGGTTTAGATCGTTTCAAGCCTGACGGTTACATCACTGACTACTATACGGATGAAGCCGTTAAGTTTATTGAAATCAATAAAGACCGCCCCTTTTATCTAAATTTGGCTCATTGGGCACCTCACAACCCACTACAAGCTTTAAAATCCGACTACGATTCACTGCCACAAATAAAAGACCATACCGAACGCGTTTATGCTGCCATGATTAAATCTCTTGATCGCAGCGTTGGACGAGTAACACAAGCACTTAAAGATAATGGCATTGAAGATAATACCATGGTGATTTTTGTATCGGATAATGGCGGAACCAATATGATAAACCTACCAGAAATCAATCAACCGTATCGTGGTTGGAAAATCACTTTTTTTGAAGGGGGCATTCGAACACCCTTTTTTGTTAAATGGCCAGCGCAATTGGCAAAGGGCACTGTGGTCGATGAACCTGTTCATCATACCGATATATTTCCAACAATAGCCGCAGCCAGTGGCGCACACTTGCCTAGTGACAGAAAGCTCGATGGTGTGAACCTTATTCCCCATGCACAAGGCGCACAAACAGGTCCATTACATAAAGCCTTGTTCTGGCGCCATGACCATTACCAAGCTGTTCTGGCCGATGGCTGGAAACTACAGGTTAATAAACGCCCCGATAAAACATGGCTATTTAACTTAAATATAGACCCCACCGAACAGAAAAACATAAGCACTCAGCATCCAGAAAAAGTGGCAGAGCTCATGAGCTTATTGGCTCAACACAACAGCGAACAAATGGCGGCAAGGTGGACATCAGTATTAGAAGTGCCGGTCAATATTGATAAAACCGATGAGATGGGCTGGGCGCAAGGGGATGACTATATTTATTATCCAAACTAAATAATTTACAAAGCAAGTGAGCTGTAAACTGGCTGGCTCACTTGCACATTGACGGATGAATATCTTCAAGTGTTTAATAGCCTCCCTTTGCAACTGGAATGCTTTTACTCTGTCAAAGTTAATCCATTTTTTAGCGATTAATTCAGATCCATTAGCGTAAATAATATTGGGCCGGAGAGCACAATGACGAGTTCAGAAAACACACAAGCCATCCCGCAAAAAACAGATGGTCGAAAACTGCGCGCCAGCAATAGCCGACAAAAGATTGTAGATGCCATGCTGTCTTTGGTGAGAGTGGGAGACATCGCTCCTAGCGCCGAAAGTGTCGCCAGTACCGCTGATGTAGGTTTAAGAACTGTATTTAGGCGCTTCACTGAAATGGAAGTGTTGTACCGAGAGATGATCATAGAGGTACAAAAAATATTTGCCCCTGAGGTATTTATTCCTTTTGAAACTCACCAATGGCAAGAGCAGCTACAGGAGTTTTCAGACAGAAAAACGGCCATTTACGAAAAAATAATGCCTTACCGAGTAGCCGCTAAGTATCACAAGCATCACTCAGAGTTCATGAAAGAAAACCTTATTAAATGGAATGATATTGAGCGAAAACTGCTGGCCAAGATAGTGCCCAGCAAAATTAAAAATGATCTTACACTTTTTAACGCATTGGACTTAAGTTTAAGTTTTGATAGCTGGTTACAGCTCAGGCTCGATCAAGGTCTCACGCCAAAACAGGCTGCCAAAACTAAAAAAAGGATGATTAACGCCCTATTGGGGGATTTCTACTAAGCATATAACCCCACTACCACTTATCAGAACTTGTTGCTAATCTATTGACTTTAAATATGTCATAATACCTAGACCGATTCAGAAACAGCATAAATAGTGGATTCAGGCCCGCCTGCCACTAAGAGAAGACCATGAGCACAGCCAAATCTCCCCAACAAGCGCCCGAAACAGATGGGCGAAAATTACGCACGAATGATAGCCGTAAGAAAATAGTCGATGCTTTTTTAAAACTGGTCTATGAGGGCAACATATCACCCAGTGCAGAAGAGGTGGCGAGCACTGCCAATGTGGGGCTGCGCACCGTATTTAGGCGTTTCAATGAAATGGAGCTACTCTATCGTGAGCTAATAATTGAAGTACAAGCTAGGCACCTACCAACATTTTTACAACCTTTCACCTCAAGTGAATGGCGCGAACAATTAAATGAAATGATTGACCGCAAGGCTAGTGCTTATGAGTTACTCATGCCTTATCGCATGGCCGCCAAGATTTACCAGCATCAATCTGAATTTATCAAAGACAACATTGCACGCTGGAACTTCAGTCAGCGAAAAATGTTAGAATTAGTATTGCCTTTTAGCAGCAAGAAAGAACCCCTGAAATTTGCCGCCATTGAAGTCGCGTTAAGTTTTGACACTTGGATTCAATTGCGTAACGAACAAAAAATGTCAGCAAAAAAATCTAAACAATTAATGATTTATATGATGGAAATAGCACTGGGCAGTGATGACATT
The DNA here is from genome assembly GCA_913058575.1 of uncultured Bermanella sp. GTDB lineage: Bacteria > Pseudomonadota > Gammaproteobacteria > Pseudomonadales > Oceanobacteraceae > Bermanella. The sequence continues at coordinate 54,957 of CAJXRF010000016.1, forward strand.
AAGAAATAATTTCATCGTCTTATATAACAATAAACTAAAGATGAGCCCCGTACATGAAGAATAATCACTATGTTTTATGGGGCTCTGAATTATCGCCCTTTTATTTAAAGGTGCTGGCTTGTTTACAGTATCACCACACTAAAATTAATTTTCAGCCTCAAAATGGCCACTATTTCAAAGCCCTATACTATCAATTAAAAGTTCAGTTAATTCAGGCTGGTTTAATAAAAATTACCTGGCCCCAAAAAAGCACATTAGATGAACTGCCTTTAGTGCCTTATATGTTTAATAGTAAAGGCCAGTCCCTTTACGATTCAAGTGCGTTTGCCCATTACTTGGATAAACACACCACTTCTCCTGTTCATTGCCTTTGTAGCTTTGACAATAATTCCGTAGAATTTTTAATCGCTTTAATTGATGAATACGCCGATGAATTTGGCTTGTACATGGTCCACCATATGCGCTGGAAATATTCAGCAACAGATAATACTGCAGGTAGTCGCTTAGCAAATGAATTTAAAACCCTGTTAGGGCCATTCAATGGCATTATTGCTAATAGTTTCCCCAAACGCCAAGTAAGACGCCTACCTTACTTGTTTAGTGTGGCACCCAAGGGATTCGCGATAGATAAACTTCCCAAGGTGTTACAGCCGCCTATTAAAATTGGTTTTCCAGCAACCCATAAACTGCTGGAAAATAGCTATGATAACTTGCTAGATGCACTAGAGTTATTATTCGCCAAACGCCCTTACATTTTAGGCAATGCATTTACTTTGGCCGATGCCAGTATCTATGGGCAGCTGTCCATGAATTTAACTGATCCGTCGGCTAACCAGCATATCATTCGTCGCGCGCCTAACGTTCACGCTTGGCTAATAAAAATCCAACAGAGCGATTTCCAAAGGCCTGATAAAGTTAAATTTGAAATAAATGAAGATCTGGCACCATTATTAATGGAAATTCAGCGTACCTTTATTCCTTTAATGCAGCAAAATCACCAAGCCTATAAAAATTACCTAGCTGAAGGGCACGATGTTTTTAACGAAAATGCATTTAATAAAGGTGAAGCCTTATATGAAGGCTTAATTGATGGCGAGCCGTTTAAATCTGTGGTGAAAAGTTTTCAAGTCGCCAGCTGGCAAGACGTTGTAAAACGTTGGAATGGGCTATCAGATTCCGAACGTCAGATTATTAATGACGTCACCCCGTTAAAAATTTAAAAAATAACCGGCTTCCAGTGGGGTAATTGTTCTTCATTGGAATTCGATTTTACATATGCTTGTAACTCTGGGAAAAAACATAAGAAATCTTGCTCTATGGCAGCATATGCTTCTATCACCAACGGATAATAATCCAGTGTGCATTCTTTTTTTCGTAAACGCTCTGAAAGGCGTTTGTCGACTCTTTTAAAAGTGCACTCTAATTCTTCTAGAGTTTGGTATTGACGCAAATGATCTGAACGAATTAAACCCACTACAAACTCTTTAACCGCGATAGGATAACTTTCTATGGCGATTGAAGCACTTTCATAAAAAGCATCTAAAAACTTATGCCTATCTTGCTGACAGAATCGTTGCCAATGCTGGGTCAACAGTAAATCATAAGTAAGATCTACCACAACACTTTTTAAGTACCCCTTACCCAGTAAGGATTTACTGTTTAAAAAACAAGGGTGGCGATCGGTAAAACTATCGACCCTTTGGTGCATGAGCATGCCTTGACGCAAGCGTGTATCCGCATTCGGCCAGGGTCTGCCCTTACAGGTATCATTAAGCAGATTTCCAAGCTGACTTTCAATATCTTGCTCTGACAGAAATATATGTGCTAGCCAGTTCATATTTGAAAATGCTGTTCATCAAGTATATGCGTCATACGCCAGGCTTTTAGATCTATAAATTGAATCATTCAGAATAGGGTATCCAGAGAACTTTGCAACATCAAGGGTAACAAAAGCAAGCAGCCAAGGCTTACAAAAAACCATTTAAAAATTATCTTAAACCAATGAAATGCATTCTTCTAAACTTTGTAAAGTATCCACTACTTTTTGAGCGGTAAAATTAATGCTGCGAGATCGTAATTGATAAGCACCAATATGAACATTCAATTCGAAAGGTAAGGGGATTTTGACCAGCGATCCACTGGCCACTTCATCTTTAACCAAAATACGCGGGGCAAATGTAGCTGCCAAACCCGCCCTAACTAAGCTTAGACAAGTATGAATACTCTCTATTTGGTATTGAGCACTACCATTCTGGTTAATTAGTGTTTGAAATGACTTGGGAAATTGATCCATAAATTTTTGAGGGGGTTGTTCACTGGTGACTGCCCATTTAACCTTGCTTAAGGCTGTCATCAAATCTTTTTTCTTTAACGACTCATGCAATGCCTTACTCACAACGATATCAATAGGCATTTTAAACAAGGGGGTCACATGAAACCGTTCGCAGTCTGCTAGCTCTTCAAGTTTACCTGTATCAAATAACAAAAAGTCATAATCATAAACTAATAAGCCGTGTAGTAATTTATCAAATTTTTCAATTTTTACCTCAAAATCAATATCTGCCCCTTGAGCATTTAGAGTTTCGATTAATGGCAGCAGAATAATATCGCTCTCTACCGGGCCACAGCCCATGGTAACTGCCCCTTGAATACCGGTGGCAATTTGTTCTGCGGTAAGTTGAAAGCTTTGTGCTTCTGCCAGAACCTGTAACGCCCTTTTATAAAGATCATGGGCTGGCGTAGTAGGCGTTAATTCACGGCTGTGGCGAGTAAATAATTGCAGCCCTAAACGCTCCTCCAAGTTTTTTAAACTCTTGGTTAAGGCAGGCTGTCCTACACCGACATATTTGGCCGCACTCAGCAAGGATCCGTAATCGTAAACCGCTACAAAATATTGAAGCTGCTTTAAATCCATTGCCTTTTTCACATTTATCACCTTCTGAAATCCAGTAAAACCACAAGTAATATACATAGTCCTAACAAGAATACTTAAAATCAGTACTATTTAAAATGACTATTTATATCAACACTTCGATCATCAATATTATTACCACAGGGATTCCCTATGAATTTTTTTCCGTTTAAATCCACCTATAAAGCTTCACCGGATATTAACCTAAAAGGTCATAGGGCCCTTGTTATTACCACTAGCTATAAAACCCTCGACATCATCAATAAAAAGACAAATACCGTTGTAAAAAAAGGAAAGGCAACCGGTGTTTACGCCTCAGAAATGACCGACCCCTACTATGTATTTCTGGATGCAGGAATGGATGTGGATGTGGCGAGCATTCGCGGTGGAAAAATCCCTGTTGAGCCAGCTTCCCTTGGGTTAGTTATGCGCACTGAATACGATAGCCGTTTTCTAAAGGGCACGGTCCTGCAACAAAAAACCAAACATTCCAAAAAAATTGATGATGTGGACTTTATGTCATACGACATTATTTTTATGGCCGGAGGCTGGGGGGCTGCATACGATTTAGCGCAATCCAAAATCCTCAGCGAAAAACTTAGCCAAGCCTACGCTGCCAAGAAAATATTAGGGGGCGTTTGTCATGGGCCTCTGGGGTTTATTGGCGCGACCAACCCCGACGGCAGCCCTTTAGTAAAAGGTGTCACAATGACAGCGGTGACCGACCGTCAGGTGAAACAACTTGGCATTAAAATAACCCCAAAACACCCAGAGACTGAATTACGTAAGGAAGGGGCTAATTTTAAAAGCACCAGTAAACGCTTTATTGAGTTTTTTAATAATCATGTGGAGGTGGATAAAAAGCATCGGGTAGTAACGGGTCAAAACCAAAAGGGCGGCATAGAAGCCTCAGAAAAAGCCATGAAATTATTGTTAGAAACGATCACGTAATTTCAATAGCAAATACGCTACCATTTCTACCCCCCCTGAGCCCGCCATGAAAGACAATAAAAATAATGATTCTCTTGCCCCCTACACGCTTTATAAATCGGATGTGTCCTATTTTAGCGGAAAAATAGAGGCGTACCTGCGGTACAAGAACATCCCCCACAACACGGTGGATATGAATATCAATTCCATGAATGAGGTGGTAAAGAATACCGGCTTTAAAAAAGTCCCCGCCATAAAAACAGCCAATAATACATGGCTGTTTGATACCACGCCCATGTTGCAATGGTTTGAAGAAAGATATCCGCAAAACCCCATACTGCCCAATGACCCAGCATTACGCTTTATGGCATTACTGCTTGAGGACTATGGAGATGAATGGTTATGGCGCCCAGCCATGTGGTGGCGTTGGGTGCCTCGTGCCTCTCGATGGGCCCTGGGCTATCGTATTGGTGCCGAATTTGCGCCCTCACTACTTGCCAGACCTATAGGTTGGTTTTTTGGTCGACGCCAATTAAAGGAGTGGCTATGGGACGACGGCGTGACCCTTAAAAATGAAGCTGATGTGCGCGACATGCTGTTTCGTGAGTTTGAGTTTTTAGAACCATTACTGCAACACCAACCTTACCTGTTAGGCAGCCACCCATCGGCGGCCGATTTTGGTTATTTTGCTTCTTTATTTCGCCACTTTGGTAATGATCCTGAGTCTGCTGAAGCAGTACGCAGGCAAGCCCCCAATACTTATGAATGGCTTGCGCGGCTGTGGAATGCCAAGCCCGAAAAATTACCAAAAGCGCAAAATTGGATATGGCCAGAAGGAAAGCATTGGGATGGGTTACTTGAGCGAATTGCCAAAGATTATCTGCCGTATCTTCAACAAAATGCAAAGGCATTTAGCCTCAACCAGAAACGCTTTAACCATATCGGTAATACCTTTGTGTTTAACAACACCAAGACCACACATTACCGCGTGTATTGCCGAGAAGTGCTACAGCAGGAATTTAATAAGCTTTGCACCATTGATCAGGATCGAGTCAACGACTTATTTGCCGCCCATGGCAGTTTAGCGGCATTGCACGATGACGCGGTAATTGAATCTGGATTGGCGAAAAAGTTTGTGTTGCCACGCACCACGCAAACCAAATATAAACAGACGCTCCGCCAATTCATACTTGGCCAGCCTAGAAACTAACCTTCTATTTTTAAATAGGCGCAATTATGGAACTAAAAATTTTAGCATTACCGACTCTGTTGTTAGCGACGAATGCGGCAGCTAATACACAGCAAGCGAGCCATTTATATTGGGGAGATACCCATTTACACACTTCCTATTCCTTTGATGCTTTTTTAAGTAATAACCAATCGGCTGACCCTGACACCGCATACCGCTGGGCAAAAGGTTCGCCGGTGATACACCCCTATACTCGCGCCAAGGTACAGGTGGGAACACCGTTAGATTTTTTGGTGGTATCCGATCATGCCGAAGCGTTGGGCGTAGCCCGTGCGGTAATGAACGAAACCCAACAATTAGCAAAGCTAGAAGGGGACATACCATTTTTTTCTGAATTCTTTCGCACCATTAAGCTCACCCTAATGCGCATGTCGGTTAACTATGATGGTGGTGCTGATTTGTTTCAATCCATATTGCCAGATAAGGCTCACAACCCAGGCAGCGACCCTGTGGCCGACCCAGCCAATATTTTAGATAAAAACCCTTTGGGGAATCATACCCCCACAGTGGCCACCGCTTGGAGTGAGATAGTGGATGCCGCCGAACGCCACAATGAACCCGGAAAATTTACCGCTTTTGTGGGCTGGGAGTGGAGCTCTATTCCTACAGGCGCCAACTTGCACCGCGTTATTATGTCACCCAATGGGGGAGATATTTCCAAGCAATACCTTCCTTTTGGATCTGACCAGAGCCAATACCCAGAAGATTTATGGGCCTGGCTGGATAATACCAGTGCCACAAGCGGCGCAGAATTTATCGCCATTCCTCATAATTCCAATGCATCAAAAGGCTATATGTTTCCAGAAACCACATTAAGAGGCCAGCCTATTACAGTCGACTACGCTCGAACTCGAATGAAGTGGGAGCCCGTAGTTGAAGTGACGCAAATTAAGGGCGACTCGGAAACCCACCCTAGCGTGTCCCCCCATGATTCGTTTGCCAATTTTGAAACTTATGACCACTACATGCAGGTGTCTCCACAAGAATATCAAGCCAGTAAAGGAGACTATGCGCGTTCTGGGTTGCGTCGCGGAATGGAAATTGAAAACCGTATTGGAGTTAACCCTTTTAAATTTGGCATGATCGGATCCACCGATTCACATACTGCTTTATCCAGCTCTGAAGAAGATAATTTTTGGGGGAAATTTGCCCATGATTCCACTCCGGAAACAAAACGCGCTAAAACAATAATTGGTGGCACCAAGGCATCAGGCTGGGACATGTCAGCAGCGGGTCTGGCGGCAGTATGGGCAACTGAGAATAGCCGTGAAAGTATTTTTGCAGCATTTAAACGCCGCGAAGTCTATTCAACCACGGGCCCACGCATAAGCGTACGAGTCTTTGGTGGTTGGGGGTTTGATAAAAAGTCTGTCGACGCTGAAGATTTTGCAAAAATGGGTTACCGTCAGGGAGTGCCTATGGGGGGGGATTTAGCTCGACCGTCTTCAACGGATAAAAAAGTGCAGTTATTAATTCGTGCCGTAAAAGACCCCAAGCATGCCAACCTAGACCGCATACAAGTGGTTAAAGCTTGGCTGGATGAAAAAGGAAAAAGCCAAGAAAAAGTATATAACGCCGTTTGGTCTGATAACCGGCAGTTAGATGCACAGGGCTGGTTACCTGCCGTAGGGGATACGGTTAATCGTGATACTGCTTTATACAAAAACACAATTGGCGCAGCGCAACTATCCACCCTTTGGATAGACCCTGATTTTGATATCAATCAACGGGCATTTTACTATGTACGGGTGCTGCAAATTCCAACACCACGCCATTCACTTTACGATGCAGTAGCGGCCCGAATAGATATCCCTGAAGAAGGCCCTGCGGTTATTCAAGAGCGCGCTTATTCATCCCCTATTTGGTATACCCCATAAAAATATTTCGACTCAGGCCATCATGGTAATTTAAAGCGAACCGTCTCTCTTTTAAAATTAGGGAGACGGTGCGTTTTTGCTTTTACCTGCTTGGAAAAATCCTTGTTTGCCATGTAAAAATGAAACGATAATCACAAAGAATTATTCGATCAGCTACAGACACTTATTAAACCTGCACCGCTCAGAAAAGTGTTAAAGATTCGTGATGAATTTTGATCGCTGCGTTGGATAAGCGATTGCGTTTTCGCTATCCAACGCTCTCTATGTGTAGCGTCACCTTTCCATTAGGCTGATGGCTCTCACGAATATTGGGCTAACCTAGTTTGCAATTTATCACGTTGCAATTGTGGACCAAGATAGGTATTCATGATATTTCCATAACCCAGCCCTTCCAACCATTCAGCCACCGATATTTGATCAAGCAATGACAGTTTCTCATATTGATCTACTATTCTTTGCACCATCCAGACGCTATAAGGCATACCCGCCCGCGAGAATTGTCCATGGGCCATGGGGAAACTTACCTTACCCAGGGTCCGCGCAACAGTATCGCCCTTCTTCAAATTATCCGAATCTACATGCTCATCCAGCTTAACCACTATGGCTTCTATCATAGGGTAAAATTCAGTGAAAATAGTCTCAAATATAGGGGTTAATGTTTCGGGGACTTCATCATTGGCCAGCAATGTACCTGTGCCCCCCTTACCTGAATGAACACGGTTAACCCAGGCCTGCAAATGCGGTCTAACATCAAGCAAGTCACGCTTGGGTGAAGGATCGCGATTTAAATGACCATACATAGGCCCCACTAAAGCAAAGTCGGCAATGGTGGGTTTATTACCAAATAAAAAGTCATGCTGCGCAAAGTGCATCTCTAAAATATTTAGCACTTTGTGAGTCCAAGCTTCCATCATCTCAAATTGTTCAGGGATAACACCTACGTTGGGTAAAAATCCGCGCAGCATATTCGCTATGCGATTCACAAAAGGTTTGCGTACAAAGTTAGGGGCAAAAGGCAATAGCGCCTTACCTGAATCACGTTTAAATAATTCAAAGTTTTCTGGATACGACCAGCGGTAATGCATGGCAATAGGAATCCACCATTCATCACACCAGGCTTCAATTAGCATGGATGCAATTAGCTGTTTAGGGGTGTTTGGTTTAGCTGACGGTTCTGGGTGACGCTTCTCTATCTCTTCTACAATCATAGTCGAGTCTTGCAGCCATTGCCCATCGCTGGTTTTAACCACTGGCATGACGGTGGCGCCAGTTTTTTTAGGAATACGATACAACAAATCAAATGCATTAACCTGAACATCGTTAAAGGGAATACCTTTAAAATTTAAATATCCACGGGTTTTACCGGTGAAAAAAGATAAATGCCAACCGTATAAACTGTATTCATGACTCATGTTAATACCTTCAAAAATTACTTAAGCGAACTTTAGTTATAAGATGGTAGGGAACGGGCGATTATCTTAGTGACAAACGGAGCCGAAATTCGCTTTAATACACTGGCAATACGCACCTCTCGGCCCACCACAATATTGCCTTTATTTTTCACCAGAGCCTCAAGGGTTTTATTGGCCACCATTTCAGGGGTTAAGCCACCAGAGTGAAACATAGCCTCTACACGTTTGCGTGTTTTGGGGTGTTCCATTTTTCCAAATAATTGAATCGTGTCGCTAATAGGCGTTTGAACAAAACCCGGGCAGACTGACGTCACGCCAATTTTAAGTGGCGCTAACTCAATCCTTAGGCAATCGGTTAAGGCGATCACCGCGGCTTTAGTGGCGCTGTAGGCTGACATACCAGGGAAACTAATAATGCCTGCAGCAGATGCAATATTAATTATATGTCTATCTTTTTGGTCATTTTGATGGGCTTTTTTCATATCTGGTATTAAAGCTTGCAACACCTGTACTAGGCCCCGCACATTAATATTGTGTAATCTATCCCACTCAGCCATAGGAACTTCATCTAATAAACCCGCACTGACAATACCGGCGCTATTAATAATAATATCGGCACAGCCCGCTTCTTTTTGTACTGTATATTTTAAACGTTCAACATCCGTTGGTTGGGAAACATCCACACTAATAATTTTCACATTATGCTCAGCAATATTATTGAGCTTGGCCGCTGCATCACGTAGCTTTTTCTCATTTCTGGCGACTAATAAAATACGTGCACCTTGCTCTGCTAAGCGCTGTGCTATTGAAAAACCAATGCCACTGGAACCGCCTGTAATAACAACAAATTTTCCGTCAATATCTTTTAACTTCATGGGATTACACTCCTATTATTGAGTCCAATCAAAAGATAGGACTGTGAATTTAATGACCTTATACACAGGCCCTTAGTCAATTAACAATTCAAACCAGTGAACATTAATTTAGTAACTCGCCTTGATGAATTCTGCCGTTGTCTAAACCGATGGAAACAAAGCTGCCATCTTGAGCAATACTAAATTCACCGGAATACACCTCTTCTACCCCTTCAACAAACCGTCTTTGCAAATTATCTATGGGCAGCTGAGGAACAATATGACTAAACAGTAAAAAAGGAACCTTGGCCGCTTGAGCAACTTCTGCGGCTTCCACTGGACTGGTGTGATAGTCCAAAATATCTTCGGTTATTTTGGTCACCCTAACCCTATTTAATCCGGTGGCCACAGAAGTAATCAGTTCAACTATGGGCCTTGATAGGGCTTCATGAATCAATACATCACTGCCTTTGGCAAATTTCTGCACCACAGGGCTTTTAGCGGTATCACCGCTGAATACTAGGCTGCGCCCCTGATATTCAAATTTGTAACCCACCGCAGGGTCTACTGGGCTGTGATCCACCGGAAACACCGTCACTTTTAGACCGTCTTTCTCTAACACCACCAACCCTTCTGTGCTTGGCAGTGTAAATGGGTAAGCCTTTGCTAAACCGCCGCTAGGTGGCATGACAGTGGCAGTATGATGGGCTTCTCGATAACTTCGATCAGGGCCGTAAGCCATGTTAAAACCAGTTACAATATCCTCTGTGCCCACTGGGCCATGGATAGCGATGGGGAAACCTTTACCTGAATTTGCCCAACGTTGCGTCATAAGTTCACCCATTGAGTTAATATGGTCTGAGTGAAAGTGTGTTAAAAAGACATGATCGACTAGGCCCAAGGGAATACCCATGGCGGATATCTGGCTAACGCCACTACCAGCATCTATCATCATCACTTGATCACCGGCAATCACTAAAGCACAAGAACCTGAGCGTTGAGGGTCTGGCAAAGGCGAACCCGCCCCGCAAATAACCACACTAAGGGTATCGTTAAATTGCTCCATCACCACATTGTTTAGGCGATCTGAAATGCGCTTGGTCATTATTTTATTTACAAATTGGTCCTGAAAACACATGGCAATCACTCCAGCAAGGCAGGCAAGTGCGATAAAAATTTTAGTTTTAGTCACTTTATTTTCTTCCGAATTCAAATGGCACTAACAGTGCCATTAGATATAATGTCACTAGCCATGTCAATACTTTGTACGAGAGCAAAAATGCGATTAAGCCCCACCTGTTGGCCTGCCCTGATCTCCCTTTTAAGATCTCCAAATAAAAGGGTTATGCTCGTGCTATTGGCATTACTGCAAGGTTGTGATACAAGCCAGAACGCCAATGAGTCAATCAAAAATACAGCGCCGGTACTCAATGCATTTACGGGCAGTGAAGCCTGTGGCCAATGCCACCAAGCTGAATATAATTTATGGGCAGGCAGTCACCATCAACTGGCCATGAATCAAGCCAACGAACAAACAGTTTTGGGGGATTTCAATAATGTAAAAGTCACTTATCAAAACCGTAGTGCACATTTCTTTAAATCGAATAATCAGTTTTTTGTGATTACTGATAATGCCGCAGGCCAATCGCAAACCTATGAAGTCTCCGACACGTTTGGAGTAGAACCCTTACAACAATATTTAGTTACGTTTCCCCGTGGTCGAAAACAAGTGCTGGATATTGCGTGGGACAGCCGAGATAAATCACTAGGAGGGCAAACTTGGTTTTTTATTCATTCCGATCATGGAAAAAGCATGATGAATGAGAAAGAAAAAAGTAAAGACAATAAGACGAAATCAAATCCGTTAGATCACATTAGAGCATCACAAACCACCAGTGACCCTCTGCATTGGACTAGCAGTTTTTATAATTGGAACAGTCGCTGCGCGTCCTGCCATACCACAGGATTTAAAAAGAACTACAACGCCTTAAACGATAGCTACAGTAGCGAATTTAGCGAAGATAAGGTGGGCTGCGAATCCTGCCATGGCAAAGGCCAGCAACATATAAAATGGGCCAAGGGGGACACGGAAATAAATACCCCCCATGGCGGGTTTGGTTATTCTATAAAAGATAACGGTGTGTGGGATGTCGTAAATGATATATCGCAGCATTCTCATGAAAATGCTGAGATCAGCGATTTATCAGAAACGACTATTCAAGGGCAATTTAGTGCTAACAACCCCAAAAAACAAATCACATTAAATCGTGCCGCTGCGACCAAAATACGCACAGGATTAAGTGCCAATTCGCAAATTCAAGCCTGTGCTGGCTGCCACTCCCGTCGCTTACAGTTAAGTGAGCATCAAGTGGGAAAAGCATTTACCGACAATTACATGCCCATGTTAATCGAGCAGCCCCTTTACCATAATGATGGCCAAATTAAAGACGAAGTGTTTGTGTGGGGCTCATTTACTCAAAGTAAAATGTTTCAAGCGGGAGTGGTGTGCAGCAATTGCCACGATGCCCACTCGTTAGAAATAAAAATACAAGGCAATGGCTTATGCACCCAATGTCATAGCCCTTCTGTATATGATAATACAGAACACCACCAACACTTATCGTCGTCCAGCGGTGCGCAATGTGTTAATTGCCACATGCCAGATACCACTTATATGAATGTGGATAAGCGCCGCGACCACAGTTTTAAAATTCCACGCCCCAGTGTCAGCGAAAAAACAGCTAGCCCAGACGCTTGCACTGCCTGCCATATGGATAAAACCCAACAATGGGCCACGACAAATATGACTAGGCTATTTGGTCATGATCTTAAGCCCCATCTTTATGCCGATATTTTTTCGAATTCTCAAGCGCCCATTCATAAACAAACCAATCAACTCATACACATTTCCAACAACCCTGTACTGCCTGATATTATTCGCGCCTCAGCGCTCACCCACATAGGGGCCAGCCATTCTCAAAATAGCGTACAAGCTTTAAAAGCTGCCTTAAAAAGTGACGCCCCTATCATCCGCCTTGGGGCGGTGCGCAGCTTAAACACTCTGCCGATAAATTTACGTTTCGATTTATTACAGGCTAATTTAGATGAAACATCTCTATCTGTGCGTTTAGAAATGGCGAGACAGCTGGCAACGTTAGATGTATCCGTTCATAACAAAAGCCTTGAAATTGACACTGTTAAAAAAATAAATCAGCTCTTTAACGAGCTCATATCCACGGCGAGTTATGATGCGGATACGCCTGAAAATCAAGTGATACTTGCGAATTTTTACACCGCCCGTAATCAAGTTCAAAAAGCCATTACGCATTATAAGGCAGCGCTTTCATTGGAGCCTTATTTTGAAAACGCATTATTGAACCTTGCCGACTTATATCGAGCAATAGGCAAAGACAGTGATGCGCTGCCTTTATTACAAGAAGCCACCACTCAGCATAAAAATTCACCCTATGCTTATTATGCGCTAGGTCTTTTGTATATTCGCCAGAATAATCTAAGCGATGCTATCGATCATTTTCAACGGGCCATTCATTTAGATAAAGACAATATTAATTACACTTACACCTATGTTTTAACCTTAATTAAGGCCGACCAAAAAGGCATGGCAAAAAATACAGTTTTAAATTGGCAAAAGAAACATGGTAATAAAGATATGATAGAAAAACTTAACGATCTTTTATAAACGACCAATTAAGTCACTCCATAAAATTAAGTGAGGCTAACAAATTGATTTTTTTGAAAACACGCCTCACTTAAATACTGTCATTTAATTTTTAGGCTGACTCATTATATTCTGCATGGCATTCATAGACACACTGTACCCACCCAAAGACCACGCACCATCCACAGGTAAAATGACACCACTTATGTAGCTGGCAAATTGTGAACTTAAAAACATACAGCAATTTCCAATATCTTCATGGGTGCCATTACGCCCCAACGGTACGTTGTCTATAATGGCATCTTGCAGAGCCTTGGTGGGCGCTAATCGGTTCATGCCTTCAGTTGCTTCAATGGGGCCTGGCACCACTGAGTTTACACGCACCCCTTCACAGCCCCACTCTCTTGCTAAGTTTTTCGTTAACATGTCCACCCCCGCTTTGGCCGAGCACACATGAGATTGAAAATCCGCGGCAATATAAGACTGAGGCGCTGATATATTAATCACGCTGGCACCGGGTTTTTTAAGGTGGGGATAAGCCGCCTTCATGACGTGAAAAGTGCCCAGTAGGTCGATATTAATCACAGAGGCAAACGCATTGGCAGACATATCCATGGCCTTTGCAGGAAAGTTTCCAGCGGCCCCTGATACCAGCACATCAAATTCACCAAAACGATCTTTAAAACTATCCATGGCGTTGACTAATTCTTCAAAATGGCGCACATCTGCACTGGCACCCATGGCATTGGCGCCCAGTGCTTTTAGCTCTTTTACAGCTGCATCTACTTTTTCTTGGGAGCGACTCACCACAGCAACATTAGCCCCAGCTTTAGCAAAGCAACGTGCGATACCCAAATTAATACCACTGGTGCCACCCACGACTACCACGGTTTTATTTTCAAATGTAAACATTGTGAATTCCTAATTAAATATAATTATTTCCTCTTAATACCAGCATGCCCAATCACCACCATATGTAAATGTGAGTTTGGGCATTTTGTAAAAACAGGAAGATATTCAAAAGCATCATCACATGTGTCAGTCAGCTTCGTTAGGGGCAGTTGTGTTAGGAATATGGCTATTTATGCCATTTAAGAGAGGCGGCTTTAACGCTAATTTAAGTAGAACGACTGTTATCAATAGGAAGCGCAGGCTTTAGTAAACTGTAAAACCTGCGCTTATTTTTAGAGGCTGTGTCATCAGGCTTTTTTATAATGGGACTTTTTTATAATTGGACTTAGTTAGTTCGTAATCGCTAATAAGTGTATCCATTGCCAAGGATTCAAAAGGACGTAAGCCACTTAATAGCAAATGCTTTTCACCGCTGCCCACTACTTCTCCATTGCTCATGACGTTAAAGTGAATTCGCACATCGCCACGTTTGCCATCAACGGCAATTTCTTGCTTGGCCAGTTCAAGAGTCGGGCTGGTGAATTCAAATTTTTTCAAACTAATCACCATGCTCTGGTACATCACCATGGGACGGGCCGGGTTTATCATGACATTTTCACTTTGCATAAGAGGCACAAGTAAATGAGGAAACGTTTCCCCTGAAAAGCGCACGTATTCTTTGCATATATCTGCAATAAGACTTTGCTCAGTTAATACTGGACCACTGACTTCAACTTCCGTACACGCCTTGCCGGCACTTTCAATTATTATTGTATTGTCATCGGTTTTTTCAATGGAAAAGTCCGTATCTGCTGACACCATGCCCGAGAACGCAAACTTCATTCTTTCACTAATGCCATTTTTTTGAGCTATTAAGGAAAACAATAAATCACCAGGCACCACAAAGCGCTTAGCATCAATGTCATGCAAGGGGTTAAAATCATTTGCCCATTGCTTGGCAAAGTCACTGCCCTGCTGACGGCTAACCTGAAGGAGACCATCTGATTCATTGATAAAGGAAGCCAGAAACATAGTAACGCCACTGTGGTTGAAATAAACAGCTGGGCATATTAGCAGGAATTGAACAATCTACCAATTTGGCGGTAAGTAATTGGGCGTGGCTTTCCATGCCTTTCGAAAGAACGATATTTTACAAGCTGCTAGCTGACAAGATATTGAAAATGTGCATGGATTTGTAAGAGGGAGGAGAATGAATTTTTAGTGATTAAAGCTGGATTCAATTAATTGAAATTAGCAAGGTATTAGAACCTTAGAAATTGCTTCTCGGTAACTGCTCCTGGGTTACTCTACTTGCCACATCCATGTTGTAATACATTTCTAATGATTCAAGCTGGATTCAAGTAATTGGAATTAGCAAGGAATTAGAACCTTAGAAATTGCTTATATGGACCCGTCCTATTGTTGCAAGTTATATCGACATTTTAGATTGA
>CAJXRF010000017.1 GCA_913058575.1 uncultured Bermanella sp.
AATCTCAATCTAAAATGTCGATATAACTTGCAACAATAGGACGGGTCCATATAAGGCAAGTATGCCGTGGCTCAATTTGAAATTGATGCTCACCAATACTCAGATGCTTGGGAATTAGTGTACGGTCAATGGCTTCCCAATAGTGGCTTTCAGCCCAGTGGTGATTTTTGCTTTGAGCGCTATTTGAATGACCCCAATATGCACCCTACTAAAAAACACATATTAGAAGTGTGTATCCCTGTGAAACCTTTATAAAATTTCACCCAAGCAGAATAGCTGCGCTTATTCTGCTTGGGTGAAACGTCGCCGATAACCAATGGGAGACAACCCCACACGTTGTTTAAACAACTTTGTAAAGGAACTAATATCGTTGTAACCCACCTTGTGCACCACCTGAGCCAATGGGGTGGTGGAGTGTTCTAATAATGTTTTAGCGGTTTCTATGCGCACATTTTGCAAATAGGTTAATGGGGTCACCCCCAATTCACTTTTAAAACGTCTAATTAATGTTCGTTGACTGACCCCCATTTTTTCAGCCAGCCGAACTTGGTCTACGTTTACATCCAAATGATTATTGATCCAATATTGGGTTTTTGCCACCACCGGGTCACTGCTTGAGGTGGTGGACAATAAGTTATGATAAGGGGATTGGGCATTTTCACTGGTGTTAATTAACATGGTTTTCGCACACTGCATGGCTAAATCTTCAGAGATTTGTTTTTCGATAATGTGTAGAGCCAAATTGAAATAGGCGGTCATGGTGCCAGCGCAAATTAAATTATCTTGCTCGGTGAGCATGGCTTGGGAATTTAGATTTATGTGTGGGTAACGTTGCCTGAAGGTTTTTTCTAACCACCAAGTGGTGGTGGCTTTTCGGCCATCCAGTAAGCCAGTCTCTGCCAAAATAAAGGTACCCGTGCAATTTGCCCCTATGGTGGATTTATTTTTCCAGCTTTGTACTAACCAGCCTTTAAGCTCTGACAGACTGTCCATCATTTTTTCAAAATGACTTAAGCCTTCAAACAAAAAGCCTGGAATGTAAATGAAGTCAAAGTGTTCGCCATTGTTGATATGAGTATCAGCTTGCAATGAAAAGCCGCCACTGGTTTGTACGGGGCCAGGCTCTAAAGACACGGTTTTCCATTCAAATTGTGCACTGTCTTTGCCTAGCTGAGCCTGTAAGTGGCTATTGGCAATTTGAAAAGCATCCACCGGTCCCGTGAGACTGGATAAATAGCAACCCTTATAAAGTACAACCCCTACTTTATACATGGCGAGACCACAAAGTAGTTAAGTGTAGTGGGCTATTGACGGTTGAGGACATCTTAACTCTCTGAATTTTATACAATTTTTAAAATGGCGTTGACGGGTTGGCTATCTGTGTGGCTCAAGTTCGTCCAATATGGCTATGTAGTTGTCAAATTTGACAATATCACATAATTTGGTCATTGCTTAGACTTAATTTTTCTAATTATTTCACCAAGCGAGTCATTCATGACATTACCTGTGCAATTTGAAAATCGTTTAAGCCTGCCCGCCGTTGTGGCCCCTATGTTTTTAGCGTCAGGCACTCAGTTGGTGACCGAGTGTTGTAAAGCGGGGGTGGTGGGCACCTTTCCCGCATTGAACCAGCGCTCTACGCAAGGGTTTGATGATTGGTTGACGGAAATTGAAACAGAATTAGAGCGCTTCCATGAAGAAACAGGCATTAAACCAGCCCCTTTTGGCGTTAACTTAATTGTGCATAAAAGTAACCCAAGGCTTGAGGCTGATTTAGCGGTGTGTGTGAAGCATAAAGTGCCATTGATCATTACTTCGCTTGGGGCGCAGAGCGCTTTAGTAGAAGCGGTGCACAGCTATGGTGGCTTGGTGTTCCATGACGTGGTGAATGCGCGTCATGCTAAGAAAGCCGCCCAAGCGGGAGTAGACGGCCTAATTGCTGTATCAGCCGGTGCAGGGGGCCATGCGGGCACGTTAAACCCATTTGCGTTAGTCAATGAAATCAGAGCCTTCTTTGATAAAACCGTTTTGTTATCGGGCAGTTTATCCACTGGCAGTGATATTGCCGCGGCGCAAATGATGGGAGCCGATTTGGCTTACATGGGCACGCGTTTTATTAATACTCAAGAATGCATGGCACAAGAAGAATATAAACAACAAATTACTCAAACCAGCGCCAATGATATTGTTTATACGCCGGTAATTTCTGGTGTACATGCTAATTTTATTCGCCAAAGTGTTGAGGCAGCTGGGTTAGATTTAGCCACACTTGAGCGTCCCTCAAAAATTGATTTTGGTGCCGAATTAGATGAAGCCAGTGATGATAGCCATGAAGGCAGTGCAGCCAAACCTTGGAAGGATATTTGGTCGGCAGGGCATGGGGTCGGTAGCATTGACGATACACCAAAGGCTAAAGATTTGATTGATCGCTTAAAAGCGGAATATAAAACGGCCCATGATCAGCAAGTATTAAAAGTCGCAAAGTTGACTTGAGGCTTGGGAGGCTCTAAATAACCCATCTTAGGCATGGTTTTCGCGGTTATATTCAAATCATCTAACCTGTGAATATTCGTACTAATATCTTCTATACTCACTTAATAGTCTATTAAGTGAGTTCTCCATGACAGCCAGCCCTCATCTGATTGAATATGACAATTTGTCTATTAGATTACTGTCTGCATTGGCTGGCAATGCCCTTGGCAACCTATCTACTTCTGCTGGGAAAATGCTAGACGTTGCCTGCTTCTTTTTTGATAAAGACATCTCTAAATCATTATTGAGTTTTCATACCCTGTATTTAGAAAACAGCCACCTAGATAACCATAAAGACGATATTAACCAGCAAGCCGATGATATTTTTGCTGCGGCACAGTTGTCGGTTACAGCTGCGCAAGCTGTAGATTTTGATGCCGCCTCCCAGAAAAAAATTACAGAGTTAGCCAATGTCCAAAAAGAATTAGAAGCGCTTATTCAACAAGATAGCCTAATTAAAAAACGCATGGTGCCAGTGATGCAGTGCATGCAATATGAAGACTTAATATCGAACCGTATACAAAGGCTTATATTGTGCTGGGAATACATGATATTGATATTGAGAAAACCCAAGGAAGTGAGCATTAATCAAGCTTTGGAAAAATTTAACCATTTATTAGCCAGTGAAGACGAGCACCAGAAATTTTTTGAAAGTGTTTTAAAGTGTCAATATAACCAGCAAGATATTAATGACGTAAGCCATGAAATTGAAGATGTTAGCGATTTATTAGAGCGTTTTTTTGCATTTTCACATGCCTCTTTAGAGGCGTGTGTTTTACAAACTCAACAAGCCTTTGATGAACTAATGATGTTATTAGATTTAGTAACAGGTGAGTCCAAAGACGTGGCGTATTTATTTACAGATGAAAATGAATCCTTAAGCGACATTAAAAGCATTATTTCCAAAAGTCACCATGACCCTAATAATCACCAAGTAAGTCAGGTTATAAAGGAGATAGCCATAGCCAGCGAACAACACAGCAATGAAGCTAAAGACATTATTCAATCGTTTATGATGGCGTTGCAATCTCAGGATATGATTAGGCAAAATATCGAAAACATAGCTCATGTCCATCAAGTTTGGAGTTTTTATAGACACTCCATAAAAACTCAGAAAAAGATAAATGCTAATTATTTGATCGATTTTGGCCAAGACCTTATTGGCAAAATGACGTCGCGCCCTGAACAGGTGATTGTTGAAGGCTTTATTCCTGGTGTAGATGCTGGCTCCGAAGAAGAGGAAAGTATATTTTTTTAAGAAACATTCCATAAGGGTATGGAATTTATATTTTTATCAAGAGTATCTATATGAATAATCTTTTAAAAATAACCTTGCTAATCGTTTTGTGTTTTTTTTATGCTGGCAGTATGGCCCAAGGCATTATTCGAGTTTCAAATTTACACATTGCACCTGCTGGCTTTATTGAAAACAACATACCACAAGGGATTTTTTATGATATTGCCAAGAAAATTATTCTAGATGCAGGCTACACACCGGAAATTCAATTACTGCCTTATCCTAGGGTATTGGATAATTTAGCTTCAGGGCGCGCTGACATGTCTATTTTAATTACCAATAAAGCTATCGAGGAAACATGCGATAGTATTATGCCTCTCGCTCAAGTGCATAGCATTATAGTTGGTCTAAAAGGCCATGATTTTTCTGAACTATCGTCATTACAGGGTAAAACGGTCGGTGTTTTGCGGCTTGCAAAATATGATCGCAACTTTGAAAAGAACGCTAAAATAAAGAAATATGAATTTAACAGTTACGAGCAAGGCCTCAAGATGCTTTTATCAAAACGTTTTGATGCAATGGCAGGTACTCAAATTAGTGTCTATTACACATTAGCTAAGCAGGGATATTCACATACCTTGCTAGGAAAACCGTTGATAATAAACTCAAATAGCATTTCTATTCAGTATTCCAAAAAGTCTCTAAATCCACAGGCTAAAGACCCTATAGCGCAGGCTGCCCGGAAACTTCTGGACAAGGGTGAACTGGATAAAATAATCGCCAGTTACCTCTCCAGACCTAGAATTTAACCAAACCAATTAGCCAAAAACGATAAGTCCTTAATTTTATTTAGTCACAGCTTAATGACTTGATGCTCGCTTAGGTTATCAATAGAACGGTATTTCCCAAATAATAGAATTGCCAGTGCTTGGCATAGGGATTAATGTGTGATCATTAAAAATAATGAAATATAAAAAGTTAAATTATGAACTTTAAATTGTCAGTGCTGGATCAGTCGCTATCCCCTTCACGAGAGCATGCCGCTCAAGCCTTACAAGAAACTCTGCAAATGGCCAAGTGGTGTGAAGAGTTGGGCTATCATCGATTTTGGGTGTCTGAACATCATGCATTTCCTGCGGTAGCAGGCAGTGCTCCAGAAGTATTATTAGCAGCACTGGGGGCCGCCACAAGTCGCATTAGGCTTGGTTCGGGAGGGATTATGCTGCCCCACTACAGCCCCTATAAAGTGGCCGAGACATTTTCACTGTTGGCCAATTTATATCCCAACCGCATTGATCTAGGGGTGGGCCGAGCGCCAGGTGCTGATATGTCTACGGCCATGGCGTTGGCCACAGATGGCCGCCCTAAGTTTGAAAAATTTCCCCAGTTAGTGGAAAAGCTGAGTGAATATTTATGGAATGATGTCACCGCCCCCATTGTGAGCCCTAAACCTCCTAAAGACTTGCCTTTATGGATGCTAGGTTCTAGCCCTGATAGCGCTGCGTTAGCAGCTCAACGGGGCCTGCCTTACAACTTAGCCGCATTTATTAACCCGCAAGCCAGTCCTCAATTTATTGAGTATTACAAAAATAACTTTAAAGCCAGTGAGTTACTTAAAAAGCCTTATTCGATATTAACCATGAGCGTATTTTGCAGTGAGTCAACCGAACAAGCCCAAGCTTCGCAATTAACCTTTGATATTAATTTTTATCGATTTATTACAGGCCAAAGCACGGGTACTTTTTTAACGCCGCAAGAAGCCATGTTGTATCCCATTAGTGCGCCATTAGCCGAATTTATCGCAGGACGACAAAGTCTAAGGGCTGTGGGTAACCCTAAGCAAGTGAAAGAAATAGTAGCGGGTATTGCTGAAGAATTTGCAGTGGATGAAATTATGGCTGTGAGTAATTTGTATTATTTTCAAGATAGAAAACGTTCATTTGAGCTTTTAAAAAATGCTTTTGGTAAATCTTGATAGGTGAGAAACGCGTTAATAATGGCAGTTAAAATAAACTGCCATTATTATTAAAATACACTATTCAAAAGAAGCCAAAATAACCTGCCCCATGTTTTTGTTATCGCTATTGGTGATGTAACGATACTTGTGCAACCAATCAAAAACATCGTAAAACTCATAATATTCAATGTCTGTGCTGAGGGTTCTAATGCCACTGTTGTTGTAGTTGTCTTCACCGCTTAATGATACCGTCATTTTATGACCATCTTTATCGGCCTGCATTTCATTATGCGCCATGGTCTCACTTAATATCAGTGGGTAGTGATAGTTATACAATTGGCTGGCAGATGGCGCGTTGCTAACATTCATTACTCGTCCATCTATACGTAAGTCCTGTGTACAGGAATCGTATCCCATATCATTGGCGGCACCACATGCACTATGAAGAGGGACCACACTGTCATCACTGCCTTTAATAAAGGGGTGAGTTAGTAGCCCATAAAACTCGTCCCCTGTTGCTGCAATCCGTATTCTAGGAATTTCAGGAATATTATTCACCGCGGTATTACGAGCAACTGATGGTTGTAAATCATTCATCACTCCAGGGTTAATGCCCACTTCAATACTAAGGCCAACCCACTCTAAAAGTGCTTCAACCACATCAATGCCCACATTGATACCGCTGACTAAATCCATGCCTACATTGGCCAATTCGGTGCCGCCGCCAGCACCTGCCATATCAATAAAAGCCACCACTTTTAAACGCTCTGATAATTCACTGCCAAGCAAAGAATCTTTGTTGGCCATGATGTAACGCATGACTAAATCACCGGTAGAGTGGGTAATGAACACACAGCCATCATCACAATGCCCTGAGCTTAAAATGGGCACCAATTGTTGTGCGATTAATGCCGCGATACTGGTGGATCCTTGCAAAGGGTAGTTTGAAGGATAGTAAAGGGTTTTGCTGGTTGATGGGTTTTTCAACGCAGAGTCGAATGTGGCCCAATAGCTATTACCATCCGCTTCACCATTATCTATGGGAGGAAAAGCCAAATGTTGAGGTAAAAAGCCTTGAATGAGTATGACGTTTTTGCCAGCCAATTGAGCATGACTGAGGCTGGTAATGATTAATAGACTAGCCATTAATAAACTTTTATATAGTTTCATTTCTATTCTCGTTTATTTTTATTTTTCCAGTGTTACCACTGGTAATGAGATCAGACTACAAAATTGATATGCGGTTAAGGTACTTTTAAGTGTTTTGTTTTTGGTTATGGTTTACCTCCTAATTGCTCTAAAAATTCTAAACGCTCTTGTGAATCCGAGTTGATGTAGCCTTCATTTATATAGTCGCTGAAAGGGAAGCCATTAACAGAAAAAGTCTGCTGCTTCACCTCTCCATATTGCGTGGTGTAATCTGGGTTAGACGGCATACGGGTTAAACTTAGGTCTCTTAACTCATAGGGGCCAGCATGATCCATAAGTTTTAATGCACTTATATGAGCCTTTAATTCAATAAAGTCATTTTCAAAGGTTAAGTTCTTTTGTTCGCTTAAATGAACTAACGCTTGATTATTTTCAGGGTTATATAAGTTTGCGCTAACAAGGTGATAGCCTGTGTTTTGAGTATTAATGAATACCGGAATATGCAAGTAGGCTTGATTAACAAAAGCTTGTTCCACATGATCTATTTCGGCGACGACATCTTCATAGCGAATAGGGGTGCCTATTTCATAAGATTGTTGGTCGATAGTGAAGTTAGCCACGATACGAATAGAGTCTGAAGAGGTTATGTGAGGCGATACTGCAGGTGCAAATTCAATTTCGAACTGCTCCTGGATCTTAGTTGATTGGCTGACTTTAGCCTCGGCGATACTTTGTCCATTTGAAATTAATCGGGCTGAAACTTTAATGCTTGTATTTGGGTCAAGATGACTCACAGTTGCGCTTGCATGAATACTCTCATGTGAAAAATATTGATGCTTTGATGATATTAGTGAAATGACTGGGCTATTTGGATCCTTAATATTAGTGCTTCTGTTAGAAGGCGTGCTTTTATTTGGGGTGTATTTGTCGAGTTCATGAACATTGCGAATAGGTTTAGAGTTTTCTGGGTACTTTATATCTTCTGAAAAAGATTTGGATATTTGAATTAGGCGAGCTTTGGCTTCTTTTTCATAAAACGGATTTTCAACACTCATATCACTATTGAAATTGTTTAATAATGAGTTGTTGGCTGGGTTAGCTTGAGTGGTAACCTTAATAGAGTGTGTTTTATCTTTAAATAATTCAGAGTGACTAGATGCATTAATAACTTCAGGGTTGTCAGCTGAAACCAGATAAAATCCAATGCCCATCACTATGCTGATGGGGATTGTTTTTATAAGAAATGTATTGCGCATTTTATTGGGCCTTTATTTTTATCGCCTTAAAAACACAACGGAATATAAACCTTGCTGTACAGTGTCACTTGTATGAAATGATGAATGTTTGTTTATATTTTTGAAAATGAGTGGTGCATATAAGTTAAATATTAAAACAATGAGTAGTTTGATACACAAACATACAATTTAAACTCTATGACTATTTAAGGCTCACTATTTAGAGTGACTGGCACGCTTGGTAGAGTGAATGTCTTTTCATGTCTAACTAAATACCTCGAAGTTAGAATGGCAGATTGTTAATATGCGCCAACAAAATAATGTTAGTGGTGTGAATATGGAATTTGAAGAATTAGTAAAAACTCGCCGCAGTATTCGTGGTTATAAAAAAGACCCTGTACCGTTAACTGTTTTACAAGAAATTGTTGAGATTGCTAAAGGCGCACCTTCTTCAATGAACACGCAGCCATGGCACATGCACATTATTACAGGTGAGCCTTTGGAGCGAATTCGTAAAGGCAATACTGAAAATATGATTGCCGGTGTTGCTCCTAAGCGGGACTTTCCCATGAAGGAGTCTTATGAAGGTGTGCACCGTCAACGCCAAGTGGATGTTGCTATTCAATTATTCTCAGCCATGGGCATTGAGCGTGACGACAAGGCTCGTCGCACAGATTGGGTAATGCGTGGCTTTAGACAATTTGATGCACCTGTGTCGATTGTATTAACCTATGATAAATATTTAGAGCCTGCTGCCATTAGTCAATTCGATTTAGGTGCGGTGTCTTATGGTATTTGTTTAGCGGCCTGGGAGCGTGGATTGGGTACCGTTATCAATGGACAGGGTATCATGCAGTCGGACGTGGTACGTGAACATGCAAATATTCCAGATGATCAAAATATTATGATTTGCATCGCCATGGGTTATCCTAATGACGATTTTTCAGCCAATGACGTAAAATCTGTGCGAGCCAATAATGAGGACTTTGTACACTTTGTGGGCTTTGAAGAGTCGCCTAGTAAACCGCTAACAAAACCAAAAAAAGAAATAGCCTAACTTTTTTGTCTATATTTTTAATATAAGAAATAGGTTTTTTTACTTTTCTAATCGTATATTTTATTCACGATTTACTTATTAAAGGCCACATCTCGTGGCCAGGGTTTATGATGGCAGCCATTGCATAGCACCTCTACCTGCAGCGCATGCCCACATTGCTTGTGAATGAGTCTTTCATGAGTGTCTGATTTTGGAAGGTAATCGATTACCCATTGCCTCATAGTCATCACCAGTGGGAAAAGAGATTTTCCTTTTTTGGTAAGTTGGTATTCACTGCGTGGAGGATTTTCTTGATATTCGCTGCGTTGTAAAATGTTGACATCAACCAGCATATTAAGACGCATGGTTAAAATATTAGAAGCAATTTTTAAACTTTTTAAAAATTCATCGTAACGTTTGACGCCAAGAAAAGCAGATATCAGCAAAAGCAACGTCCAACGATCCCCAATTAAATCACTTACCGTGGCCAAAGATAAATCTTCCCGACCGTTTTTAATGGCACTGCGAACTCGACGTTTAGAGAATGAATTAATTTCTCCTATTTGTTCTTCAAGTTCATTTTTAATGTCGGGCCATTGAACATCGTTAGCATTTAAGATTTGCTGACAATATTTGCAAACTGCTGTGGGCGTTAAAGTGTGCTGGCAGCTATTGTGAAATAAAGAAATAGGCAATACCTCACCAGCATGGTCACTCCATTCCAATTCCCACTGCCAGGCTAATAACGAAGAGGAAAATAATCCAAGGCCTTTTTCAGTTAATTTATATTCAAATCGATTGCCTGTGGTGGAATAACAGCGCTTATATAAAACATCGGCTTCCAAAAGAGCGCCTAAACGACGGGTCAGGGTGGTGCGACTGGCGCCAGTGTGAAGACGCAATTCCTCAAATCGGCTGCGCCCTAAAAAAATATCTCGCAGAATGAGCAGAACCCAGCGATCACCAATGACATCAAGCCCAGCTGCCATTTGATTGTTAATGATTAATTGTGTGTTGGTCATGGCTCGATATTACCCATATTCCTAAATTTGTATATATCGAATTATCTTTTCGGCGCTTTCCTTATCCTAAATATTATATTTAAGTTTCATAATAAAAGTTACTTTTAGCCATATATTGCCAATTTATACGTTAAATAATGACACCTATATAAAAATTCATTAATAATTGAGCTGGTTAGTCTCATAGTGCAAGTTACTATGTTGTGCAAATTTCACAAAAGCAAGGACTTAAACATGGCCAGTATTTTGGAAAAAAAGCTCATCAGCACCCTAAAACCTAATGGACACCCATATCTAAATGGTCCTTGGACCCCTAATGTAGAAGAGCACACAGCCACAGACATGGAGGTCATAGGGAAAATACCCACCGACATTGATGGTGTTTACATTCGCAATACAGAAAATCCAATTTTAGAACCCATTGGTCATTATCATCCGTTTGATGGGGACGGCATGATACACAGCATTTCTTTTCGAGAAGGGGTTGCGCAATATCGAAATCGGTTTGTTCGTACAAAAGGCTTTGAGGCTGAACAGTTAGCCGGTGAAGCATTGTGGACCGGCATTGCAAATAATCCGGCCCTTTCCAAACGGCCAGGCTGGGGGGCTCAGGGTTATGTAAAAGATTCCTCCAGCACAGATGTGGTGGTACACGCTGGAAAAATACTCTCGACCTTTTGGCAGTGTGGTGATGGTTATCGTTTAGACCCATACACACTTGAACAACACGGTGCTGAAAGTTGGACCCCTTTAGGAGGCATATCCGCACACCCTAAGGTGGACGAAAATAGCGGAGAGTTATTGTTTTTTAATTATTCAAAATACCCTCCTTATCAGCACTACGGAGTGGTAGACAAAAATAATAAATTAATTCATTACACACCCGTGCCTTTACCCGGTCCACGATTGCCCCATGATATGGCTTTTACTGAAAATTATTCGATCTTGGTGGATCTACCGCTTTTTTGGGATCCTGAATTATTAAAAGTAAATAAACATCATGCCTGTTTCTACGAAAATACCCCCACCCGTTTTGCCATCATTCCTCGCTACGGAAACCAACAAGACATTCAATGGTTTGAGGCTGCTCCCACTTATGTGTTGCATTGGATGAACGCCTATGAAGAAGGAGATGAAATTATTTTAGAAGGCTATTTTCAAGATAACCCCACGCCAGAGCCGTTGGCTGGTATGCCGCGAGCTGTGGGTCAATTAATGGCAAATATCGATCAGCACTCTTTTCAATCTAAATTACACCGCTGGCGTTTCAATTTAAAAACAGGGCAGGTTATTGAAGAGCACCTTGACCCAAGAGTGTTGGAGTTTGGAAGCTTTAATCAGCAATACGCTGGGCGAAAAACCCGTTACCTATACAGCACCTACAGTAAACCAGGTTGGTTTTTATTTTCAGGGTTAGTGAAGCACGACTTTGAAAGTGGTGAATCTTGGCAGCTTGATTTTGGCGAAGAGCGTTACGGAAGTGAAGCCCCATTTGCCCCAAGAGTGAATTCCAAAGATGAAGATGATGGCTATATCGTCAGTTTTATTACCGATATGAAAGCGGATCGTTCGGAATGCATTTTAGTCGACGCCAAAGATATTGAAGCCGGACCCGTGTGTCGCATCATTTTGCCCCATCGAATTTGCAGTGGCACCCATGCTACATGGGCTGATGGTCCAACTATTCGCAAGCATCAATAAACGCTGTTTAATTTGAGGGGAATATTATGAATCAACAGCGAGTTTATATTCTTGGTGGTCATCAATCGGATTTTTCACGGAACTGGGCACGAGAAGAACATTCATTATTTGACATGTTTGCTGACACTGTCAAAAAAGGCATGACAGCTTGCCGCTTAGACCCCACTGAAATTGACGTGGGTCATGTGGGAAATTTTGTGGGGGATTTATTTACTGGCCAAGCTCATTTAGGTGGTTTTTTTGGTCATGTGGATCCTGCTTTAGCTTACTTACCCGCCACCCGCCATGAAGCGGCTTGTGCGTCGGGGTCCATGGCGATCTTAGCGGCCATGGCCGATATTGAATCGGGCCGTTACGATTTAGCGTGTGTGCTGGGCGTTGAAATGATGCGCAATGTAAGCGGTGAACAAGCTGCCCAAAATTTGCGCCCTGCTGCTTGGAGCGACAAAGAATGGTGCGATACGCCTTATGTGTGGCCTTGTGCTTTTGATGATTTAATACATCAGTATCAAAACAAATATGGAATAAACATGGAGCACTTACGTTCCATCTCAAAAAAGAATTTTAAAAATGCTCAATGCAATCCCAATGCGCAATCTCGAAAGTGGCAATTTAACGTGGACAGTTTTACCAATAACGATACTGAAAACCCAGTGATAAGTGGACAAATTCGTCGTCAAGATTGTGGTCAGATTACCGATGGTGCGGCCGTACTATTTTTAGCCGGTGAAAAACGCGCGCAAGCTTACGCACGTAAAAGGCGCATGAAATTAAAAGATATTCCTTATATAAAGGGCTGGGGACACATTAATGCCCCTATGCTGCTAAAAGAAAAACTCGTGTTAAGTGAAGGACAGGACTATATATTTCCTCATATTCATAAATTATTTGAACAAACTTTACAGCGTGCCAATATGGAAAACTTACAAAACATTAATGGCCTTGAAGTACATGATTGTTTTAACATAACCGAATACATGATTCTTGATCATTCTGGCTTACGCCCCCCTGGAGAAATTTGGCAAGCCATTGAAGAAGGGCACACCCAAGCAGGTGGTATGTTACCGGTGAACATGAGTGGGGGCTTAATTGGCTTGGGGCATCCGGTAGGCGCCACTGGCATACGCATGGCGCTGGACTGTTATAAACAAGTGACGTATAAGGCTGGCGATTATCAAATTGGTGGTGCCCGCAATATGATGACATTTAATTTAGGGGGCAGTGCCACCACCTGTGCCAGTTTAATTATTGGCCGAGAATGATGGAGCTAAAGAATAGTAATTTAAAAAGCCAATTTAAAATAATAATAAAAGTAAAATTATGAACACCCAAATAAATGAAGTGTATATCGTAGATGCCGTGCGCATACCAAGAGCAAAGGTGCGTATTAAGGATGAGGGGCAGCGCAGTGAAAGCGCTTATTCAGGATTAAAACCCATTGAATTACTCGAGCCACTCTTTCATGCATTGGCTGAGCGAAATCAGCTGGACAGTCGTGAAGTGGAAGACGTTTTATTAGGGTGCGCCACACAAACCCAAGAACAAGGGGCTAACCTTGCCAAAATTGCTGCCCTTTACGCAGGTTGGTCAGATCAGGTATCTGGGGTTACTTTAAATCGATTTTGTTGTTCTGGATTGGATGCTGTGAATATAGCCGCCTCTAAAATAATGGCGGGCATGGAGTCGTTAGTGGTGGCCGGAGGGGTTGAGCAATTAAGTTGTGTGCCCATGTTTGCCGATAATGGCCCGTGGTATTCAGATAAAAAGGTCATGAAACAAACTCGCTTTTTGCACATGGGTTTGGCGGCAGACTTAATCAGTCATCAACAAAATTATTCTAGAGCTTCTCTTGATGAGTTGTCGGTACGTTCACACCAAAAAGCGTTAAATGCGCAAGAAAAAGGCTACTTTAATAAGTCGCTGATTCCAGTGGTCGATAGTAAAGGGGAAATCCGTCTTAGTGTCGATGACAGTGTTCGTGAAGATATATCCATGGAAACACTTAGTAGCCTTTCACCTCGTTTTAGTGCATTTGTGGGCATGGGGCAAGCGGTGGTGGAGCAAGTGTACCCAGCTGATGAATTGGTAGCGCAACACAGCAGTGCTAACTCTCCAGCGTTAGTGGATGGAGCCAGTTTGGTATTATTGGCCAGTAAAGAAAAATGCCAAGCATTAAATTTAACCCCAAGAGCGAAAGTGACTCATTTTGCCAATGCCAGTGACGAACCGGTTAAAATGTTAACAGGCCATGTTCGTGCCATGGAAAAAATGTTAAAGGCCACGCAGTTATCGGTTGATGATATTGATTTGTGGGAAGTGAATGAATCTTTTGCCGCCAGCGTGCTTAATTTTCAGCAGCACTTTTGTATTGATGATAATAAATTAAATGTAAATGGTAGTGCCATTGCTTTAGGGCATCCTTTAGGTGCCACTGGTGGGAATTTAATCGGTATGTTACTGGATGAGCTTGAACGTCAAAACTTAACCCGTGGTGTGGTGGCCATTTGTGGTGGCGCCGGTGTTGGTGTGGTGACCATGATAGAGCGAATATAGATTTCCCAACACTCTATTTATAAATAAGGGCCTACTGGCCCTTATTTATTGTCTTTATTTTTTACATTTTTTTGTTAGGGTAGTTGAACATTTTTAACATTAAAAATTCTAATGTTATAAAGAATTGGCAATGGCTCTAAAGGCTTCGGTGGTCTCTAGGGCTGATTCAAAATTATTTTTCATAAAATCAATGTTGGCAGAATTTTTAACAATCACCACATTGCTTTTTTTATTCACGTAAATAAATTGATCATACACACCAAGGGCCATGAATTCTTCATCGGCATTAACCGGCAACCACCACTGATAGCCATAACCTAAATCCATCTTGGCACTGTTACGTTTACCGGGTGTTAAATGTGGTGCATCAGGCGTCACTGAAGCTTTCACCCAACTGGCAGGAATCACTTGTTCACCAGCCCACTTCCCATCGTCTAAGTACAGTTTTCCAAAGCGTGCAAAATCGCGCGTTAATAAATTCAAACCCCCTAATACCATGGGCTCGCCAGTTGAATCCGTTATGTAAATGGCGTCTTCTTCTGTGCCTAATTTAGACCATAGTTTTTCATTAAAATAATCACCAATTGAGCGGCCTGTGGCGTTGCGCAATACCATGCCTAATACATGGGTATCAATGCTTACGTAATGCAAGAAAGTACCTTGTTCTCTTTCGTTTACTAATGATGCAGCAAAGTCATCAAAGGACCCACCCAATGCCATCAAACGGCCAAAGCGATTAATGTCTGAATTAAAATTTTGGTAGTCTTCGTTAAAGGCCACGCCACTGGACATTTGCAATACATTTTTAATGCTCACGCCGTCGTAGCCAGTGCCTTTTAACTGGGGTACATATTCAGTGACCGCTTGCTCTAGATTTCTAATTTTCCCCTCAGATACCGCCACGCCAAAAATAGCCGATAAAAATGATTTGGCCATGGACCAAGAAATTCGGCGGTCAAACTCACCGGTGCCTTGAAAATAATCCTCATAGGTAATGTCGTTACCTTTTAATACTAAAAGGGCCGTTGTGCTACTGCGGGTTAAAAAATCTTGCAGAGACTTTTGTTGGCCTTTGTAAAGATAATGTTCAGGCAGTGATTGTAAATCATGTTCAAACTGGTGTGGTGTACCTGATTTTTTAATGGTCAGTGTGGGGACTATGTTTTTCATATTGGAAAAGTTTTCAACAATTTTTCCTTCATCAAACAAGGTAATAGTTCGGTAAAGCTGTTGGCTTTCTTGCCAGTTAAGAGAGGCGACGATCAAAACGATGGCGCCCAGCCCAAGAATACCGAGGCTTAAGAATTTTAAGAGTTGACGCATTGTTATTTTCCTAATGAATTTTTATTAGCGTTTCTCGATAGTATATCGATTGATCTATAAATAAAAGAGGTGTGTATTTCAAGGAGTGTGTTATATGGACAATTTGAATAAGGGAAGGTCATTAAACCAGCTGGCTAATTTATTGTATTTACAATATCAGGAGGAAAAAGGCGAGGCCAAAAAGGCCCCGCAAAGACGACGTGCAGGCTGATAAATACTCGGGCTCGACGAGTTTAACGTTTACCTGAACGCCTTAACGCTGAGGCGGTAAAGCTTTTACGTTTAACAGAGGTGCCAAATTTAAACGGCTCCTGCTCTTCGTTATTTAGCTCTACCAAATACCGACCTGACAATAAGTCGTAATTGGTGGTGGAGATGTACCAGGGGGCGTTAGCATTAACAAACTGCAGTGCGTGGCCTTCCGATACACGCCATAAAACGTTGCGGTTATCATAGTGGTCGGCAATGGCAATTTGCCAGCTGTCTTCATCCACATAAAAAGTACGTTTGGCGTATACGTGGCGCTCACCTTCTTTAAGGGTGGCTTCTACTTTCCATACTCGGTGTAATTCATAGCGCGTAAGGTCCTGATTAATGTGGCCAACCTGTGCGATGTCTTTGTATTTCATATTGGGGTCGGCTAATTGATAGGCATTGTAGGGAATGTACAGCTCTTGCTTACCCACAAGGTTCCAGTGGTACTTGTTAGGGGCGCCGTTATACATGTCTACCTGATCGGAAGTGCGTAACCCCTCAGATACCTGTGCGGGTGCGTCGTAAGCAATTTGCGGGGCGCGACGCACGCGACGTTGGCCTGCGTTATAAGCCCACGCCATGCGAGGCTGGTTAACTTGATCGATGGTTTCATGTACCAGCAAAACGTTACCGGTTAAACGGGCAGGGGATTTAATGGACTGGGTGTAATAAAACAAAACATTATCATCTTCTTTTTGATCAAAGCCATCAGCTAAATAGTGAGGAGAGGTCAGTTGTGCACGCACTTTTACCGGCGTAAAACCGCCGTTACGTTGCACTGAAAGCGTGGCGAGATTACGCTCGATAGAGCCTCCGCGAAAGCGGCTCACATGATTCCAAATAACTTCTAAGCCATTTTGAGGAATGGCAAATGGTACGGTTTCATCAAAGTTAACCATGCCATTACCGCCATCAACTAATTCAGCCTTGGTGGCATTTTTTTTCGCTTTGTTATAAATGTCTTTTGGGTATGCGGCGGTGCGATGGGTTTGATACACCGGCATCTTGTAAGTGTCTGGGTATTTTTCAAATAAAGCGATTTGTCCGTCGGTTAAGCGGTGTTTATGTTGCGCAATATTTTTAGCCGTAATGATAAATAAAGGTGCCTCTTGCGCGTAAATATTAGTTAATGGGTCGGCATTTAGGTTAGCACTTAGCCCGCCGTCATAGATGGGAATGCTGCCATCTTGGTTGGCAGCCATTTGTGCGCCAATGTGGGTTAATTCATCCCCTAATTTATTGGCTTCAAGGGTGGATACCTTTGCCGTGGTGGTGCTACTGAGTAGGGCCATGAGTAAACTAGATGAAGCCAGTGTGCGTATTTTCATATTGCGTCCTCGCGGCGGGCAACCTAGGTTCACAAATAAGTGCCCGCAATTAGTGAGTGAAATTACTTTTTTGAAAAATTTAGAACTGCATGCCAATGCTCACAGAGGCGAAATCGTGATCGCTGACCACACTGTAATCGCCGCCCATGTATTGGGTGTAGGAAATATTGGCATTGTAAGTTTCAAGGTAATTGGCTTGCACACTTAGCCCAAGAGATTTTTGTCCTTCACCAAAATTCCCCCCTGGCTGAGGAGAATAGCCTTTCACATCATGGCTCCACGCTATGGTGGGTTTTAAGTTCACACCCATGAAGGCATCGGAATATTCCGCCACTAAGCGAGCGCGATATCCCCAAGAACTTTCAGTGACAAAACCATCGTCATCACTTGGGTCGGTGGGATCAAACTCTCCAAAAATATCTGAGCGTCCATATTTAATGGCGTCAGATCCTTCATCGAAACTGTGCACAAAGGTGTAGCCGGCTTCGCCAATTAGCGTCATGCGATTTGCACCGGCCACTTGGTCAAAAAATTTCACGGCACTCATTTGAATTTGTGAAATATCAAATAAGCGATAGCCTTCTGAAGTT
The DNA here is from genome assembly GCA_913058575.1 of uncultured Bermanella sp. GTDB lineage: Bacteria > Pseudomonadota > Gammaproteobacteria > Pseudomonadales > Oceanobacteraceae > Bermanella. The sequence continues at coordinate 17,919 of CAJXRF010000017.1, forward strand.
TCACCGTCCAAAGTATTTAGGTAATCTTCGTTTAGTTCGGTTGCACTGGAAGAGCCACGTACAAGTGTACCGATCACCATGGGGCCGTTGATTTGAATGGGTGCATCAATTTTGTGGCTGATTTCCCCAGAGATGGCCATGGAACCTGCGTTAGTAGCAAAGCTTAAACCCGTGACAATAATGTCTTCTGGGTAGGTCACAAAGTAATTAGAGGTGGCGACGATATTGACTAAAGCCCCTTGCTGAGCACCAGCGGTGGCGGCATCAACGGTGGCTTGTAACGCCGCGCCTGCATCAATGTGTGCTTGGCTACCTGCTGTATAATCGCCATTGGCTAAAGCAGTTTCTATATTAGTTTGCCCTTGAGTTGCAATGGGAGTAACAATGCCTAGTACATAGGCTTCTTCATCAAATGTGTTTTTAGTGCCGCTGGCCAAAGGGGTGCGGCTGTGAATGTTCATGGCATAAATGCCAAATTCAGTATCTCCTAGTGCCTCAGATAAATATCGCATGGCGAATCCAAACTGGCCATCGTCCCGAGCTTTGCGGTTGCCATCTTCATGCCGACCCACACTAAAAGTCCCGCCGCCTACCAGCACCGCACTACATCCTTCTGGAGCGTAATCGTTGGTGGCAAAGTAAGTACCGCAACCAGGAATAACCGACTCTTGAAATTCAATTTGATAAAATGTTTCAGCGCTTAAATTATCGGATAAGCCAATATTGGCGTAGGCCATGTTAACGGGTAATAGGCCTTCTTTAATTTCAGCACCGGGGCGGCGAAACGCATTTACATCCACAGGATTAATAGAGTTAATGCCTCCGCGAATAAATGTGCTTTCTCCCCAGCTCACCACTTGCTTACCTAGGCGCGCATCAAGTGGCATATCTAAAATATCAAATGAGCCATAAACAAACGCGTCTAACAACGCCACCCCTTCTGACTTTGATAGCTCATTAAAATCAGAATCATCTAACCGGGAATCGGCATCGGAATAATCTAAATTGGTACCGGTAGGGCCATTGCCTCGTTCTGCGGTAGGGGTATGGCCATATTCAACTTGATTATTAGCCAAAGCTGAGTCGTACCAATATTTGCCTCGCACGAAGCCGCCAACATTTTGATAACTAAATTGTAAGTCGTGACTGCCTTTGAATATTTGTGAAAAAGCATCGCCACTTTTGTAATTTCGATTGCCATCATCACTGTTGCTAAAATTATCTGTGCCATCGCTATTAGACAGCAAAGCAGCATCTTGAGATTCCACACGCCAGCTGGACCCCATGCTTAATTGACTATCAAATGATCCTTCAATTTGACCTATGTTAAATTCAAGTGCTTGCGCTTGCGCCGTCATGATGACAGGAATGATAAGCGCTAGAGCCTGTTTGCATCCGAGAGAATGTTGGTGTTTTTTAAGCTTCATAGTGGCCGCCTCTTTTATTATTTTTTGTCGGTGAACTCTGAAATTAATTTTTTTAGAGTCGCACTTTTTGTTGACCTGCTATTGATACCATGAAGAAACGTCAGCGAAACGGACAAAAAGACACAAAACGTAGACCAAAATTGCCAGTATTTTGGTGACTATTGGGAATTGTGTTTTTGATAGACAATGTGGCTGTTAGATCGAATAACTTATGTTTTAAGTTTTATACGATTCGTAAAACCCTTAAGTCAAAAAGGGGATTGAAAATAATGATAAAACAAGGTTTAGCCAAAACCCTCTAATGGCTGGTCTAGGAGTTGCAACTCTACAATCATTGAAGGCTTTATAAGGGTTGAAATATGGTAGCCATGAGTTATTTAAGTGTGGTTGAAAGCTATAACGACTATAAAACCGTTGTTCATGATCTAATTTCATCAATCTTAACGGGGGTTGATGTACCTGAATTACTTGATCAAAATAGTGCAGGAGAGAATGTATTGCGCGATATTGATGCGAATTATCCTTTTGTTGAGCTTTTATACACGCTAAATGAAAAGGGCATTCAAACCAGTGAAAACTACGCTAAAACAAAAGATGGCATTATCATACTGCCTGATGCTAAGCATACTAATCGCAGTCAGCGCCCTTATTTTAAATTAGCAGACAACTCTCACACCATAGACATTACAGCCCCTTATATGTCTGCCACCACGGGCCATTTGTGTTTGTCGGCTGCATTGAAGAGGACGAACGAAGAGGGTGAAATACAAGGCTATTTAGTGATTGATATTCACCTGACTCATATAATTGAATTTTTAAGAGGGGACGAATTACGTCGCAAAGCTTCGCCATTTTTTTGTGGGGTATACAGTTTGATGGTGGTGGGGCTAATGGGGGTCGCGGGTATTATGCTGTATATCGCTTTTCAATCTTTACTTAATATTTTTCCAATTGATACGAGTAAAAGCCACCCTCCTTATGAGTTATTTGAGGTGATTATTTTTATTACTTTAAGCTTGGCTATTTTTGACTTAGGAAAAACAATTTTGGAAGAAGAAGTGCTCATGCACAAAGATGTTTTTCGTCATAGTTCTACTCGGCGTACCATCACGCGCTTCTTAGCGGCTATTTTAATTGCGGTTTCTATTGAGGCGTTATTAAGTATGTTTAAAGCATCGTTAGGAGACATTGAACATATGAACTCAGCAGTCTACATGATGCTTTCAGTGGTGGGGTTATTGCTGGCTTTGGGGGGCTATGTGTATTTGGGAGCCAAAGCGGAAAGAATATTACTCAGTAATAAAATGGACTTTGGACGACACAGCAGTTAGCACTTTTAAAACTGGGGTAATTTAGAAAAGTAAATGCAGTGATATTAAAAAACGGCCCGTAGGCCGTTTTTTAATGTTTACACTTAAAAACTCAGTTTAGTTTTCTTCATAAGTTTCAATGGCAGGGCATGCGCAAATTAAATTACGATCGCCATACACGTCATCAATGCGGTTCACCGTAGGCCAAAATTTATTTTCATAAACATAGGCTGCTGGGAAGGCCGCTTGCTCGCGAGTGTAAGGACGCTCCCAATCACCGGCAATGTCTTTTTGGGTGTGCGGTGCATGCTTTAGAGGGTTATTCTCTTCATCCATCTCACCAGATTTCACCGCATTTACTTCGGCTTTAATGGCGGTCATGGCAGAGATAAAACGATCCAGTTCGGCTTTACTTTCTGATTCAGTCGGCTCAATCATGAAGGTGCCTGCCACAGGGAAGCTCATGGTTGGTGCATGGAAACCGTAATCCATTAGGCGCTTGGCAAAGTCTACTTCGGTAATACCGGTTTCGGCTTTAATGGGGCGTAAATCCACAATGCATTCGTGGGCCACACGACCATTTTGGCCTGAGTACAAAATTGGATAATGCTCAGCTAGTTTTTTACTTAAGTAGTTACCATTTAACAGAGCCATTTGTGTGGCTTGGCGCAAGCCTTTTGCCCCAAGTAAACGTACGTACATGTACGAAATAGGCAAGATAGAAGCACTGCCGTAAGGCGCGGCACTGACCGCACTTTGGCCCACAGACTCATCATCAATTTGACGAACCGCGTGGTTAGCAATAAAAGGTGCTAGGTGTTTCTTAACACCGATAGGACCCATACCAGGACCGCCACCGCCGTGAGGAATAGCAAAGGTTTTGTGCAGGTTCATGTGGCTAACATCGGCACCAATGTAAGCGGGTTGAGTCACACCCACTTGGGCATTTAGGTTGGCACCATCCATGTAAACCTGACCGCCGTTAGCATGAATAAGGTCGCAAATTTCTTTAGCCCCTTCTTCATAAATACCGTGGGTAGATGGGTAAGTCATCATTAGGCAAGACAGACTGTCTTTTAATTCTTCGGCCTTTTCTTTTAAATCGTTAAAGTCTACGTTGCCTTCGTCATCACATTTAGTCACTACCACACGCATGCCTGCCATTTGCGCAGAAGCTGGGTTAGTGCCGTGGGCAGAGCGTGGAATTAGGCAGATGTTTCTATGCCCATCATTGCGGCTTTCGTGGTAATGACGAATGGCCATTAAGCCCGCGTATTCCCCTTGTGCACCTGAGTTAGGTTGCATGCAAATAGCATCGAAGCCAGTGATGTCACGCAGTAAATGATCAAATTCGGTGATCATTTTTTCGTAGCCCTGAGTTTGTGACTTAGGAGCGAACGGGTGGATGTTACCAATTTCAGGCCAAGTCACTGGAATCATTTGTGCGGTGGCGTTTAGTTTCATGGTGCAAGAGCCCAGCGTGATCATGCTGTGGTTCATGGCCAAATCTTTATTTTCTAAACGCTTCATGTAACGCAGCATTTCGTGTTCGGTGTGGTAACTGTTAAATACAGGGTGCGTTAGGAAGTCACTGGTACGCTTTAAGTGTTCAGGAATGCTGCTTTCTACTTCTTCGTCTAGCATTTCAATGTTGAAGTTTTCGTCATCGGCTTTTAGACCCGTGATCACTTCGAACAAGGTGGTCATGTCGTTGCGAGTGGTATTTTCGCTGATGCTTAACCCCACCACATTGTCAGAACCTTCTGCTTCATGGGCTTGAATCTGTGTTCGAAGGTTAATGCGGGCTTCTTGGGCACGAGCCAATACTTCAGCTTTGTTTGGCACTTCAATGGTTAATGTATCGAAAGCACTTTGGTTAACAATAACCAAGTCATCAATGGTAGCATCAGTTAAGGCAGCCGCCATGATTTCGGTAAATCGATGAATGCGATTGGCAATACGGATAATGCCATCACGACCATGGTAAACCGTATAGAAAGAGGCCAAGTTAGACAGTAAAACTTGCGCGGTACAAATGTTTGACGTGGCTTTCTCACGACGTATATGTTGTTCACGGGTTTGAAGTGCCATACGCAGCGCACGGTTGCCGTTGGCATCAATGGAAACTCCAATTAAGCGTCCTGGCATGGCACGTTTGTGTGCATCTTTTGTGGCAAAAAATGCTGCGTGTGGGCCACCAAAGCCCATGGGCACACCAAAGCGCTGGCTGTTACCCAGTACCACATCGGCACCCATTTCACCGGGTGATTTTAATAAGGCTAGGGCCATTAAGTCAGTGGCCACAGCGCTTAGCGCATTTTGATCATGCAGTACTGAAATAATTTCCTCAAGATCGCTCACTGTGCCATCGATGGCTGGGTATTGGAACAACGCACCAAAACATTCGTTATTAAGGGCTTCAACCGCAGGGCCAATTAATAGTTCCCAACCAAAGCCTTCGGCGCGGGTTTTTAGTACGTCGATGGTTTGTGGCAGTACATTTTCATCTACAAAGAAAACATTAGATTTATTTTTACGTACCACACGCTTCATTAATGCCATGGCTTCGGCAGCGGCGGTGGCTTCATCTAAAAGTGATGCGTTGGCCAGTTCCATGCCGGTCATGTCGATGACCATTTGCTGGTAATTCAGCAATGACTCTAAGCGGCCTTGGGCTATTTCTGGCTGGTAAGGAGTATAGGCGGTGTACCAACCTGGATTTTCCAATACGTTTCGCAAAATAACGTTAGGCAGTGTGGTCTCGTGATAACCCATGCCGATGTAACTGGTGAATACTTGGTTTTCTGAAGCCAGTGCTTTCAGGCTGGCCAGAGCTTCACGCTCAGGGGTGGCATCTTGCATTTGTAAGAATGGCTCACGCAGAATGCTGCTAGGTACGATTTGCGCGGTTAAATCATCAAGAGAGCTTGCGCCCACATCACTTAACATGGCGTTTACGTCTGCCACGCTTGAACCCAGATGACGCTGTATAAATTCATCACGGTTTTCTAATTGAGAAAGTGTCGCTTTACTCATAAAAGGCCAGCCTTGTGGGGGTGCATATACGGTGCTTAATTGGCACATTGCTTCACATATGTGCACAAAAAAGGTTACAAATTTGAGGGGGCAAATTATAGCAAGGGCCCTAGAGGCTGTCAGGGGATTTCATGCAAATTGAAAACGAGGTGAATAAAGTTCAACTATGTGTGAAAGACTTGCATTGTCTGGCCGTAATTTACCCTGTAACCCAATGAAATTCTCTGATAAGAGGGCAATATAGGCTAATTTCAGAGGGGCCTCAGACTGAGCTACACTGCAATGATGGCCAATTGAGAGGGCGAGCAAATACACATGAAGCCATTCATGAACCCGGTAATGTGGGTGTTTTTACTTTTTTCGCCTCACTTACTGGCACAAAAGCCTGTTAGTTTTGGCATAAGTCCTTGGACAACGCCTCAGCTACTGCAAGCGTGGGCTAAGCCCGTTGAAGAAGCATTAGAAAAACAAACCGGTGTGGCCTATCAAATTTCCAGCTCTGCTAACTTGCAAAAATTCTTATTGGCCGCAGTAGATGGCCAGTTTGAAGTATTACAGGCACCCATACATTTAGGTCTGTATTTGATGCGTCATCACCAATTTAAGGGAGTGATGTTTTCTCGGGCTAAATTAAAACTGATTTTAGTGACCCGTAAGGAGCTATCCATTGATCATTTGGCGCAATTAAAGGGCACTCTAATGGCGGTGTCTGGCCCAGTGGCCATCGCTACTTTGGTGGTCAAAGAGGCCATTAGCAATAAATTATTTGAAGCCCAATTGGCACCAGAAAGAAATCATTGGCAAGCCATGGAAGCATTGCATAAAAAACGCACACACAGCGCGGTAGTGGTGGATTATTTATATGGCCGATTAAGTCAGCCGTTAAAAAGTCGATTAAAAGTGTTGTATGAGTTTCCGGTGGTGCTTGATGGTTTGGTGTTAACGCCCGCTAATTCTTCCGCTGATGCTCAAGCCAACATTCGAAATGGTTTAAAAGATTTTAAGCCCCATAAGAGCTCCTTGCTAAAAGGCTTTGAAGTCATCACCCAGCAAGAGCTAAATGAGTGGTATGAAGTGATGAACGCTTATGTGGCATCGGTTCATCGGCATATGGAGCAAAAATACTTTTCTAAAAGAGTGGTGATCTCCCCTTAAATTAAGAGCTGCTGGCGATAAATTTTCGATATTGCAGGGGAGACTTTTGAAAAGCGCTTTTAAAAGCTCGACCAAAGACACTGGTGCTATTAAAGCCCACTTGTTGGGCAATGTGTTCTATGGATAAAGAGGTATTACTTAACAATTGCTTAGCGTTTTGTAAGCGAATTTTTTGTTGGTATTGCATGGGGGATTCGCCGCTGACATTTTGAAAACGTCTCGATAATGTTCTTGGGCTTACGTTTAAAATGTGGGCCAATTGCTCAAGACCCATATGTTCTTGAAATCGGTGCCTTAAGATTTCTTTAGCGGCATTGACCAACACATCTAAAGCTTGTGATTCCATGAAATCACTTTCTAGCTTGCTAGGTTCGGTAAATTCATAGTATTTAGCACACAGCTGGGCCGCTTCTTCGCCGCAAAATCTTGCAATGGTCATCATCATCACATCCATACACGATTTATGACCGGTGGCACATATGAGTTTATCTGATTCGGTGATGCTGCGTTTTAAATTAACACGAATATTTGGGTAAAGATGTTGAAAGGTACTGGCAAAGGCACCGTGCACGGTGGCTTCTTTTCCGTCTAGTAAACCCGCTTGTGCTAAATAAAACTGCCCAGTAATAAGGCCAATAATTAGCGCGCCGCCAGCGTGTTGTTTTTGAAGCCAAGCCAATACTTCATGTTGTTCTTTAATATGCTGAATATCAGGCCGCCAAATAGCGGGAATGGTAATGATGTCGTATTGGCGTTCATCCAGTTCTTTGGTTTCAATGCCCAAGCCCGTAAAGTTTTGCGCTACCTCCCCTGGGAGGTTAAAAAATGAAATATCAAAGCTTGAATATTCGGGCTGATAGGCAGGTTGCCAGAAAAAATCTACCGCCGCATACACTTCAGCACCGGTAATGATGGTGCTTAACCAAGCTCCTTGCGGCACTAAGTAGGCGCACTTTACCTTGCGTTGAGAATTAAACTTACTGAGCGCTGTATCTAGCATATTCACTCATTTTTATAGGTATTTTGTTAATACCGATTTATTTTGGCTGAAAACATCGAAAAGTAGTCTTTATATGGCGAATATAGTTTTAATTTGACTGCTAGTCTAGTGCTTCTGGTTGCAGCCATAAAAACAATATATTGAATAATTTTAATAACGGATTGATCTGGAGGGGTTATGAGTGAACCAAAAAATTCATTTAGAGATTACATTTCTAAGGAAGAGCTTCAAGATTTAAAGAAACCCAATAATGTTTTAGCCTGGTATTTGCTATTAAAGAATTGGGTGATGGCTGTGGCGCTATTATCTTTAGTGGCGGTGTACCCTAATATATTTACGGTGATTTTTTCCATCGTGTTATTGGGTGGCGTACAAATGGCCATGGGGGCTTTTCTACATGACTGCTCTCACAGAGCCATGTTTAGCAATCAAAAATTAAACGATGTATTGGGCCATTGGTTGGGGGGCATGCCTGTGTTGGTACCTATGAGCTTTTATCGCCCTTACCACTTTGCCCATCATACTGCTAAAACGGAAGATGAAGATCCTGATGTGCAAAATATTAAAAACTATCCAGTGACGAAATCCAGTATGGCTCGAAAGGTTATGCGTGATTTATCTGGTTTGTCTGGTCTGAAATCAACCATTGGCATATTTCTTTATGTGTTAACGGGGCGAATTGGGAATTCAGGAGCCATGGGGATTAAAAAAGATAAAGCCATTTCTCGCTCTGAAATAATGAAAACCAGTTTTGTGAATTATCGTGATGCTTTTTTTCTTCATGGTGCAATATTACTATTGCTGGCTCAACTTGGTCACTTAGAGTTATATGGGTTGTGGTGGGCAGCGATGATTTTTGCTCAGCCATTGATTCTTAGGGTACGTCAAATTGGTGAACATGGTGCGATGCCTGAACTATTCCATGAAGATGTACGATTGACCACTCGCACGACACTGGCCTTATGGTGGGAGAAATTTTTGTTTGGGCCGAATTTTATCAATTACCATCATGAACATCATTTAGCCGCCACGATACCTTCTTACAATTTACCTAAACTTAATAATATGCTGCAAAAAAGAGGGTATTTTGACGGGTACGAACAGGCGCTGGTAAAAGGGGGGTATATGGAAGTACTGCGAATAGCCTCTAGTAAAGCTGCGTAAAATTAAAAACAGCAAATAAAAAAGACAGCCTAAGCTGTCTTTTTTATTTGCTGTGCGAAACCCTAAAATAGTGCTGCTAGGCTTTGGCATCCTACTTCGCTCTATCAACTACTTCCATGTTTTTAGGCTCTCCATTTGAGAGTGCCCAGCCATGGATCTAATTACTCACATTCAGCTGCGTATTCTTCAGGAGAAAGCAAAGCTTCTAATTCGCTGGCTCCTTAGTTTTACTTTAAAGAACCAAGCGTTGTAGCTAAAAAGGAGGTTCTTCGAGTACGCATCAGGCAATAAAAAAGACAGCCGAGGCTGTCTTTGATGCGATGAAATGAGTTAAAGGTTACTCACATTCAGCGGCGTATTCTTCAGGAGAAAGCAAAGCTTCTAATTCACTGGCTTCGCTTAATTTAACTTTAAAGAACCAGGCGCCGTCATAAGGCTCTTCATTGGCACTTTCTGGTGCGTCAACTAAGGCTTCGTTAATTTCAATTACTTCACCAGAAACCGGTGCGTAAATATCAGAAGCCGCTTTTACTGATTCAACCACTGCAATGGCATCGTCTTTATTTATTTCACTGCCTACTTCTGGCAATTCAATGAATACTACATCACCAAGAGACTCTTGTGCGAAATCAGTAATACCCACAGTAACAATGCCGTCGCCTTCATCGCGAATCCATTCATGAGAAGCGATGTATTTTAGTTCAGCTGGAATTTGAGCCATTTTCTTTCCTTTCATTTTCTTTTGCAGCCACTTTAATTTGGCTGCAAACATTTTTAATTATCTAGTGGTTTAATACATGCTTTACAGGATAAACACATTGTTTATCCTGATGCTTTGCATGAACTATTAAATGCTTAGCACTGAAGTAATAAGTGCCTAAACTATTTGTAAACTTTCTGGCCGTTACGTACAAATGGCATACTGACCATGCGCACTGGTACTGCTTTACCGCGCATATCCACTGCACACTCGGTACCTGCGTCGGCGGGTACACGGGCCATGGCGATAGATTGTTGCAAAGTCGGGCTAAAGGTTCCAGAGGTGATTTCACCTAGCTTATCGGAAGCTGTGAAAATTACTTTTTGGTGGCCACGCATGACACCACGGGTTTCCAGTACTAAGCCGACCATTTTGTACTCAATGCCCTTGGCTTTTTCTTCAATTAAAGCCGCTTTTCCAATAAAGTCACGTTCATCTTTAAGAGCAAGGGTCCAGCCCATGTTGGCTTGCCATGGAGAGATCGTTTCATCCATGTCGTTGCCATAAAGGTTCATGCCAGCTTCTAGGCGAAGCGTATCACGGGCACCTAAACCAGCTGGTTTTACGTCGTTCTCAAGTAGGCTATTCCAAACGTTTTGTACCTCATCGCTTGGAATCATAATTTCTAAGCCATCTTCACCTGTGTATCCGGTGCGACCAATGAACCAGCCGCCACTGGGTAGGCCTTGGAAAATAGACAGTTTGTCGATGGTGTTGGCAATCTTTTCAGAAACGGCTTTTTTGGCTTTTTTAATGGCGTTAGGCCCTTGAACAGCAATCATAGCTAAATCAGGTTGTTCGGTTAAAGACACATCAAATTTAGCCGATTGTTGGTCCATCCAAGCTAAATCTTTGTCGCGGGTGGCACAGTTAACCACCACTCGATAGCCGCCTAGGGCATCGGCACGATATACGATTAAATCGTCAATCACGCCCCCTTGCTCATTTAGCATGCCGCTGTATAGCGCCTTGCCTTCTTCTGCTAGCTTGGCCACATCGTTAGCCAGTAGGTATTGAAGATAAGCTTTGGCGTCAGAGCCGGTCACGTCCACTACCGTCATGTGACTAACGTCGAACATGCCTGCGTCTTCGCGAATGAGGGTGTGTTCTTTGATTTGAGATCCGTAATGAATGGGCATGTCCCAACCGCCAAAATCAACAATTTTAGCGGTGGCTTCAATATGTGCGTCGTATAAAGCAGTGCGTTGGCCCATGGATCTTGGCTCCAGCTTAATGTTTAAGAATAAGAAATGGCGGCATTATACCTGCGCCAATAAAAAAGCGAAATTGCATATGTTTCAACTGAGCATGAAGCAATTGCTAAATGAGAGGCTATGGGTGCTTTATTAATGGGAAATTTGCGAAAGGCGAGGGGTGTGAGCAAATAATGCTCTAAAAAATAGGGCTACAGGGCAATGGTTTAGGCTTGCGAATGAAAGCGTCTAAACCATGCTATGTATTTTAAGTGTCTGTTGATTATTCCATTAAGAATAAAATTATGGAACAGCCGGAGTGTTCCAGCGACCAATACCGGTACTGCGCTCAATAAACCCAGTGGCATAGCCTGCTGTGCTGGATGCTGTGGTGGTGACATCTAGATTTGTGGTGGTGGGCACGTTTAAGAAGAAGCCTTGAGAAGCTTGCTGCATGGCGGACGCATCGCCATTTGTCCAGTTAACCGCCGCATTTTGAAATGATAAAAAGAAGTCAGCAGTGCCACCATTGGCCTCAGTGCCAGCCACATCTAGGCTGCTAATGTTTGCCAAAGACACACAGTCGGTACCATCGGTACAGGACCCAGTGCTTGCGCCGATATAAGTGGCTTGGTTATTGGTTTGAGTTCCTAGAGCCGCTGTGAATAAGCTGGCGGCTTGACTGTTGATGGTCATGTCGATGTTCCCTGAGAAACTGGTCATGTCCATTTGTAAAAGCCCTTTAGATTCCTCAGCGCCAACTCTAAAACCAATGACATTATTACTGGCATCAGTGGCCCATTCTAAATAAGGGTTGGTGAAGCTAAATTCTTTAATAGGGTCAGCGCTATCAGTGGTGTCTATGTAGCCTAAGGAAAAATTATTAGCCACGATATCGGTTCCACCCAACACTAATTCATCAGCATTGGCTTGAATTTCTACGTCTTGGCCAAAGGTGAGGCGGCTGTATTGCACATTTAAGTCGCCAGTGGTTGAACCATCACCCACTAGGCTATCTAGGCGCATATAAGCCTGACCTACTGTCTCTTCAAGAGCAGAGTCGTCCATAGCTTGTAATTGGGCATGTACTTGGCTAGCTGCGCTTATGGCAGACATTAGTACCAAGATTTTTAGTAAATTTGGCTTACTCATGGGTTTTATTATTTTTATCCCAGTTATTAGGGCCATTGAAATACAATGAAATTTAGTGCAGGCAGGATATCCCATGAACGACATGTGTCAACGTGTTACAGGTGGGTTTTTTTGTGTAACAGGGTGTTAACAGTACGTGAGTCGCACAAATAAAAAATTACGGTGTACGTGTGTACTAGTAAAACGCAGGTTGCTCAAAAATAGTGCAATGGAATTAGACGTGAGTCACCTAAATTGGTTCACACTCAGAGCTTGGCGTAATCGGTCTGAGTGACAGAAGTTGAGAAAGAAAATATGGAAAAAGTGAGTGCTTACAAGTGGGTTGTGGCTCGTTAATACTCAGTCAGGTGGTAATTGCGACGCGGTTTGAATAGACGATAGCAGAGTGTCCATGGCTATTGGCATTGCCTTTAGTTGGGCACCAATATCAGTGTCCTCTTTTTTTAATTTAGCGTCTAAGTCTGCACACAGCTGGCAAAGTTCGTCAGCGGCGAGATTCGCCGTGACCCCTTTGAGAGCATGGTTGATTTCATAGACGGCTTTTATGTCTTGTTGGTCTGCCGAAGCCAGTAAGCGATTAACGTCTTGGCTGTGATTGTCGGTGAACATACCCAATAAACGCAGCAACAGAGCCTTTTTGCCCCCTAGCTGAGTTAAAGCTTGTTTAATGTTTAGGCCCGGTAGTGTGTCTGGCCAATCAGCCACAATGCGCTCCTTAATTCTCGGGGTGGAAACCCATTTAATAAAGCAGGTAAGTGACTGTATTAGATAAAAAATCACCCACCTAAACTAGTTTGGTTCACTCAAAGGGGAAGTCAAATACTCTTGGGCAATTTGTATCGAATAGCTTAAATAGCGCGCATTATAAGTTTCTGCCCTTTGAAGTGCCGAAGCTGACCCTTTTACTGGTGTTTTGTCCACTCATGTTTTCTAATAAACAGTTGCCTACTAAACCCCTAAAAGGCTTTAAATTTAGTGTTTAATTTATATCAGTCAAATAAAGTCGAAACTTTGTTGGCTCAGCTGGTGAGATTGCTGCTGAGTGAAGAAGTCAGCCCTTTGCAAACCCAAACCATTGTAGTGGAAAACCCAGGTCTTGCTCATTGGTTAAAAATGCAACTGGCCAATACACTGGGACTAGCAGCGAATATAGAGTTTCCCATGCCATCGCGTTTTTTTTGGCAAATTCAGCGCAGTGTGATGCCCGAACTGGCCCAAGAGTCGGTTTATCAAAAAGACAGTTTAACTTGGCTGATTTTTGAATGTTTACAAAATAAACAGTTGCTTAATCGTCCTGAATTTCATTTGCTTGAGCATTTCCTTAATGCCAATAATGAACATGAGTCGAAGGGGCCTCATGCAGCATCAAACCGCCAATCTTTGGCGTTACGCCAATATCGTTTGGCTGGCACCATCAGTGATTTATATGATCAATACTTAGTTTATCGCCCCGATTGGATCAGTGCTTGGGAAAAGCAAATATTTGAAGTGGATGGTGAGCCTCTGGGAGATCATAAGTGGCAGGGCATATTATGGTTTGAATTACGCAAAGCCATTGAAGAAAAGAATTTGCCCTTGTCTCATCGAGCCAACATGCTGGAGGATTTTTTAAAGCATTTGGCAACGCCTTCCTCAAAGGTGCAGCAGGCTTTGCCCGGTCAGGTGATATTTTTTGGTTTTACCACGTTACCCAAACATCAGCTGGATAGCTTAAGCGTATTAAGTCAGCACATGGATGTTCATTTATTAACACCTAACCCGTGTAAATATTACTGGGGCGATGTATTAGATGAAAATACCCAAGCCAGATTACGCTTAAAAGGCAAAGAGTTATTATTGGCAGATTCAGGAAATGACTTGCTGGCGTCTTTGGGTCGAATGGGGCAAGACTATCAGCGTTTATTGTTGGATGTTCCAAAAATTCAAGAGCAGTCTTCTTTTTATGATGAGCCTGCTACTAATCTTTTGCAGAGTATTCAAAGCCAAATACTTAATTTACAAGCAAGTGATTCAGCAGCACAACCAGTAGCAGAAGACGACAGTAGCTTCCAAGTGGTGGGTTGTCATAGCCCCATGCGCGAAGTAGAAGTGCTGCATGATCATTTATTGAGTTTACTAGACTCAAATAAAAAACAGAGCGCGCAATCATTAACCCCGCAAGATATCGTTGTGATGATTCCTGATGTGGCCAGTTACGCCCCTTTCATTGATGCGGTTTTTAATTCGCGCTCTAACGAATTTTATATTCCTTACTCTATTTCAGATAGGCCATTGCAGGCTGAACATCCATTGCTGAATGCATTTTTACTGTTACTGAATATGCCCAACACTCGCATGGGGTTAAGTGAGGTGATGGCATTATTAGAAATGCCAGCGATTTATAAACAGTACGGCTTAAAAGAGCATCAACTTAAACCCATTAATCAATGGTTAACGGCTGCGGGCATTCGCTGGGGATTTGACGAGCACCATCGAGCGCAGCAGAATTTACCAGCTTGGCAAGAGAATAGTTGGTTGTACGGCTTTAAGCGACTATTAATGGGTTATGCCGCGCAATCTTCAACTGATGTGCTTGGCATTGTGCCGGTTGAAAATGTAGAAGGGTTAGAGGCTGCTTTACTGGGGCCGTTAATGAAATTTGTGAATGATTTACACAAATTTAGTGAAGACGTCTCACTTTCAAGAAATGCTCAAGATTGGAGTTTGTTTATCCATGACATGTTGCAAAGTTTCTTTGAAGTGGACGATGAAGAAAGAAATATACTTGAACAGGTTTCGCTGGCGTTGGAAAATTGGAACGGCCATGTGCAAAGTGTTTTTTATGATAAAGACATTGAATTTCAGGTGTTGGTGGATGGTCTCACGCAGGGGTTGCAAAAAACTGCCGGTAGCCAGCATTTCATGGTGGGTAAGATAAACTTTTGTACACTGCTGCCCATGAGAAGTATTCCTTTTAAAGTGGTAGCTGTATTGGGGCTCAATGATCAAGATTACCCACGGTCGGTGACGCCCAGTAGTCTCGACCTAATGCATACCCGCAAAAGACTCGGCGATAGAAGTCGTCGGGATGAAGATCGCTATTTATTTCTTGAAGCTTTGTTATCTGCTAGAGAATCCTTGTGGCTTAGTTATCGCAGTAAAAGCCAGCAAAACGATGAACCTTTAACGCCGTCGGTGGTATTGGCTGAATTAATCGATTACGTGGAAAGTCGGTTTGAATTCCCATCTAGTCGAACTCTACCCTTATTTCAGCAGCATCCTTTGCAAGCCTTTAATCAATCTTATTTCACCGGTCAATCCAGTTTGTACAGTTATAATCGGGATTGGCTGGCGGTTCATGAAAGTGCTGAATATAGCAGTCTTGAATGTAATCATGAGTCGACTTTCTTAATGCAAGAAGCTAATCAAGAGATATTGATTGAAGACTTAATTCAATTCTACCTTCACCCAGCTAAATATTATTTAAATAGAATATTAAAGGTGAATTTATTTTTTGAAAGTGACGTTGTGGATGATGATGAGCCCTTCATTTTAGATTTTTTACAGCAATATCAAGTAAAGCAAGATGTGGTGTCGGCATTTGTGCAGAATGTAAGTCAGACTGAGAGTCACAGTAATGAACTTAGCTATAGCGTGGATAATAAGCGCTACTTTACAGAAGGGCTAAGTGCATTTGGGGAAATTGGTGAGCGTCAATGGCAAAAAATACGCACATCCATTGAACCTGTTTTAGTACATTGCCAACAATATATGCAAGACAAAATAACCACCCCAGTTGAAATTAATGTGAAGTTTTCTTTTGAAAATGAAGAGGCACGGTTATTAGGCTGGCAAAAAAATATTTATGCCAATAACTTAGTTAGGGTGGTGCCGAGCAAACTAAAAGCCAAGAGTGTTTTACCTGCACTCATTGAGCATGCTGCATTGTGTGCAAATGGCAAGGGGGGCGAGTGCATGGTGATATGCCAGGATTATTTGGTGACGCTTAAAAATGTTTCTATGCCTAAGGCTAAGCAATATCTAAAAGAATTATTAGTGTTTTATAAAGAAGGGCAAAAAGAGCCCTTAGCTCTGCTGCCACAAACGGCGTGGCAACTGTATAACCCGCTGCATATAAAAGAAAAATCAGGAGCATTGACTGATAACCGCTTAAAAGAAGCACAAAAGAGCTTTTATGGCTCGCCCCCTCCCTTTGGGCAGGAAGGAGAATGTCAGGATTTAAATATTCGTCGTTGTTTTAATCAGTTAGAGGAAATCCCTCAGCAAACCCTAGACGTGGCAAAAGCCATTTACGATTTTTGGCTCACAGAAAAACTGATGGAGGTAACACCGGTATGAGTGATTCAATAAACCCGTCAGAAGTCACTCTATCCCCTTCAGCCCTTGAGCCTATGATTACAGAGCCCCTTGTCACCGAAAAAGTCCCCCTTGAAGGCATTCGACTCATTGAGGCCAGTGCCGGTACCGGTAAAACCTACACCATAACCAGTTTGTATTTACGCTTGGTATTAGGTCATGACTGTAAGGCATTGAGCCCTGAAAATATATTGGTGGTAACGTTTACGCGAGCCGCCACAGAAGAGTTGCGTGATCGAATTCGCAAACGCCTTAAACAAGCACTTGATGCCTTGCAAAGCGATATTCGCCTCGATAGTTTAATAGAGTCCATTGCCAGTAGCATTACCGATTTGGATCGGGCTAAGCAGCGATTAAAAGACGCTATGCAAATTATGGACATGGCTGCTATTTATACCATTCATGGTTTTTGCCAAAGGTTATTACGCCAAAATGCCATAGAGTCTTTAGTAGCCGATGATTTTGAATTATCTTTAGATGAAAATCATTTTATACAACAAGCAGTGAGAGATGTTTGGCGCAGTTATGTTTACCCCAAACAAGGCAAAGCATTAACACTGCTATTACAAAATTGGCAAACCCCTGATGATCTTCAAGGAGCCGTGGCTTCTTTTCTACATAAAGACGTGGATTTTCATGTGGGCCCTAAAGCGCTGGACTTTGAGACGGCCAGTGAGCAGTTTGATGGGGTACATGAACAATTCTCTATGGAGTGGAGTGAAAATGGTTCAGAGTTTATGGGCAGTATTCGTGAAAATCCAAAATCCAGTGGCTCATTTACCCGCTGGTTAGATGGCCGTGAAGCGATCATTAATAAGTTTGTGGGCAATCCGCTCACTATTAATAACAAAGAGGCCAATACTTTTGGTTATTTTACCCGTGAAGGCATAAAGAAGTCGGTTAAAAAAGGGGGGATACCCAGTGAGCACGAATTGATTGACCTTTTTGATCAATGGGTCAGTGCGCAGCTTCAATTTGAAGAAAGCCGGGTATATGAAAGTCATCAATTAATGATTTTTCTGATTGAAAAAATTCGTATCGCTCTTAAAGATCTTAAGCAAGCACAAGGTGTATTGGCCCCAGATGACTTATTAACCTTATTGAACCAGGCCATTGAAAGTGAAACTGGCTCACAGCTTTTAGAGCAAATTAGAAAGCAATACCCTGTGGCCATGGTGGATGAATTTCAAGACACAGATGCCTTGCAATATAAGGTATTCAATGCCATTTACCAGAAGCCAAAAAACCAAGATACCTCATTAGATAATTCACCAAATAAACTGGCCATGTTTATGATAGGCGACCCCAAACAAGCCATTTATAAATTCAGAGGGGCAGATATCTTCACCTACATTTCCGCTAAAAGGGCTGTGGATGGTGCTTATAGTTTAGATACAAATTATCGCTCTACCCATGAAATGGTCGCCGCCACCAATGGTTTTTTTACTCGCCATGAGCGGCCCTTTATTTACGATAAAGACATTCCGTTTGTTAAAGTATTAGCAAAAGGGGCCGCAGATTCTTTATTTATCGAAGATAAAAAAAGCCCAGCCCTTAGTTGGATGATGGCAGATGGCTTAGGGGTAAGCAGTAAACTTGAATTAAGCGACAGCTGTGCTCAAGGGAGTGCCGAACAAATTTGCCAATTACTTAATTTGGCAAAAACTAATCAAGCCACATTGGCCAATGAACATTTACAAGATGCAAGAGCGCTAAAAGCCCAAGATATTGCGGTATTGGTTCGTAGTGCGAAACAAGCCAAGTGGATAAAAAATGCATTAAGTAAACGCGGTATTGGCAGCGTATATGTGGGCAGAGAAAGTATATTTCAATCAGACCAAGCATTGGCCATGCACTCTCTTTTACAAGCTATTCATGTATTAAGCGAGCAACAGTTTCGAAATGCCCTTGCCCACCCCATATGGCAGGTTTCATTAGAGACATTACAGCAGTTTATGAGTCATGAATCTTTATGGGAACAGCAATTAGAGCAGCTCTATGAAGCCCGTGAAATTTGGTTGAAAAAAGGTGTTATGGCTATGTTTATGTATTGGTTACATAAACGCAATTTACCCGCCACTTGGTTAGCACCTAATACAGAGCAATTGGAAGAAAACGGTGAGCGCTGTCTGACGAACTATTTGCATTTAGCTGAGCTGTTACAAGATGCCAGTGGCGAAGTGCAAGGTATGCAGGGATTAATCAGTTGGTTGAGTCATAAAATCAGCATTAATATTGGCAATGAAGACCAGCAAATGCTGCGCTTAGAAAGCGATGCTAATTTAGTGCAGATTGTCACCATTCATAAATCAAAAGGCCTTGAATACCCAGTGGTGTTTTTGCCCTTCAGTTGGGATGGTAAAGAGTCCAGTGATCCGCTTTTTTATGATGAGCAACTCAATCGATTACGGTGTGATTTACAAGGAGACTTTAAAGAGCAGCGTGTGACAGAAGGATTGGCTGAGGAAGCTCGCCTTTTGTATGTGGCGTTAACCCGGGCGGCCAGTAAGTGCTATGTTGCCATGCCTAAAAACGTTGATAATAAAAAATTAATTAAAACCCTTGAAGTAAGCGCTTTGTATCATGTTTTATGTGAGGGGGTGGTTGAAGGCTTAACGGGTAATTTAACGAAGCAAGCTGGTGCCGAAGCCTATGACGGTATTTATCAGGTAATGAATATGCCCTGTGAGTGTGGCTTTTTGCAGGTCAGTACTCATGATCAAGTCTTAAGTGCCAAAGCATTTAGTGGCGTTATTAAACAAGATTGGGCCATGTCCAGTTTCTCTTCTTTGATTCGCCATGTGCATGTGCCCATGAGCGCTCGTTTAAATCAGGATGAGGTTGAACCTATTGAGCAAGTCATCGTTAGCGAGGAAGAGCTAGCAGGAGCATTTGCGTTTCCTCGAGGGGCGCATGCAGGGAATTTTTTACACACATTATTAGAAGAGATTGACTTCAGTTGCCTGCCAGAAGATTTAGATCAACTAATCCTTGATTTATTAGCACGCTTCTCTATTGAAAATCACTGGTTAGATGTAGTGAAGGCATGGTTAGATGATATTCTACAGGCGCCACTTTTACACAAGGATCTTTCCCTACAAAAGTTAATCCCCAGCAAAAAGCTAGTGGAAATGGAATTCTATTTTCCAGTTTCTCGCTTAAACTGTCATGAGTTTAATATGCTTTTAGGCGCTTATCCTTGCTTGAATGTGACACCTCCCCCCACAGATTTTCGCCAACTTAAAGGCATGCTAAAGGGCTTTATCGATTTAATTTTTGAATGGCAAGGGCAGTATTTCATTTTAGATTATAAGTCTAATTTTCTAGGGGATAATTATGCTAATTACGATGAAGTAGCCACCCATGAAGCCATGAGCGATCATAGGTATGATGTTCAAATGGTAATTTATACGCTTGCTTTGCATCGCTTATTAAAATTAAGAATATCTGATTATAATTACGATCACCATATAGGCGGTGGCTATTATCTTTTTTTAAGGGGCTTAAGCGCGCAGGATAATAAAAATCATTATGGTCAATATTTCCATAAACCTAAAAAAGCGCTAATAGAATCATTGGATAAGTTAATTAAAAACGAGCTTGATATAAAGGCCTTTAGTCAAGATGTGAAGCAACAGATTAACGGCGGGGTTAAGCCATGATTAATCAAGATTCTCAGTTGTTGCCTGAATTGGCATCGGTTATTGAAAAATTGGATGGTAAATTAATCCGTGAAATAGATATTCAATTTGGTGGCTTTTTAAAAGAATTAGACCCAAGTAATGAGGTTCTTGAAGTTGTGGGTTTTTTATTAAGCCAAACGTTAGGAAAGGGCAATGTATGTTTGGACTTTTCTCAGAGCCATGAATTACTCAGCTCAAATCAGTTAGATGTATTATTTCAAAAAATACAACCTAGCCAAGTGATTACGGTGCTAGGGGATAAAGCATTTTTTGAAAGTGATATTAAGACCCCTTTGGTGCTGAAAGAAAGAAGATTATATTTACAGCGTTATTGGTTGTATGAAATGGCGCTTCATTCATCTATTAAGGAAAAAATGCAAGTCATGCCTTGGCCTACTAAAGAGCAAGGAATGTTGGTGCAGCAATTATTTTCTTTAAATAAAAAAGGTGATATCGAGCAAAAAATAGACTGGCAGGCAGTGGCTGTTTGTATTGCTGCTAATAAACAGTTTTCTGTTATCAGTGGGGGGCCTGGCACAGGCAAAACTACCACGGTGATTCGATTGTTAGCCCTGCTTATTAGTTTGTATCAAGGGCATTTTAAGCGTTTTCCTATTATTAAGCTGGCTGCCCCTACGGGTAAGGCCGCCATGCGTTTAACAGAATCCATAAATGGCGCTAAGCAAAAGCTTAATTTTGATGATGCCATTAAGAGTCATATTCCCAGTGAGGCCAGCACACTTCATCGACTATTAAGTCGAAATAGGAAGGGGGAGTTTAAATATAATCAATTTAACCCTCTGCATTTGGACGTTTTAATTGTTGACGAAGCCTCCATGGTGGATTTACCCCTCATGAGTAAGCTTATGAGTGCTTTGCCTAAGCATGGCCAAATTATCTTATTGGGGGATAAAGACCAACTGGCCTCGGTGGAAGCGGGCAGTGTGTTGGCAGATATTTGCGATAACGAAGCGCATCATGGTTATAGCGTGAATAACAGTCAGCTTATTCATGAGATAAGCCAGCAAACCTTACCGAAAGAAGACATGGAGCCAAAGGGGGCCATGTTGCGTGATCATATCTGTCAGCTGCGTACCAGTTACCGCTTCCATGAAAATAGTGGTATTGGCTACTTAGCGAGAGCCGCTAACAAAGGAAATTTTAGCCAATGGCAGAAAACCGCACGGTCAGGCTTTGAAGATTTGAATTTAATTGCCTTAAGCGACGATGCCTTCGAGGTTTTTATTAAAGATTGTGCTGAGCAATATAAACAATATTTAGCTAAAATAGACATTCAAGGCTGTACTGACCAACAGGCATTGGAAATATATGACCTATTTAATCAGTTTCAGGTTTTATGCGCGTTACGAGAGGGCCCATTAGGGGTGATGGGGTTAAATGAATCCATAGAATCCCAGCTCAATAAATTAGCGCTCATAGACAAAAGCGTGTCCTGGTACATGGGGCGGCCTGTCATGGTGATGGAAAATGATTACGGCATGAACCTGTATAATGGCGACATAGGTATTATCTTGCCCCTTAAAGATGACTTGGGTGTCGTACGCCCTAAAGCTGCCTTTATTAATAGCGAAGGCGCGGTGCGTTGGTTACAGCCATCAAGGTTACCTGCCAACGAAACGGTATATGCCATGACAGTACATAAAAGTCAGGGTTCTGAATTTAGTCATTGTGCCTTGGTGCTACCGGACTATCATGCCAGCGTGGTCAGTAAAGAATTAATTTATACCGGTATTACCCGTGCCAAACAAAAGCTCACGTTATTGGCTCGTGATTCAGTGATTAAAAGTGGATTAAAGAACCGCGTACAAAGATCCAGTGGCTTACGAGATAGATTGTGGGTCGCGCCAAAAGAAGAAGTGTTAAAGCCGGTTAGTCTGCAATCAGGCAGTGAGCCCAATCAGTTTTCATTATTTTAAGTAATCAATTTTTAAGGTGTATTAATGGATAAGCAAACCATGGTGACCCGTGAGCAATCCTTGCCTCACAGACAAGAAGAAATAAAAGTAGCCAGTAAGCACGCCGTTTTGGGCAATGTGACCCAAGGGCCATGGCCAACCCATGCCCAAAAAGCTTATTTTGCATTGGGATGTTTCTGGGGAGCCGAACGTCTTTTCTGGCAGCAGCCAGGTGTTTACAGTACTTCGGTTGGCTACATGGGGGGCTTTACTAAAAACGCCACTTATGAAGATGTTTGCTCGGGTAAAACCGCTCATACTGAAACTGTTATGGTGGTGTATAACCAAGAATTAACCGATTTCTGGACCTTGCTTGAAGCTTTTTGGAAAGCTCATAACCCAACTCAGGGCATGCAGCAAGGTAACGATGTGGGAACACAGTATCGTTCAGCCATTTTCTGGACCGATGATATGCAAAAAATGTTTGCTGAAAAAAGCTTATCTTTGTATCAGGATAACCTGAATAAAGCAGGCATGGGTAAAATCACCACTGAAATTAAAAAAGCCAAAGAGTTTTATTTTGCTGAAGATGCACATCAGCAATACCTTCATAAAAACCCTAATGGTTATTGTGGTCTAAGCGGCACCGGTATCGATTTTTAATAGGCGCAAAATAAAAATGCATAAAAATAACCCCCATGGTGGCTCATATGATATGAGCGCGTTATCTCAGGCATTGCCTGAATTAGCGCCCCATATTATCACCGGGCAGAAAGGCCAGTTAACGCTAGACTTCGCTAACCCTTTAGCGATTAAAGCATTAAATAAAGCCATATTAAAAAAAGATTACAAAATTGACTTTTGGGACTTACCAGATGGGTACCTTTGCCCGCCTATTCCTGGGCGAGTGGATTACCTTTATCACCTAAATGATTTATTACCACAATCAAATGATCGCAGTGCCCATGTGTTAGACGTGGGCACAGGAGCCAATTTAATTTACCCAATGCTGGGCAGTCGGATCTTTAATTGGCGTTTTGTTGCCAGTGATATTGATACCATCGCGGTGAATTGTGCTAAGCAACTTGCCAAGGCCAATAAAGGCTTAGATAAACAAATAAAAGTACGCCAGCAAACCGATGAAAGTAAACTGTTCGCGAACATAATCGGTAAAGATGAATACTTTGACATTACGTTGTGTAACCCGCCTTTTCATGCCTCTCAAGAAGATGCCATGGCCGGCACTGAGCGTAAAAATAGGAACCTGAAACGTAATAAAGACAAACGCGGCTCGGCGATTAAAAGCGATAATCAAAAAGATCATTTGAACTTTTCAGGGCAAAGCAGTGAACTTTGGTGTGAAGGAGGCGAACTGGCCTTCATTAAGAAAATGATTAATCAAAGTGCTGCATTTAAAGAGCAGGTGGGCGTGTTTACTTGCTTGGTGTCTAAAAAAGAAAACATGGCTGCCATTACGGCATCTTTAGAATCTCAGAACGTGGCCAGTTTTAAATTTGTAGATATGTCTCAAGGAAATAAAATCAGTCGTTTTGTGGCTTGGACTTACGATAATGAGTGGTTGCTAAATTAAGACAAAAAAACGGACTTTATGTCCGTTTTTTGTCTTAAGGGGTTAGTCATGCTGTGTTAATTTGTTTTGCCTAATCATGGCTTGAATTTCTTCTACATAAGCTTCTCTTCGAGTACTGTACTTCAATAAGCCATGGGCGAGCTCTGCGCCACTGATGGCTTGTTTGTTTTGGCGCATCTCTTTTCGTAAGGCTCTTAAATCTTCATAAGAAGCCTGGCTATTCAAATTGCGCATGTAGCTATTAATAGACTGTTGAATATCTTTAAAACTGGCCACCTCATGGTGCTCATTGTTGTCGCGACCTTTGGGAATAATTCCACAGCCCTTCACATAGCACCATTGCCCAAATAAATTGTTTCCTTGTTTGGCAAAGCGAGAAGTTCCCCATGCCGATTCGTTGGCAGCCTGGGCTAACACCAGTGAAGCGGGAATGGTATCTACTCGAATGAATAGCTCACTAATAATGTCGTTTGGATTAAGTACTTTGACTTTGTATTTCTCAGCTAGCGCCAATAGTTGGTTCATTTGTGCTTGCTTAAATTCACTGCCTTGAGATAAAAGGCTTTTAATCCATTGGCGCTCTTCTAATACTTGCTGATTGGCTTTTTTTATCCTTGGTAGCATGTACGCGAAGAAATCTGATTTTTTTAATTTAACATCTTTATAAGTGGAAAAATCTGGCAGCGCACTGTTTTCATTAAATGTTTTAACTGGCTGACTGCTAAGTTGGCTGACAGGGCCCTGATTTAAGTTCATTTCTTTTGGGAAAAAATATCCCACTAAAAAGGCAATGCTTAATGCCCCAGGCAAAATCGATGCGTTTATTATTTTCATGTATTAATCTATGAATTAATCAAAAGGGCAGTTTAGCAGTTCATAATTTAAGATAGTAGTCGGCCAGTAACGATTTAAACTGAGCTGAATATTCACCCGAGTCATTAGATTGGATGATAATCTTTTCCATATCGTCAATTGCTTTATCTTTGTGAGTACCATTAAGTTCAGAATGCTCAAGTGAGAACACATAACGGTGAGCCGCTTTATCTGGTTTACTTTTAATTTGCCAGCCTTGGCTGACATAAAGCTGTTGTGCATGGGCGCTTATTTTAAAGGCCGCCATTTCGTGGCAGGGCAGTAAAACCCAAGCTTTACCATCCTTTGAAAGATGTTTAGACATGCTGATACATAAATCGTAGAAACTTAGCTGGTCATTATGGCGTGCTTGATTGCGCTTAGCATTAGGGCCTTTTAAATGGTCGCTAAAAAAAGGCGGATTACAAATAATGGTGTCATAGGGGGCAGCGCAGGAAAATTGCTTGATGTCTTGATGAATTACCTGAATACGTTTAGAGAATTGGCTATTGATAATATTCTGTTGTGCCTGTTCACAAGCCTTTTCATCTAATTCTAATGCATCCACCTTCGCGGTACTGCCTTGGGCACTCATGAGCGCCAATAGCCCTGTACCTGTGCCAATATCTAATATGCGTTGGCTATTTTTCACGTCACACAGGGCGCCAAATAAGCAAGCGTCTAAAGTGACTTTCATGGCGCAGGAATCTTGGGCAATTGAAAATTGTTTTAAATGAAAGGGCTTCATAGATGCTTAATTAGAAGGAAATACGCAATTGTACCAAGCTTAGGGTGGCCAATGTAAGTTGGTGAGGTGTTTGACGGCTAAGAGGGACGCTAAAAGCAATGCACCTTGCAACGCATTTTGCAAATCGCACTGCGTTGCTTACGCCACGCAGTGCTCTAATTCTTGTGGGTGTAAAATATACACCACCCAAGCGATGGCAGTGGAATAACATAGGTTAGTAGCCAGCTCACTATGAGGGTCTTCTAAAAAAGCCCTTTGAGAGGCAAGGCCTCTTATGCGACTTGCTAAGTCAGGGTGAAAGGCTAGATATTTATCCCACACCAATTGATGGCTGTTGGCGTCTATTTCATAGGGCCCCAAACCTTTAGTAGAGTGATGCTTATGATGCTGAACTTGCTTTTGAGTGGCAATGGCCACCAATACATTTTCAGCAGCGACACCTGCTTTACCCAGGTATTTTAAGGTGGGGTGAATGATTTTCTCGCGTAATTCCTGTTTGCTAATATCCATGGCTTACCTCCAGAAGGGGCCTTTGGACTGGCTAATATTTGACTGCTTATTGCCTGTTACTATTGATAGTGCAAAAAGCTTGCCCAATCCTAATAGCTGATATTTTAGCTTTTAAAAGGTCTTTCATATTTATTCTAGCGGCCAATTCAACAATAACCTTAAGGTTTTGAAATTAATGACTAGGGCCTAAGCTATTGATAAGGGGCTTTGCATAAAGTTCAAGAGGACTTTACGTTTTCATTTTTGACGAAATACTTTAAATTATAAATCCTATTCCTATATAACTGATTTATATAATGAAATAGGAAGTAGTCATCATAAGTAATGGCTAACTAAATATTTACGTTACAGGACATGAATGAACTGGATTGATAGCCATTGTCACTTAGACTTTGAGGTATTTAATGAGCCTCTAATTTTAAATACCAATTTACGAGAGTCTGGCTGCGCTCATGTTCTCGTGCCGGCCATTAGTGAGCAATATTTTAGCAGAGTGCAAAAGTTTCAAATTGACGCGAATCAGCATCATAAAGATTTGGTTTATATTGCTCTGGGGCTGCATCCTTATTTTTTAAAGGAGCACAAGGCCCCGCACCTTGAGCGACTTGATTGCTTGTTAAGTGAGCATCGCCCCATGGCAGTTGGGGAAATAGGTTTGGACTTTGCCTTGCCACCTGAAACTCACGAATCACAAATAGCCTTGTTTGAGGCTCAGGTTTTGTTGGCAAAAAAACATCAATTGACCATTGTGGTTCATGCACGATCGTCCCACGATAGGGTGTGCAGTATTCTCAAGCGCCATAAATTTATTAATGGAGGAATTATCCATGCTTTTTCAGGCAGTTTTCAGCAAGCCCAAAATTATCTGAGGCTAGGCTTTGTATTAGGTTTAGGAGGAGCACTCACCTATGACCGAGCCCGTGCTATGCATAAAATGGTTCAACAGCTGCCCAGCAGCGCCTACGTTTTAGAAACAGACAGCCCTGATATGGCCCCTGCCTTTGCACGAGGGCAAGTGAATACCCCCATGAATATACCTAAAATAGCTCAAAGTATTGCCAACCTAAGAGGGGAGGCATTAGATAAAGTTTATCAAGACAGTACAGACAATTTTATGCGGGTCATGCTGTCTAGCAATGACCCAGTGTGATGAATGCTTTTACAATAATAGAGGGAATTAAAATGGCAAATGCTCTAGTGGTCGTGGCGCAAGGCATTGAAGAAATGGAAACCGTGATTATTTATGACCTTTTAATAAGAGCCGGCATAGAGGTGACGTTAGCCAGTGTCACTGGTCGTCAGGTGGAGGCCTCGCGGGGTTTGAAAATGGTGGCTAATGTGGATTTAAATCAGGTAATAGATGAGGCGTTTGACATTATTATTTGTCCTGGTGGCTTGCCTGGCGCTGAATACTTACGAGATAACGCACTTTTAAAAAACCTGTTAATTAACCAGCATAATCAACAAAAATGGCTGGCTGCCATTTGCGCCTCGCCAGCCGTGGTATTGGCGCATCACGGTATACTTGATAATTCTCAAGCCACGGGTTATCCAAGCAGTGAAGAGCAAATTCCCAATTATATAGATGAAGATGTGGTGGTGGATGGCCATGTTATCACCAGTAAAGGCCCCGGTACGGCCATGGTCTTTGCGTTAAAAATTATTCAGCTACTGATGGGGGAAGTGCAAGCTAAAGAGGTGGCTGCTACGGCACTTATTAAAATGTAGCTAAATTCACAACTTGTAAGTAAATGCTATTCAAGTTGGTTTTATTTATTAATTTTTGTAAAGACGGCCATATTTAACCAGTTAGGAATAAATTAATCCTGATCAATTGTTACAATTTTAAGCATTTGCTTTGCGCATTATGTCTAATACAATGACATCGTGCGTGATAGACTGCGCGCCGCTAATTGAGTGAATGACGACAGAATAAGTTTGGCTTTCTATATTGCTAAGCAGCGGAGGGTGTGCAGTGTTCAAAAATAATTTTGTGTGTTCTATCTTATTAATTGGGTTAATCATTCCTTTTGGGGCGATGGCCAAAGTGTCACCCAAAGAAGCCGACCAATTAGGTAAACGTTTAACCCCCATGGGAGCGGTGCGCGCTGGCAATAAATCGGGCAGTATTCCTCAGTGGAAAGGCGGTCTAACAAAAGCGCCAACTGACTATATTAAAGGGCAATTCCATACTGATCCGTTTGCCAGCGATAAAATTGATAAAGTGATCAATTCAAAAAACTATAAAAAATTTGAAAAATACCTTACCGCCGGTCAAATAGCACTTTTAGAAAAATATCCAGATTTTTCTATGCATGTCTACCCATCACATCGTAGTGCTGCTTATCCTCAATTTGTGTATGACGCGGTAAAGAAAAATGCACTAACTGCCGAACTAATGGAATACGGAACAGGCGTAACCGAGACCATTATGTCTAGCCCATTTCCTATTCCTAAAAATGGTGCCGAGGTGTTATGGAACCACACTTTAAGATACCGTGGGCTTAAGTGGGATCATGTGTCATCTACTTTAAATACCACTGAATCAGGTGAAAAGAGTATTTTCACTCGTGAATATAAGTATTATTTTGCTTACAGTGAGCAAGGCATCACTCTAGATGAAATTGATAACAAAATTTTCTATGGCAAACGAAAAACGATCGCACCTGCCAAATTTTCAGGTCAGTTAACTCTTGTACATGAAACCCTAGATCAAGTTCGTTCACCACGAAAAGCCTGGATATATATGCCGGGTCAGCGTCGCGTGCGTCGTTCACCTAATTTATCTTATGACACCTCTGACATAGACAGTAATGGCATACGCACCATTGATCAGGTGGACATGTTTAATGGCGCGCCTAATTTATATGATTGGAAATTATTAGGTAAACAGGAAAAGTACGTGCCTTATAATGCTTATAAATTGCATGAAAAGGGCTTAAGTATTAATACCATAGCGGGTAAAAATTACATTAACCCTGAGCTTATTCGTTATGAGCCCCATCGGGTTTGGGTAGTGGAAGCCACTTTACGTACCGGCATGAATCACGTGTATCATAAGCGCCGTTACTACTTTGATGAGGACAGCTGGCAAATCGTATCGGTTGACGAATATGACGAGGAAGGCCAGTTAGTACAGCATACAGAAGCTCATACCATCAATTATTATGATGTCCCCATGATTTATTCCACATTGGAAGTCACCTACGATTTATCCAGTGGGCGTTATTTTATTGAAGGCTTAGATAACCAACGCTCTCCCATCAATATGGACGTAGACTTTAAACGTCGAGCCTTTACCTCTTCCGCTTTGCGTCGTGAAGCTCGTTAACCTCAATTTATTATAAGTTGTGTGAATTTAGCCCTCATAGAGGGCTAAATCGAATATCTTTTTTAGCATGTTATACTGCCTCTATTTTTATTGAGATGCTCTCTTGCAGTACTTCTACCTCTGGCTAATGCTCATGATGAGCGCCTTCTCTTCTTGGGCTCAAAATACCCTGCCTGAAAACTTTGCTCAGTTACCCGATGACGTGCAGTCATTATTGCTGGAATACGCCTTTTTTAATGATGAGGTTAATCAGCATTGGGGCGAGCAAGCCAGTTACTCCAGTGAGAAAGCCTATGTGAAATACCTTGATGATTATCTAAGCCGCGCCAAAATAGACTTTAATGCAGGGGTTTTAACCGTGGAAACCCTTGCCATTAGTGAACCTCTCAAACAATTAAAATCGGCGGTGGTAACAGCGCTGCTTACCCCTGACGATCCTAATGCGGTAGATATTTACTCATCTCAAGATATCGATATAAAGGGAAAACCTTTTTTATACGGCCGAGTGTTAGATGAAGAGGGTAAGCCCATTCGCTACTTGTGGCGAGCTCAAAAATTTGCACAAGATATGATTGATCAGAACCTGTTGGTTATCAGTACGCCACAAGGCCAACGGTTCAGTGTTAATATTAAATTGGTTAAGAATCATAAGCAGGTGGCGGCTACGGGTGTTAAAGCTTGGGTAAGCCAAGCCAGTGATCGCTTTGATTTACCTGAGTCGCTTATTCTTGGCATTATCGAAACCGAAAGCGGTTTTAATTCTTTTGCGGTAAGCCACGCCAATGCTTATGGGTTAATGCAAATTATTCCAGCCACTGCCGGTGCGGATGTTTTTCAAAAAATATATAAAAAGAAAGGCAAGCCAACTCGGCAATATTTATTTAACGCCCAAAATAACATCATGACCGGCAGCGCTTATTTGAGTATTTTACGAGACCGCTATTTACGCGATATCAAACACCCCACTAGCCAGTTGTATTGCATCATTAGTGCTTACAATAGTGGCTCGGGTAATGTGTTTAAAACATTTCACTCAAGTCGAAAAAAAGCCATAGAACGTATTAATAACATGTCGGTTGAAGACGTATTATGGCGCTTGCGTAAAAAGCAGCCCAGCTTAGAAGCTCGGCATTACATTGAAAAAGTATTGCGTAATCAGAAAAAGCATCAGGTTTAATGGCCGGTCAAAAATAAGCCTGAATAAATTAGGATTAAAATGTTGTCACCCATAAATGATTCGTTAAATAAAATGAATTCGCAGATTGAGCATTTATTTAAGGCACAGTTGGAGGATTATTTTTTAGATGATTTAGATATGCATTTGTATTTATTACAAGACTCGGTAGTCCATCATAACTTTAGCCCCGAACAAGTGGAAAGTATTTGGGCCAATATGCCTTATTGGGCATTTGCGTGGTCTAGCGGCCGCGCCTTGGCCCGCTATATATTAGATAACCCCGCCTTGGTGAAAGGGCGAAGTATTTGCGACTTTGGCGCCGGCAGTGGCATTGTGGCCATTGCGGCTTTAAAAGCTGGAGCCAAGCAGGCTTGGGCATGTGATATTGATGATATGTCACACTTGGCCGTTGAGCAAAATGCGCAATTAAATGGCTTTTCAATAAAGTGCTGTAAAACTTTAGAGCAAGCGCAAGAAATAGACTTAATTGTGGTGGGGGATGTCTTATACGACACGCGCAATCATGGATTAGCACAAACCTTGTTTAGCAAAGAATGCCCAGTGATATGGGCAGAAAGTCGGGCGCAAACCAAGTTAAGCCATTTTGGGCCCGTGGCCAAATACCAAGGGGAAACGCAACCTAACATTGGTGGTTTTGACGAACACCAAAATATCCATATTTATCACCACGGGTTATAAACACGGTTTAAATTCTTACTTTTAGGCAAATGGCCTGCTATTTATTTATATTGTGATTGCCATATATAGCATCATGGAATAACAAGCGCTAACGAGGTTTTTTTCCGAACTGCTTATGCATTAATAATGTCTATACTCTAAATTATTAATTTAAGGGGCCGATTATGCATTTTAAAACTGTGAAAGATGTGGTGGATCACAGCCGACAACTTCATCAACAAATTAGTCAATTTTATCATCAGCTCAGTGAAGATAACTGCAAGGCCCGTGTAAGCATGTTGCTAGAGTATTTAAAGCGCCATGAGGATCATCTTGAAGACACCCTTAGCAAATTTGGAGAGGACAAAAGCCAGAGTGTATTAGATAGTTGGTTCCAGTACGCCCCAGATCAAGACTTAAGTGAAGTGATGTCAAGCTTGGAGGTGAGTGATCACATGGACACAGATGATGTGGTGTCCATGGCATTGACATTAGATGATTACTTTATCGACTTGTATCAGGGCATGGTGAGTAATGCCAGTTCAAGTGCGGTTAAGGCTGTTTTTCAAAATTTGTTGGACATGGAAGAGCACGATAAAATTCAAATATCCAAAACAGCTTTGCAAATGAGTGATATGTAACACCTGATAAACCAATTACTTGTTTATCGATTGGGCGCGTCATTTTTTAGCACACTGCGCATATGAGCGATTTTCTCTTCTTTGCTTAGTTGTGCACATTGATCAATAAGTGCCTGCAGTTGAGTGGACTTTTCCACCACAAAATCAATGAATACTCTTACCTTTTTAGCTTGATGGCGGCCGCTTGGAAAGACCAAGTAGATGGGCTCATCTTGAACTTGCCAGTCAGGCAATATGGCTTCAAGTTGGCCGGTTAACAGCTCTTCGAATGTAAAAAACTCGGTACTAATGGCAACCCCTTGACCGGCTAACATATGATGTAGCGCCACATCATTATGATTAGCCTTGATGCTGCTATTAGGCTTTACCGAAACATGTTCACCGGTTTTTATATGGGTGAAATTTTCGTGTTGTAATTTATTGGAGCGCCGCGCAATGCTGATCCAAGGCACATCATTTAATTGACTGGGATGGGTAAAGGGGCCGTACTCTTTAATAAAGTTTGGGCTAGCGCACAATACTGGCGCTGTATTATAAAATTTCCTAGCAATTAAGCTGGAATCTTCTTGGTGGCCAATAACAAAACCTAAGTCAAAACCATCTCTGACTAAGTGAATGTCGCTGTCACTAAATACCAAATCTAAATCAATTTTTGGATAAAGGGTTTTAAATTCAGCAGTCCAGCGGCCCATAATTTCAATGGCAAAGCCCACGGGTGCGGATATTTTTAATTGCCCTGATGGCTCATGCTGATAATCACTAATACGAGTATGAATGTCGGTGATTTCGGCAAACAATGGCTTATATTGCTGGTAATACTGCAAACCCACGTCGGTGGGACGTACTTCACGGGTGGTTCGCTCTAACAATCTTAAATTAAGCTTGTCTTCAAGGTCGGTAATCATTCGACTGACGCGGGATTTAGGGATATTCAAACTGCGTGCGGCTGCGGTGAAGCTGCCTTCTTGCACCACACGAATGAAGACCGCCATTTGATTTAAATCTAGCATGAGAAAGCGATAATAACTGAAAAGGCAATTACAGCATAATAGCTATGAATTACAAGCTTAAGAGCAGCGACTGTACGTTGAATGCAGAGAAGGGATACATAAAAAAGCTATATGCTGTTGGGCATATAGCTTTTACAGTATTAAGCTTAAGTGGTATTAGATGTCCTCGTTACAATCGTCTGTAACCATATTATTAATCCATGCCTTAATTAAATCCACGCCTTCAGTATGAACTGTGCTTCGTCCTAATTCAGGCATCTTGTGAGTGCCATCTAATGAATTCATTCTGAACGGTAAGTAAGATCTGTCAGCGTGACCTGGTATAATGTTTTTAGGGTAATCCTCATGGCCACTAGCCACTGCAGACTTACAGACACCAAATTTGCTAGGAGCGGTATCAAAATCGCGATTAAATTCTACTTGTAAACCACTGTCTCCTGCAGGGCCTTCATAAAATTCTTCTGGAATACTCAGTTCTGAGCGGTGGCAGTGGGCACAGTTAATGTCTAAGTAACTACGGGCTGCCAAAATTAAAGCATCTGAATCTAAACCGTCGATTGCCACGCTATCATTAAAATTAGCAGCGGTATCAATGCTATTTAAATCAGTTGGGGCACCGCTTAGAATGCCAGCCTCTACCCATTTTAGTATTTGGTTTTCAGGTCCTGTGGCATCGTTGTAAGTATAATCATGATTTAAGAAACGGGCTTTAGGGCCAATAGGTTTAAAGATTCCTGTTCTGTTATCATCAGAGCCTTGAAGCATAGGGCTAATAGTATGGCATTTTGTGCATTGGTTTTTTTGTGGCACTAAATAGTCAAATGTTTTCAGCTCGCCTTTATGGGTAGTGCTCACATCAGAAACGGTTTTTCCTGCGACCACATAGCTAGCATCAGTGGTTGACTCCCAATAGAAAGGCAGCGAAGTCCAGCCATCGGCACGATTTATTAGTAAGCGTGTTTCAATAAGTGTTTCGTTGCCTTCTCGGTTAGAAGTGTCGTCTGGTAATGCAAAGGTTTTAACTAAAACTGTGCCTACTGGAAAATCCATTACTTCGTATTCAGAGTAGTTTGCCGTTTTGCCTTCAGGTACAAATACGAATCGATATTTACTGGCATAATCAGTAAATAATGCGGTAGATAAATCGTAAGGAATACCCGTGCCATTTGGGTTTGATGTTGGGTCGCTGGCATCGCTAAATAAATTATAATTTGATAGGTTTTCGCAATTCTCTGTTAATAGAGCTTCCCAGTTAACGTCTGCCCCTGTATTTACGCAAACGTCATTATTTTCCGAAACGACCTCGTCTGTGGCGCTATCACTGCCACATGCTGATAGTAATACGCCGCTAAATAGTAGGGCGGATACTTGTAAAATTTTTGTAAAGCGTGTCTCTTTCATAAGCCTATCCTCGATATAAATTCTTAATAAATCGGGCCTAGCCCAGATAAAGTTAAGGAAGGAATTAACCCTAGCCTAATCAAAGCTAGGGTTGTTTTGATTTAACAGTTGATTAAAGCGCGCAAGCGGCTAGTTCAGAGTCATCACCTAGGCAGCCATACGTTTCACCTTTAAAGGTAACGGTGGCAGCGGTTAAGCGAGTAGGTGCAGTGGCACAATTAAGGATGGTGGAATCATCGCCCATGGCGCTAAATTGCAATGTTTCGACAGGGCCTTCTTCATTGAAGTTAGCTGCGTCATTAGCGTCTACGTCGTAGATCGAACCTATCGTGAATGCTAATTCAGAATCATTATTATTGGCATTGTTGGTTACACAACTTTTTTCAGCATCGGTGTATGGATTAATTCCAATTGTGAGTAGTTGCTCTGCATTGGCCAATAACTCACCCGCACCGTCATAAATAATTGCAGGTACGGATTGGTAGTAGGCTGCGTATCCACCAAAAACTTCATCAAAAAGCGTCCCGGTTAAAGGCTCTGAACTATTATTCTCAAAAGTATTGTCGTGAATGCTGATATTTTTAACTGTGGGGGTCCAGCCGTTAAGAATGGTTGCTGAATAGTCTTCATCATCTAGCTCAGCATCCATTAGGAAGTAACTGGTAATCGTCACACCATTACTTTTGTTATCACGGATGTTGTTGTTATAAATTTCAACATTGCTGGTGGCTAAGATTAGAATACCTGTTCCACCTGGTACGGCACCAACAACGCCACTACCAACGTTTGCAGTGTTGTTTTCATAAGTGGTGTTGTTAAAAATGCGAACATTGTCGCCTTTTCCTTGAGGTAATCCTGGTAAGTCAAAACTTAATATGCCAGCTGAATTGTCAAACGCTTCGTTGTTGTATACATCGGCCATGGTAGAATTTTCAATTTCTATGCCGGCAATGTTATGTTCAGCAACATTATGACGTACAACAATATTATTTGACTGACCTACATAAATTCCAGCATCAGCAGAGCCTTTTGAGTAGTTGTATTCCATTAATACATTTTCACTGGATACAGGGTATAAACCATAAGCGCCGTTATCTTCACCGCCAGCATCAAGAGGGGTTTCCCAAACCGCAGCGGTGTAAGCGAAGTGGATACCGTTTACTGCATCGGCTTTAATGCCGTTTTTAGGGACTTCGTATACGCCAAGGTCACGAATCGTTAGGTTGTTACCACCGTCAAAAAAGATTCCGTCGTTACCGGCTGATGTGGAAAAATCTAATTTAGTTGCTTCGATACCGTGACCGGTTACTGTGATGCCATTGGCAGCTACAATGTTAACGGTTGCACTAACTTTGAAATTGCCTTTTGGTAGTACCACAACAGCATCTTCGGCCACATCTGTAACGGCTGTTACAAACGCCTCTGTAATATCTGTGCCATCAGCAGCGTCAGCAGATACAAATACCGCGCCTGCTGGAAATGTATAGCCAGAAGCTGAACAAGTGCTCTCATCAAAACAGCTATCATCGTCACTGCTGCTTCCGCACCCAATTAAGGTCATGCCGGCCGTTATGGCGGCGGCTAATTTTATTTTTTTTATTGTATTCATGATTACCCTCTTCACTACGTTTGTGTAGGGCTAACAGGGTAGGGAGATTGTCTTAGGATAGGCAGGTGTAATTTGGCCAAAATATGTAGGCGGTGGCAACAAATGTCCTACCGCCAAATATTTTAAGTTACTGATTTTGTTTGGATTTTCTATAGAAGCTAGGGGTTTTTCCCACCCATTTTTTAAATGCGTGGCGGAAATTGGTTACATCGCTAAAACCAATTAAAGTGGAGATGTCATCAATTGAAATCATGGTTTGGGTTAAGTATCCAATAGAGAGCTCACGGCGCACTTGGTTGAGAATACGCTGATATGAGGTGTCCAGTTTACTCAGTTGACGGCGTAAAGTGCGTGAGCTGACTTTAAATACATTGGAGAGTATTTCTATATCTGGGTAGCTGCCGCCACTGCGAATGAGTATTTGCTGCACTTCAGTCACCAATGGGTCTTTAGAGCCTAACTTTGCCATTAGCTTGTCACTGAAGGGTAAGTCTTGTATGACCCTTATGGGAGCCTCTTGAGGGCCTGGTCTTGTTAAATCCTGAGTGTTTAAGCTCCAACTATTACTTTCTTGGGAGAATTGTACCGGGCAGCCAAATAAGTCTTCATAGTGCTGACGGTTGGCTTCGTCGTTGAAGCTAAACGAAACTGCGCTGTAAGATAAATCTTTGCCAAAGATACTGCGTGCCATATGAAGTCGCGCACTGATGCCTAGAGTGACAAAAAAGGACAAAGCTTGTGCGTCTATGTCTTGCACGTTAGCGAGCTGGCTCACTAAGGAATCGCCTTCTGTGTGAGCGCTGCGTTTTACTAAGTGACCCAGTACAGAATCGTATTTGTCCCCCATGGTGAGGGCTTGCTCTAGGGTTAAGCATGAGCAAATGGCATAGCCAAAAGTATCTAGATCTTTCACCTGATAAAGAGTGCCTATTTGAGCGCCAGCCAAGGGCTCGAGTTTGTGTGAGCAATACTGAAATGCTTCCAATATTTTGTATGCTGGCAAGCAGGGCTCTTCAAGCTGGCTTTTTTCTATCTGTAAGTGGGCCATTAGGCCGTCACTGTTGTGATTAGGAGAGTTATCCAAAAAACGAACAATGTTACGCACTTC
Source organism: uncultured Bermanella sp. (assembly GCA_913058575.1). GTDB lineage: Bacteria > Pseudomonadota > Gammaproteobacteria > Pseudomonadales > Oceanobacteraceae > Bermanella. The sequence goes on from CAJXRF010000017.1 coordinate 54,727, forward strand.
AAACGAAGGGGAGGGTTGCTCACCTAATATAGACAGGTTGTAGCCAGTGCCTGAATTAAACTGTACATCTGTATTCATGGTTCCAGCCTCCAAGCGCCTCTAAGGGGTTGTTATGAACATGGTGTATATTATTTTAGTTGATGAATGGGATAATACTAAAGTAGTAAGCACATTAATCCATTTTATTGGCCAATATCTTCCCTTTCGTGCACTTAAATTCATTTAATTAATGCCATGGCAGTACCATGATAGCGGCGTTCGTGGCGGATTTGGGTATAATGCGCACAGATTGATATTTGGATAAGAATTGTTGTGAGTTACCTAGATAGATTTTCTGGCATAGCGCGATTGTATGGCCAGCCAGCATTAGAAACCTTCAGAACGGCTAAAGTGGTGATTGTGGGCATTGGTGGAGTGGGTTCATGGGTGGCCGAAGCCTTAGCCCGTACCGGCTTTGAGAACCTGTGGTTGATTGATATGGATGATATCTGTGTCACCAACACTAACCGTCAAATACATGCTTTAAAAAGCAGTGTGGGGCACCTCAAGGTAGAAGCCATGACGCAGCGCCTACGTGACATTAACCCGGATATCAACGTCACGTCAGTCATGGACTTTGTCACTATAAATAACATTACGCAGCACCTGCAAGACATGGATTTTGTGGTGGATGCCATTGACTCTGTAAAAGTAAAAGCGGCCATGATCGCTTGGTGTAAGCGTCGTAAAACCCCCATGATTACAACGGGGGCAGCGGGCGGTCAAACTGACCCTACTCGCATTACTATTGGAGATTTAAATAAAACCTTTAATGATCCACTGGCCCGAAAAGTTCGCAGTTTATTGCGCAGAGAATACGATTTCTCCCGTAATGAAAAACGCAATTATGGTATTTCCTGTGTGTATTCAACCGAGCAGCTAAAGTACCCACAACCAGATGGCTCGGTGTGTCAGCAAAAACAATTTACCGATGGCACAGTGAAATTGGATTGCTCAGGAGGCATGGGAGCATCGACTATGGTGACCGCATCCTTTGGGTTGGTGGTAGCCGCTAAGGTGGCTGAAAAACTGGTTAAAAAAAGCGCTGCTAAATAATGGCTTTGGTTTATCAAAAGCAAATAGGTAATAGCCACTATGAAGTGCGTTCGGCCGGGGCTTCATTGCGTTTATATTCCAATGGGGTCCTTCACAGCCAGTACAATCCTAATGCCCCTGTGGGTGGCACTATTTGGGACCTTTTGTTATTACCGGGTTTTTTTAAAGATATCCCCCCTAAACAAATTTTAGTATTGGGCTTGGGTGGCGGGGCCATTGTTCATTTATTAAAAACATTTCTCCCTCAATCTTCTATTACCTGTGTTGAGCTAGACCATCAGCATATTCATATAGCTAAGCAATATTTTTTAATTCCCAGTCATAGGGTAGAGATTATTCATGGCGACGCGTATGAATATTTAAGCAGTACAGTTGAAACATTTGATTGGATTATCGATGACGTATTTCAACATGTGTCAGGGGAGCCCACTAGGGGGAAATCCTTACAGGATATTTTTCCTTTGTATCTTAAAAAACTAACCAAGCACGGCATGCTCTCGGCAAATTTAATCGGTACCGAGCAATATAAGCACATGAAATCTTTTGCGGGTCAGTTTAGTCAAGGGTATCAATTCAATCACCCTATGTATGAAAATCGTATAATCTGTCTGAGTAATGACATGTGTTCTAGCGCGCAGTTTCGTTTAAATTTAAAGCAATTTAAAGTGTTAGATCAGAGTCGAAAAAGCTGTAAATTGAATTACCGATTACGAAAACTATAGGTGTGGGGGATGTTCAAATAGAAGGCGTTGGTTGAATGAGCAAGCCAAGAATTGGCTTGCTCACTAGTATTACTTTAATCAATGTCTTAAGCGATGGTAAGTTCAAGTTTACGTTTCATTAAATCAATCACTTTAATATTAACGATAACCGCTTGATCCAATTGATAGCTGGCTTTTTCATTCTTATGGGTTAGGTAGGCTTTATCAAATTGAGATTGAGGCTTACTTTTGCGCATATCTACAAAGCCATCAATTCCATATTCATCCAGTTGCACCATAAATCCGCCAGGGTTGATTTGGCTGATGGTGCCCTTAAATTGAACGCTTTTTTGGCCATCGCTGATGTTTTCTAATTGCAGGCTAATAAATTGAAGCTTCAGCCATTGCTCAGCTTGTGCTACGGCATTTCGACCTGTAATTAAAGAGTTTTGCAGGTTTTCAATGAGCGCTTCATTTACTTCTGGTTTCTTTTGCTCATTTAAGTGGGCACTGATAATTCGGTGAATCACTAAATCAGAATACTTACGAATGGGTGAAGTAAATGTGGTGTAGCAATCAAATCCCATGCCTGCGTGTGGCTGAGCGTGATCGGCAAATTCGCTGCGGGTTAGAAAACGACTAAATAATGATTTAACCGGAAACTCAGGGGCATTGTTATTCAGTTCCTGAATTAATGCTTTATAACCTTGCGCTGTGTTGATTTCCCCTTCGTAGTTAATGTTTTGCTCTTTAATGATATTTTTTATGTCACCCAAGCGTTCAGTTCGGAAGCCTACATGCTGAATGAAAATACCTAAGCCAATTTCATTTAAGTAACGGGCACAACTTAAGTTGCCAGCCAGCATGGCTTCTTCAACTAACTTTTGCGCTGCGTTACGGTCGGCGCGGGTAATGCTTTGAACTTTACCGTTGTCTCCCATGTTGATATAGAAATCTGGACGATCTTCCATTACTAGGTTATTGGCATGGCGGAATGCATTTAAGCGTTGCGTTACCACATGAAGTTCGTCCATGTGAGGGGCCAGTTCGCTTGATAGTGTGTCTTTTTTCCCTTCAATGAATTCGCTGACTTGTTGGTAATTTAATTTACCTTTAGAGCACACCAAAGCTTGTAAGAAGTGAGAGCTTTCAATGTTGCCCTGTTCATTTATTTCAAGGGTGCAGACTAGGGCCAGGCGGTTTTTATTTTCAAGCAGTGAACATAAACCATTGGATAATTCTGGTGGCAACATGGGTAGGCTGCGACCGGGGAAATACAAAGAGTTGCCGCGGCGCGCTGCTTCTTGATCAAGGCTGGTATTTTTACCAAACCAAGCGCTAGGGTCAGCAATGGCAATGTATAACTTGTGACCGTTGGCGGTTTTTTCGGCGTACAGTGCGTCATCCATATCGCGAGTATGCTCGCTGTCGATGGTGACAAATGGCAAGGCGGTGAGATCTTCACGGCCCTGAGCCATTTCTGGAATGTTTTCTTCTGCTAATAGTGCCAATTCCGATGACATGGTTTCGGGCCATTCATGGCTTAGTTTGTGTTTTTCAATGGCATAGTGGCGCTCGAATCCTGAGTCGCTTAGTTGGCCAATGTTATCAATGATTTTTGCTTGAGATTTACCATTTGGAAAAGGGTGACGAGTGACTTCACAGCTGATCCAGTCATTGTCTTTAACATCTTTGCAGGCATCTGGTGGAAGGTATAGCCAGTTACCAAACATGGCCACGTCAGGCTCTACAAATTGAGCTTTGCCACGTTTTTGAAAGCGACCCGTGAAGGTTTTAAAGTCAGATTGAATGATTTTCTCAATCACCCCCTGAATTTTGCCTTTATCGTCGGTGGTTTCGCTAAATTGAATTTTGTCACCAGGGAATACTTTGGCCATTTCATCCGGTGGCAGGAAAAATTGCTGACCATCATCGGCATTCACAAAACCAAAACGGCCTTGGCTACCGCGTACAATCCCTTCTTTCAGGGATGCAACATGGTGGTCTGAGATTGTGCTTTTGAGAGATTTAAGTTGGGCTAGGCTGTCTAAGTTGAGCATGCTTTGATACTAATTAATAAAATTTTGCCCATGGTATCACTTTTGACCGTTTCTTATAGTCGTTTTTAGCCCAATCTTCCTGCGTATTTACCATAATGGCAGTGGGTCAATATGATGCAATATAGCAACCGCCCTGGCAGGCAATTTAGCCTGTAATTCAAGGGTTGTTATGGGGTGGTGGTAACTGAGGGTGGGGTGATTTCTATTTGTTGCATGACTTTTAGGCCCAGTAACGAGTCATTTAAATTGGTTTCGGTGCCATCAATGTTCAGCATGATGGTATTGATTTCTGGGCTCGTGCGGGAGTCCCCAGTGAAAATGATATTGCCATTGCCTAAAACATGCACCGTATCAAAATCGGGTAACCAAAGGCCAAAGTTGTAGTTTAATATTTGGTACTGATCGATTGTGGTGACTGGATTTAATTCAGCAATGGTTAAATCTAGCCCTGCATTGTAGCCAATGCAGTAGAGCCTTCCGTTAAACAATTGGCTTTTTCTAAGGCCTCTTACGTCGCCGTTGGGCAAACCTGGTATAGAAGGCATGGGGTTTAAAATTTCAGATACCGGCACTTGCTGCGGGAATAAACGCCCCCCTTCGCAACTGCTGTTAATAAAGAATGGGTGTGCATAGTCATAAGAGGCAATAGATGGGCTGTTATAAGGCAAGCGCAAGCTGTTAATGCCCACTGAATAACCACTATAAGCTTCTCGTGTTACGCTGCCATTACAGCTAAATAACAGTTTGTTCATGCCTCTTTGGGTAATCTCAAATATGCTGGAATTGCCTTGATCATCGTCGGCCACAATTAAGCTGGTGTGTGGGGCGATTAATACGGTACTGAGCCTTCCGGTTATCCCTTCGCAGTGCTCCAACAGCACACGATAGCTGTTATCTCCTCCATCCATGTTGCGGTAGATAATAATACCGGCGCGGCTCACGATAAACTGGCCAAGGCCTGGACGATCATCTTCGGCACTGATTTTTTCTAACCCATAGCTGCCACTGTCCCCTAAAAACATGCGATAAATAGCGGTTGGAATGACGAACTCTTCATCGTCAGCGGCTCGTGAAAGGGATTGGATTGAGGCTTCTGAAGGGTTTTCTAGTGAGTTAGCACTTACGTTACTGGTGTCATCTTCGGTGGTGGGTGTCTCTTCAGCTACTTCGCTCGAGGAGCTGTCTACACAGGTAGAGCCGCTTGATTCAGTTGCCGTGTCGTCTGTGGTGGTATCGTCAATTTCGGCTTCAGTTTCAGTTTCGGTTTCGGTTTCACTTGTGGTGTCTTCAGTTGTGTCGGTTTCTTCAGTGGTCGTGTCTTCACTTGGGGTTTGTGCATCGTCGATTGTGGTGTCTTCCTCTTCCTCTAAAGTGGGCGGGCAAGGGACACCTGAGTGATGATCCACTGGCTCCTCGTGATCAGGGTCTTCCACAAACTCCCCACTGGTCATGAGATCTAGTTCATCAAAGTCGACACTGACTACGTACAGTTCTTCTGAATCGTTCCAGCGGCTATCGGGAGGAAAGTAATCTCTGCCTAATTGAGTCAAATTACTGCGGCCACTATTACCCTCTTGATTTAATCCCACAGGAGCGCCAACCACGAAGCCTGTGGCGAGGTCGACCAAAAGATTGTAGTAGTCGTTATCTGGGTCGGTATCAAAGTTTCGATGAAAAATAGTCAGTAAAATATAGTCTTCGCTCATGACCATAATATCCAACGGGATAATGTGCTCTTCGCTGGTGAAAGTGAGGTTACCCGTTAGGTCCCATGCAACGGCTGTTTGATCAAGAAGTGTCACCGGGGTGATATTGTCATCGGCATCCAGCTGATACAAATACTGACCAAATTGTTGGCTGGTGGCTAAACTGGGGTCTACACCAATGGGCTGGCTACCAATAATAAAGCCCACATAATCGTTGGATAGCACCAAGCGCGAAACAGGCGGGGTGGGAATAAGCGGCAAATTTACAGTACTGCTTTGCCCAGCAGAACCGCCACCACCACATGCGCTGATGAGAAAAATTAACATAGTCAAACATAAACTGCGCATGCTTATACCAATTAATACGTTAAATATTATGAGTAGGTTAGCGGCTGAAGCGGTCAGAAATTTAGCACCTTAAAGGCTTATATAAGCTGTGATAAACGAGAGATTATGGCTATGATTGCCCAATAAACGGATGATCAACAAAGACTAACAATTCATGAATGATGAGCAACTCGACAGATATAGCCGACATATATTACTTCCCCAGTTTGACTACGAAGGCCAAAGCAGCCTGCTTGAAAGTAAGGTGTTGGTGTTAGGTGTAGGGGGGTTAGGTTCCAGTGCTGCCATGTATTTAGCCTCTTCTGGTATTGGTGAGTTACACCTATTGGACCCTGATACCCTGGAAAGCAGTAACTTACAGCGCCAAATTCTTCATCGTGAAAACCATATTGGTATGAATAAAGCGCTTTCTGGGCAAAAATCTTTGCAGGATTTAAACAGCAGCATTGAGGTTCATGCTCATAGCGAATACTTAAGTGAAGACGCATTATCAGCATTAATTGCTCAAATGGATGCAGTACTTGATTGCACGGATAACAGCCATAGCCGACGTTTGCATAACCGATTGTGTGTGGCCGCCAAAGTCCCTTTAGTGAGTGCTGCCGCCATTCGTTTTGAAGGGCAGTTGATGGTGATCAATAGCCAAATTGAGAATAGCCCCTGTTATGAGTGCGTGTATCCGGAATCTAATAATCAGGAGATGTCCTGCTCTGAATCTGGAATCATGGCACCTGTGGTGGGCATGATGGGAGTATTTCAAGCCCTAGAGACCATAAAGGTCATTAGTCATACTGGGCAGAGCCTAGTCGGGACGTTAAGCAGTTTCGATGGTTTATCGGGCCAATGGCGACGTTTTAATGTGGCCAAAAATCCGCAGTGCCCCATTTGTTCTCACTAATCTGGGTGTTTTAAAAAATAATTGAACCAAATTGCTGCACGATGGCAGTGAAATGGTGTAAAAAGAAAGGCATGTAAATTGCTTGGGCATAAATTGCCAATTGAGCATTATTTTTTGTTTTTCCGGGGTCGATATGAGTAAAGACGTTAAATCGTTACAAGAGTTAATTGAAAATAATCGCAAATGGGCCAGTGACATCAGTGAAAAAGATCCTGATTTCTTTCCTACTTTGGCCAAGCAGCAAGCCCCTGACTATTTATGGATAGGTTGCAGCGATAGCCGTGTGCCTGCCAACGAAATAGTTGGCTTGTTGCCGGGTGAGTTATTTGTGCACCGCAATGTGGCAAACATGGTGGTACATACCGATATGAATTTACTGTCGGTTTTACAATATGCGGTGGAAGTATTAAAAGTCCGTCACATTATTGTTTGTGGTCACTATGGATGTGGTGGCGTAGCGGCCGCCATGAAAAATCAAAAACTAGGGTTAATTGATAACTGGTTATTGGAAATTCGCGATCTTTACCATGATAAGCAAGACATGTTTAAAGGGTTAAGATCAGAAAGCGAAAAAGTAGACACCTTATGTGAGCTTAATGTGGTGCGCCAGGTTAATAATTTAAGCCATACCAGCATTGTTCAAGACGCTTGGGCTAAGGGCCAGAAGTTGGCTGTGCATGGGTGGATTTACGGTTTAAAGGACGGCAAAGTTAATAACCTAAATGTAACCGTAAACGAAAGTAATCAATTAAGTGATATTTTCCGTTTGGACATCGATTCAAAATAGCTGTTGAAAATAGTGTTGCGAAATGGGCTCTATTAAAACCAAACAAATGGGCATTAAATAAAGACATGGATGTAAAGGGTTTGAGTTTAATATGAAAACATTACAAATAGATATTGTCAGCGATGTGGTATGCCCTTGGTGTGCCATTGGTTTTGCAAACTTAAACACGGCATTAAAAGAATTAGATGACCCTATTGAAGCTAACATTCAGTGGCACCCCTTTCAATTGAACCCCCATATGTCGAAAGATGGCCAAGACATAAATGAGCACCTAGCTGAAAAGTATGGTTTATCCGCAGAAAAGCTGGCGGAGAATAAGCAGCATATTCGCCAAATTGGTCAAAATAGCGGAGTCGAATTTAAATTTGAGCAACGGGCACGAATTTATAACACCCTAGATTGCCATGTGTTATTGCATTGGGCTGGCGAAAAAAATAAACAAACTCAGCTGAAATTAGCGCTTTTTAAAGCTTATTTTAGTGAGGGAAAGGATATTAGTCAGCAAGACGTTTTGTTAGATGTCGTCGCCTCTGTGGGTCTTGATAAATTAGAAGCGAAAATGGTATTAAAAGACGAGCAATATAAAAATATTGTTAAAGATGAAGAGTCTAAATATAAATCCATGGGCATCCAGTCGGTGCCCGCTTTTATTATTAACAATGAGTATCTATTGAGTGGCGGACAGCCTAGCGATGTTTTTAAACAGTCATTGCAAGAAATTCTGGCTAAGGGCTAATGTAAACTACTTACATCGCTAAATTACCCTCAGATAAAAGCATTTACGATGCAAATAGTCGTGTGTAAATGCTTTTTTAATTTTTGTTCCGTTTTTCCCCTCCTCACAAATACAGGCCAATGCTCACAAAGTGACAAGCGGCGCCTGCTAAAACAAAAATATGCCACAGCTCATGAAAACCAAATTTACTGTGCAGGTTAGGCCTTTTTCCCGCGTAAACCACAGCCCCAATGCTGTAGGCGATGCCGCCGGCGATGAGCCAATTAATGGCAGCGTCAGACAGGGCAGCACTTAAAGGTTCAATCACCGCAATGGCAACCCAGCCCATGCCTAAATATAATGCCGTAGAAAGCCACCTTGGTGCGTGCAGCCAGAAAATTTTCACACCTATACCAAACAATGCGATGCTCCAAACAATACCAAACATCCACCACCCCTGATTAGCATCTAGACCTAATAAACAAAAAGGCGTGTAAGAGCCTGCAATCATAATAAAAATAGCCATGTGATCGATTCTTTTCAGTTTACGAATGCCTTGCTCGCTAATCTCCATTAAATGGTAAACCGCGCTGGCGGCAAACATCAGCGTCATGCTTAGCCCAAACACCAAATAGCTGGCAAGGTAATGCAGGGGTCTTTGCTCAGGAATGTTCGCCAACATATAGGCCAAGCCTGCAAGTGCAAGTAAAGCACCCATGAAGTGGCTTAGGCCTGAAAAGGGTTCGCGCATATGACGACGTAACATTGGGTAAACACTTGTTCGCTGAAAGAGGGCCCATTAGACGCATTTAAAGCAGGCAGGTCAAGTGTGTCATTCAGCCTTGAGAATCTTGGTTTAACCAGCTTTAATGCCCCTTTCGCTTTTCCTCAAAGGCACTGTAAATGAACATTAGTGGCATTATTTTGGCTGGCGGTCAGAGCCTACGCATGGGCGGTAAAGACAAAGGTCTGGTGCAATATGAGGGGCTGCCTATGGTCTGCCAAGTATTAAAGGGTTTTGAAGGGGCAAGTGAGGTTTGGTTAAACAGTAACAGCAGCGTTAGTGAGTATCAGGGCTTGGGTTTTAAGGTATTTGCAGATGCCCAATTCCCCGATATTGGTGAGCGTGCAGGGCCTTTATTAGGAATATTGTCAGGTTTGCAGCAAGCCCGAGAAGACTGGGTGTTGTTTAGCCCATGTGATACGCCACAACTGCCCCTTGATTATCTTTCACGCATGACTCAAAGAGCCTCTGACATGTTATCAAAAGCCTGTGTGGCTCATGATGGTGAGCGCCGCCAGAACTTACATTTGTTGCTGCATAAAATTTTGCAGGAAGACTTAATGATGTTTTTGTTATCAGGCAAGCGCAAAACGTACCAATGGCTAGATAGCATTGGGGTGGTGGATGTGGATTTTTCTAAGCAGGCCCAGGGGTTTAATAACTACAACACCCCGGCCGATTTTACTGGGTAATTCTTTTTGTTTAACTTTCATTTGCCTGTAAATTGCAAACCGGTAATGGCGGCGAAATGGCTTTTGGCTTTACCCATTGAATGTAAATCAGTGACGCCATAGAGATTAGCGAGGCAATAATAACAATGGCGTTAATTTGCATGCTGAAGAAAGCCAAGTTAATTAAGATCACAAATACCGGCGTTAAGTATGAATAAGACGATGATTTTACTGGGCTAATAATACGTGAGGCATATTGCAAAGAGAAAAAGGTAATTACCGTACAAAACACCACTAAAAACAATAAAAGAGCTAAGGGTAAAATATCCAATTGCGCTTTAAATTCTTGCCCAGATACCGCCACATAAATGCCTAACCAAAAGGTTACCCCCAATAAAACATAAAAGGTGCTAAGCAAGGGTTGCTCTTTGCTGGTGTATTTTTTGGTTATGTTGAAAAAACAGGCCATGGCAAAGGTACCTGCAATAAACAAAATGTCACCCATGTTCATATGAGCAAAAAAGTCACCTATGTTCATGCTGCCATTGGATATCACGACAAAGCTTGCAGCCGTTGATAAAGCTAACGGCAATAAATATCGTTTAATATTACTGTCTTTAAATAGAAACCAAGATAACAGCAAAGACAGTCCAGGCATTAGGGTATAGATTACCCCTGCATTAAAGGCTGTGGTGTATTTAAGGGCCTCAAATGTGGACATAAAAAACAGTGCGTAAAATAAGCTAATGAATAAATAAGCGCGCCAGTTTTTAGGAATAATTTTGTCTTTGTTGCCCTTCATTTTAAGTAAGGCTAAAAATACCAAAGTAGAAAGGGCAAAGCGGGTGAATAAAGCGATATCTGCCGCCCAATATTGCAGAAGTGCTTGGGTTACCGGAAATGAGGCTGCAATAAACCCCGTAGATATAAGCATCAAAAAATTTGCACTTATAACCTTTTTATTTAATTCCATTTTCTTTTACTGCCTCAACTCAATCGTGTCATCGTTTATTTAATCTTCCTCTTAAGAATCTCTATATTAATTATCTTTATTGTAAGTATCTTAATTTGAAGTTAGTTTAAGGTGTGAGTAGTAATTAGTCAACTAGCTTAAAGTTAAGATAGTTGCTATTGAGATACTTATGGTTAAAATAGTTCTGGGAAAGTAAGTGCTATTTAGATAATTGCCATTCAGATAGACAATAATAAGAATGACCATAAGTCACACAGAGCCTAAAACAAGGTGCCACTGACTTATGAAGATCCAGCGAGGGGCTGATCATGCAAGATAAAACTGACCACCAATTGAACCAATGGCAAGAGCAAAAGTCCGGCTTAGACCTTGATGTGATGGGGCTTTGCGCGCGTATCTTGCGGACCAATAACTATTTAACCAAAGAGATCTGGGATCACCACAAGTCCATGGGGCTTTCAAAAGGGGATTTTGATGTACTGGCCACTTTACGCAGAAGTGGTGAACCATATACTTTAACTCCAACAGATCTTTATAAAGCAACCTTATTAACATCAGGTGCCATGACCAACCGATTGGACCGTTTAGAAGAAGCCCATTTTATTGAGCGAGTGCACTCTAACGAAGATCGTCGTAGCTTTTTGGTCAAGTTATCACAGCAAGGCTTTGAGAAAATTGAAGAGGCAGTGCAAGAGCATGTGGAAAACGAGCAAAAGCTGGTGGCTGCCTTGTCTCAGGAAGAGCAGGCCCAACTGAGTGGGCTATTAAGGAAGTGGTTAGTGAATTTTGAGGCCAGTGCTTAATACTTTTCTGAATCAGTATTCGATTGATTAACTAGCCTACTCATTATTGAAAGTAGGCTTTCATTTCACGCAGGCTGTCTTGGTCGGCTTTTATTCTAAGCTTCAAGTAAATACCTTGGGCACTGTAACCTGCGCCATCAAAATCACGGTCACTAAAACCATAAAAGTTATAACCCATACTCACCCAGGTGTTAGGGCGAGGAATATAACCTAGACTTGCCCCTGCGCTATGACGGCTGTCTTTTAACTCCCAATCATAAAGACGCTGCGCGTGCATGCCCCAATCCCATTTAGGGGTCATGTGATGACGAATTTGGGTGCCCATTAAATCAATGATACCGTTGTAGGCCACGTCATCGATGGTTTCATCTACGTATTTAAAACCGTACTGAGCGCTTAGCTGAGTTTTGTTGAAGCGCTTATTAATGTGGGTGTTATTCAATAAACGGCGGCTGATTAAATCGCTGTCGGTGCTGGATTGTTTTTCTTCTATATATTTCGACTGATTTAACCAAGCAATGCCGTTATCAAGTGGGCGTAAGCCAATATCGAATTCCACTTGATAAAAAGTGGTTTCACTGTCGCTGGTGTTATCTAAACGATACTCACCATTTATGCCCATGGCTAAGCCTTCAGATACAGGGCGGAATAATCCGCTTAGCGCATTCCACTTATTGCTGTTGCTGCTTTCACGATATTCAATGCGATTGGTCCATTGCCAAGTGGGGCTGCGATAACCCCAGCCGGTAGACATGGCGTAAAAATCATCTTGCGAAGCGCCGGCATTGTTTTCATCTATAATGCTGTTTTGCAAATCTTGTGCTTGATCAAAACCAAAACTGATTGACCAATTTTCGTCTAGGTTTACCTCTTGGTTTAAACCATGCACTGCAAACATTCTAGAGCCATCTTTGCTTTGTTGTTCTTCTACACTGTTGCTTACTTGCATGCCTTGCCAAGGAGTGGCTCGTAAACCCATCACCGTGCGTTGTGGGGCGTCGCTTTCTAGGCCCGTTTCAAAAATGCTGTATAAGGTCACTTGATCATTTAAGCGGTAGTCTGCGCCCAATCGAACTAAGTCGTATACATCTTCTTGTTCTTTTAGGTTCACTTCAGCATCGGTATTAAAGACTAATTGGCCATTTAAAATAGAGAAAGAGTGGCCTGCTAATAGTTGTTGGGTAGACGTAGTGTCATCAGTGGCACTGACGGTTTCGTTTACTCGTGTACCCACATGAAAGCGGCCCCCTTCATATTCTTGATTAAGTTTGGCTTCTAATAATGATTGGCGAGCAGAACTGTTAAGGGTATTTTGATCACTAATTAATGTATTTACATATTGCTGAGCCGTGAAGTAATAAGTGGTTTCTAGGCCTAATTTCTCGGTATTGGCTTCTCCCTCATTTAGCTGCTCTAAACCAAAGCCTGCTTCCTCTTTGCGCACATAGGCCTTGGTTTGCAATTGCTCACCACGATAATCAAGGCTAATTAAATGGGCATTGGCTGTTACAGTATTGCCGTTGGTAACTTGTTCGCTTTGAGCGGTTTCGGCTTTTAACTCCAAAGCGTCTGTAATTTGTATACGCGCATCTACGCCGTTAAGGGTTTTGCTGTCTTCACCTAGCTCTTCATTAATGACAGTGGCGCCCACTTCAATGCGTTTATCTAAAACATGAACCGCTGCGCGCCCACCGTAAGTGATGTCATTGGCGCCGTCGCTTTCGGTTTCGTAACGCACAATAATGTAAGTGGGGTTAAACTCTTCGTCGGTTGAGTGGATCGGAGTTTTAAAGAATATGGAGCCATCTATGTAATCAATACTGTAGTCACTGTCCTTTGTGAATTCAGTTTCTTGAATAATGACTTCGCTTCGTAAACGATCACGTACTTGAATGGTGATGGTTTCACTATTAGGAATAATATTTTCTTGGCTTAAATGGTATAGGCCAGAGGTACCATCCCCTTGAATTTCATCCCGTTGAAATCCCTGAGCGGACTCAGTGACAAAAGCACTGAAGCTTACCGTGTCACCTTGAAATACTGATTGAATACCATGGAATTTACGTAAATAAGTGCTTAACTCGGTTTTACTTAAGTCGGTGCTGTAATCACCAAACACCGTATAGAAGCGCTCTTTTTCTATTCGTACATAAAGTTTGCCTTCCATGGACGCATCAAGCTTTTGCTGACTGTTATCGCCATAGAGGGTGTAATATTTGTTAGGATCAAGCAGTTTTTCAAAAGGTGTAGTTTCGCCTTTCGCGCTGTCATAAGCGGCGGTGACCAACCACTCTCCGGCAATTTGCCCTTTAGCAAATAAGGCCAATCGGCCATCGGTGTAAAATTCATCATCCACACCATGGCTGTTGGCGTTATCTACATGGCCACTAATATCGTTATAGCCTATGGTGCCTTCGCCTAGCGCGATGAGCATCCATTCGCGATTTTGTGGTTTTAGCCAAACGCGAATTTCTTCTTCTTGACCATTGGCCAATGGAAAACGAATCACCGCTTCACCCGCTTGAGTAGTGGGCTCTAGGGTAATGTAAGCGATACCCTCATTACTGATTTCATAGTTAGGTTTATAGTCACTGCGATTAATTTGTACCTTATCTTTGTTTGGGTCTAGTGCCACATAAGGGGCATCGACAGTAAATTCACCTTGCAGACCATTTCGCACGTTGTAACCATCGCGATCTTGAAGGCGTACAGCAATCACAGGTGCCATAACACCATCGGCAATGGCATTGGTTTCTTCTTTAATAAATTCAACTTTAGTGGGTGATCCCGAATAATGAAGGGTAAGCTCAATGCGCTCTAAAACGTTATCGTTTTCATCTATTACCGAGGCCACAAAATAGTTTGCACCTTCTTTTAAATCCACCCCAGACCACATGCTCACGGCACTATTATTGGCTGAGTAGGTTTCGCGGCTAGCAAAGTTTAATTGGCTAACCGGTGATTGATTCAACATTAATTGAATGTTTTGCCCCATGGCATGCTTAATAGCGATTTTGGTAGACGGAATGTTTGGAAGAAAATCACCGCTGGGCCATAACCACTCTAGTGTATTGTTAGTTTGTGCTAAAAAGGCCTTATCAAATTCAGGCATTCTTTTTTCTTCATAAATAGGGCCGGATGCCGTAGACGCAACAGGGAAGTCAAAGCCACCTGGTGCGATGCCGGCGGTTGCTACCATTTGATCGCCTGAGTTAGCCAGTGCCATATGCATATTGTTGGTACCGGCTAAAATATTTACTTCCACACGGCGGTTGGCGGCGCGATTTTCTGCACTGTTATTGCTAAGTAATGGTTGGGCAGCACCGTAGCCTGCGATGGTTATTTGTTCGGGTTTTAGGTTAAGTTGCTTCGTAATGTAATTGGCGGCGCTGCGGGCACGGGCCATGGAAAGATCTTCATTATTTTTAAATATATGGCGGCTTC